>JADGQK010000138.1 GCA_017881915.1 Chloroflexota bacterium | reverse complement strand
CCTCTTCGGCCAGGCCGTGGACGGGCTCAAGGCCCTGCCCGAGCGCGACCGCGTGGACTACTACGCCGTCGACCTGGTCGAGATGGCGATCGGGGTCGTCGGCGGCTGGCTGCTGCTGCGCGACACGACGGTCGCGGAGGGCAAGAAGCCGGTGGCGCGGACCTTCGTGGCATCGCTCGCACCGCGGATTCGGGCCGCGGCTGAGGTGGTCCTGGCTGCCAACCCTGTCCCGCTCGAGGCGATCCCGGCCCTGTTGCTGTAGGGCCGACGAGGACCGAGCGCCCGTCGGGCCGTCAGTCGAGCCGAGCGGGTCCGATGCAGCGGCTATCCTTCGGCCGGCATGCACGCAGATCCCCTCAGCGACCCGCCGGGCAGGAGGTCGCGCCGGCGCGTCGTCGCGGTCGTCCTCGTCGCGCTCCTCGGCGTGGCCGCCGTCGCTGGCGCCGTCGTCGTCATCGCGCGGCCGCCCTGGCTCCATGACCTGAAGACCACGCTGCAGCAGGTGCCGGTGATCGGGCAGCTGCCGGGCATCGCGGGCCCGCCGACCGGACTACCCACGCTGCCACCGGTGACGCTCGGCGCCACGCCGCCGCCGCTCGCGCCCGGCACCACGCCGAACCCGTCGTTCGCCGGGAGCGCCGACACGATCCCCCTGCTGAATCGGCCGGAGTTCGCATACGAAGGCTCGTTGCCGTGGCAGATCCATGCCAGGTCCGAGCCCGGCCGGCTGATCGAAGGGTACGCGTCGGCACCGTCGTACTTCCCCGGTGAGGCGCTCAGGCTGGCCGTCTCCACAACGGCACCTTCCTTCGTCGCGACGATCTGGCGGGTGTCCGGCAGCGCGCCGGCAGAGAGCCCGTTCGTCAAGGTCGCCACGATCGAGTCCACGCCGGGCCGGGAGCAGGCGGCACCGGTGGTCGACCCCACCACGAAGATGGTCCGGGCGCCCTGGACGTGGACGAGCACGTTCCCGATCCCGGCCGAATGGCCGTCGGGAATGTATCTCGTCCGCCTGGACAGCGACCAGGGGGCCCAGTCATACGTCCCGTTCGTCCTTCGCAGCAGGTCGGCGACGAAGCTCCTCCTCGTGTCGAGCGCGCTCAACTGGCAGGCATATAACGAGTGGGGCGGCTCGAGCGTCTATGTCACCCGGATGGGCGACCCGCTGCCCGGCGTCACCCGGGCCCTCGGGGTCTCGTTCGATCGGCCCTATGCGACCGACGGGGGTGCCGGACAGCTCTTCTTTCTCGAGCTGCCACTCATCGCATGGCTCGAACGCCAGGGCCTCGACGTGAGCTTTACTACCGACTACAACCTGTCGATCGATCCCGCGGCTCAGCCACTGCCCGGGACGGTGATCTTCAACGGCCACGACGAGTACTGGGGGACGCTGCTCTACGACTGGCTCGACCGCCACGTGGCTGCCGGCGACATGGGGGTCGCGATGCTCGCCGCGGACAGCGGGTACTGGCCGGTGAGCTTCGGCTCAGGCTCGCCGAACGGCCCGCGCGACTTCGTGTGTCTGAAGGGCGGGCCCGTGCCCGCGGCCATGCTGCCTCCCGGCCAGACCCCGGAGCCGTCCGAATCTCCCGGCACCACGCCGCCTCCTGGGGATACCGAGGAGCGGAGCGGCACCGGCTTCCAGGCGTTCGGGCCGGCGGGCCCGTACGTCGGGAGCTTCGCGGACCAGCCGCTCTACGGGGTCCGCTACCGCGGCATCACATCGGTCCTTGGCCGCTACACCATCATGGCGTCCGGGGCCGATCCGCGGCTCCTCGACGGCACCGGGCTCGCAGCAAACGGGTCGCTCGGGTTCATCGCGGGCGGCGAGGTCGATGGCGTCTATCCCTCTGCCGAGTGGTGGGGGCCCCTCGGAGGCGCCTACGACCACCCGTTCGCGGTCTCGGCGAACCTGGCCGGACGGGATCGGTCGACGACATACACGGCGGCTGCCGTATGGCGCGAGCTCCCGACCGGCGGTCGCGTGTTCGCCTCAGGAACGTTCTACTGGGGCTGGGCGCTCGATCCGCGCTTCGCCGCCAGCCACGACGTCTCGCCGGGCTTCGGCCGGCTCACCCTGAACATCCTGGACTGGCTGTCGAAGCGCAGGTAGGGCGCGCTGGCGGCTCGCCGTCGCAGCCGGACCGGCCCCGTATGCTGCCTGTCAGGAGGTGACCGATGGATCTTCTTGCCATCACGCTGCTTGGCTTCAAGTTCAGCGGGACGCTGGCCCTTGTGGTGGTCGTCGTCGTTGTCGTCGTCCTCGGCCTGCTGTGGTTCGCCTGGTCGCGCCAGCGTCGCCGTTGACGCAGAGGCGAGAGCGCTCGCTGATCCGAAGGCAGCTCAGGATCTGCCAGCCATCACCAGCGCGGATCTTGCGGGCGGCGAAGTCGCATCCGGCGCCTGCTACTCAGCTGCCGAGATCGCCGGGGCGCACGGTGGGTCGGTCGTGGCTGGCCGCTTGAGCGAAGGTAGATCTGGCGATCGTCGACCTGCCCATCCTGAAGCCGATTCGGCGCGAGCTCGGCTGCGCCCTTCCCGCGTCCAGGCACGTGAGTGGCCTTCGTCAGGATGGCGAATGGGCGAGCCAGATCCGGCTTGCCCCGCCGGGCTGGGCGATCCGGCTGAAGGCCACGAGCGGATTGCCGTCCGGGCCGATCGCCAGCCCCGAGAGGTCCCCGACCGCGGTTACGGTCGTCCACGCCAGCGATCCACCGTCTGATCGGATCCCGAGCGTGATGGCCTCGCCGTACGATTCCTGCGAGGCGACGACGAGCCGTCCGCCCGGATCGAACGCTGCGAACGGCACCGCACTCCCGGAGACCCCGAAGAGTCGGACCGTCGACCAGGCGCCAGAGGCGTTGGTCGTTTCGTCGATCTCGGAGTAGCCGTTGCGGCGCTCGACCAGGTGGATTGCCCCGCGTGCGTCGATTGCGATCGACGGGTTGAGGAACGTCCGGTCCGTGGTCGGAACGATGGTCTGACTCCAGCCGTTGGCGACCCGGTTGGCGAGCGCGATCTCCTTTCGCGGACCACCGAGCAGCGCATAGGCGATGACCGGCCGACCCGAACGGTCGATCGCGAGCGTGGCCGTCGACGCCGGGGCGGCGAGCAACGCCACGAGCATCGGGCTCGACCAGGCGCCGTCGCTCGCCCGGCGCCGGTAGAGGAGCTGGGTGCCGGACGTCGTCGAGGACAGGTAGACGAGGTGCGCTCCTCCACCCGGATCCAGGGCGAGCGATGGCCGCGACACGAACGTGGAGCTTGTGCTCGCCGCGAGGATCTCCGATTGCCACGAGCCTGACGCGTCGTCGCCGTACACGACGCCGGCCGGTGTCTCGTATGCGAGGTGGAGGTGGCCGGACGCATCGATCGCAGGGCTGGCGTTCCAGCTCGGTCGAGGATCGGCCGCCGCGAGCTCGCCGACCGGCCACGTGTCGGGGCTGCTCGGCGGCGCCCAGCCGGTAGTTGGAGCGGGCAGGCCGAACATCTGGGGGATCGTGACAAAGGCGAAGCCCCGGGCCCGATAGCGGTCGATGATCGCCGGCAGGGCGAGCGGAGTCAGCGGCGACCCGCAGTGCATGAGCACGATCGACCCATACGTGCCAGCCGTCGCGTTTGCGACCTCTTGCATGACCCCTGAGGCTCCCGATTGGTCCTTCGAGTCCACGTCCCATCCGACCACGAGCGGATAGCCCGCCCTGCCCACGACCTCGAGAACCCGGGTGTCGTAGCTGCCAT
>JADGQK010000074.1 GCA_017881915.1 Chloroflexota bacterium | reverse complement strand
TCGGCCTCTACCCGCACAGCGGGTCGTGGGTCGAGGCCGACGTGGTCGGGGAGGCGGAACGCTACCGGCACCCCTTCATGGTGGCGGCCGGCACGGGCCCCGCCGGCGGCCCACTCGGGGCCGGCGAGGGCCTGGCCGTCGACGGCAACGGCCTGACCCTCTCGGCGCTCCGGCGCGATGGCGACTGGCTCGAGTTGCGGCTGGCCTGCGAAACCCCCGAGGGAAGCGTCGCCCTCATCCGGGGACCCTTCCTGGAGGCATACGAGGCCGACCTGCTCGGAAACGCCGGGCCCCAGCTGCCCGTCCAGGACCGCAGCGTCCAACTGCAGCTCGCCCCCTGGGAGATCAGGACCCTCCGGCTGCTGGCTCCTCGCGCACGCGGCTGACGGCGTCCTCAGTTGAACGAGCCTCGAGGAGATCGAGGATCACGGCTGACCAGCTAAAATCGGGTGCGCCGTGTCCCTCGCCGGTCAGCGCGTCGTAGTACTCGCGGAACCCCCAGCGCTCGATGAGCGCCGCCGTCGCATCCTCGATCCGGCGGGCCAGGTCGGGCCGGCCGTGGCGGCGCAGCCCCCGGGCCAGGTACCAGTTGGTGTTGACCCACGTCGCACCGCGCCAGACGAGGTCGTCGCCGGCGCGACCGGGCCGGAACGAGGGCTCGGCTCGTGAGACCGAGGGAACGGGCCAGGGCACAGCGTATGTCGCCGGATCCTCCAGCTGGGTCACCAGCCGCGCTGCGATCGCCGCATCGAGATCCGGGAGCAGGAGCGGAAAGAGGCTGGTGATCGTGCTGGTCCGGAGCGGATGCTCGTCGAGGCCGGCCAGGTCCCAGAAGAGCCCAGCCTCGGGATCCCAGCACTTGGCCACGAGCGCATCCTTCGTCCGCGTCGCCCGCGCGGCAAAGTCCGCGGCAGCATCCCGCTCGCCAACCTGGGCCAGCAGCTCGCCCAGCACCCGTTGGTTCTCGGCGTAGATGGTGTTGATCATCACGTCCTCGTCGATGAACCGATCGAGGGCGAACATGCGCGCCGGATCGCGGCCGACTTCGGCATATGGGTCGGCGACACGGTGCCAGGCGGCGGTGTAGTCGTCACCCACGTCGCCCGAGAGCCCCAGCTCGGCATCGAACTTCGGAGAGTGGTCGAGCCCTGTCTCGTCCGCCTGGAGCACGGCGATCAGGCCATCGCGATCGGGGTCCCGCACGTCGCGCAGCCAGTCGTAATAGCGACGGACGGCCGGCAGCACCTCCCGCAGGTAGGCGGCACCGCGGCCCCCTGCGGCGACCGCCATGACGGCTTCGGCGAGCAGTGGCGGCTGGATGCAGTCGGAAATGTACGGCGTCCGATAGGCGATGGCATAGCTCGCCAGACGGTCGAGGTACGTCTCGCGCTGCCAGAACGTGACGTGGGCGATGAACCCATCGGGCTGCTGGTTCGCCAACAGCCCGGCGATCTCTGACTCGGCGCGCGACGGGTCGAAGTGGCTCAGCGTGATGGCGTGGAAGCAGGAGTCCCAGAACCACTGGAAGGGATAGGTCACGCTCGACGGGCAAACGAAGTCATAGTCACGGTCACACCACGCAGCGTGTCCGCGCTGGCGATTGCGCTCGTAGAGCAGGCCGACGCTCCGCCGCATGCTCTCAAGCCGGAGCTCGTCCACCGCTGCTCGGTCCATGCGTCCTCCAACCTGCCTCAGGGAATGAGCGCCAGGGTCGACCCCGAGGGATCGACCAGTCGGTAGGGCCCGGGACCGCCGGGCACCCGCTCGCGCTCGTCACGAATGGGGCGACGGAAGCCGTCCGGCCCGACCAGCGCGGCACCTGCGGCACCGAGCATCACGATCCCGTCTTCGTGGCGCACGGCGGCCGGCCCGCGCGGCCCGGCCGAGATCGCTACGCGGCCCGCCCGGAGAGCGGCGAGGATGGCGCCCAGGCTGAGCTCCTCGGCTTCGACCCAGGTGGTCGGCTCGCCGGGCAGCCCGTCACTGCCGGACAGGTGAAAGTCGCTGCCACCGACCGGAATGCCACCCCAGGCGGCCCACCAGTCGAGCGGCGTCTCGCTCCGGTGGTCCCAGCTTGAATGCCAAACCTCCGCCAGCGGTGGCCGCCGAGTCAGCGGGCGGCGCCAGCTATAGGGACCCGCCACCGGGTGATTGATCGAGAGAAGGCCGCCGCTCGCCTCGGTCGCTGCGAGCCACGCGTCGGAAGGCTCGCGGAAATCGATCCAGGGCATCGCCCCCAGGGCATTGGCATGGCCCTCGTCGGTCGTAACCTCCTGGCCGGGCAGCAATAGGATCCCGGCGTGCGCTCCGGCCCCGGGAAGCTCGGGAAAGTGGGCGACGCCGTTGTGGTCGGTGACGGCGAGGAAGTCCAGGCCCCGCTCCGCGGCCAGACAGCCGAGCGCAGCCGGCGTCAGGACCCCGTCGGAATGAATCGTGTGGCTGTGGAGATCCCCGGCCAGCCACTGCCGTCCTGGGGCCGCCGGCAGGCCGCGCCGAGGCGGCCGTTCAGGGCGAGGAGGCGGCGCCGGCAGCGGCCCTGGATCCACCGCTCCGAGCTCGACCTCAACCTCGTAGGCGAGTCCCTCGGCAGGGACACGGTAGAGGCCGATCAGAACCTGCCACTGGCCGGCGGTCATCGGCCCGGCGAGGTAGCCGGGCGTGGCGGCCCGAGGTCCGATCACCACATGGCGACGCTCGCTGCCGGACCAGCCCCGGACTCGCTCCGGGTCCGCGACGCCCAGGTCAAGGATCGCGTCGGGTCCGCGCTCGTACCCGTACCGGACGGAGATCCCTTTGGTCCCCGGCGGCACGTCGAACGGCAGGTAGCGGTAGATCGCCTCCTGACGATCCTGCGGTGTCCAGCGCCCCCGATGCCGGATCACTCGGCACCCGGCACGAGGGCCGGGGCGTCGGACTGCGCGACCTTCGGTGCTCCGACCTGCTCCCCGTCGTCCTGTCGATAGGCGAGGAGACGGCGCTGGTCGGGCGCGAGCCAGATGCGGTCGCCGACGGCCGGCACCCGCTCCTCCGGAACGGTCGCCTGGACCCGCAGATCGCCCACCTCGACGGTGACCAGCGAGTCGACGCCCAGGTTCTCCAGGACGCGGACGGTCCCGGTCAGCGAGCCCGGCAGCTCGGTCGGGCTGACCGATACATACTCGGGGCGGACACCCAGGATCACCGTGTCTCCCACGCTGACCTTCGCTCGAATCGCCTCGGGGATCATCACCTTCTGCCCGGCCACCTCGAACGTGCCTTCCTGCACCGTCGCCGGCAGGAGGTTCATGGGCGTCGACCCGATGAAGGCGGCCACAAACGTGTTGGCCGGTCGGAGGAAGCAGTTCGAGGGCGTGTCGAGCTGGCGGATGCGGCCCTGGTCCATGACCGCCATCCGGTCCGCGAGGGCGAGTGCCTCCGCCTGATCGTGAGTGACGTAGACCGTGGTGACGCCCAGCTCCCGCTGCAGCTGCTTGAGGAAGGTTCGAGCCTCGAGCCGGAGCCGGGCGTCGAGGTTCGAGAGGGGCTCGTCGAAAAGGAAGACGTGCGGCCGGTACGCGATCGCCCGCGCAAGCGCCACCCGCTGCTGCTGACCACCGGACAGCTGGCCCGGCCGTCGATCGAGCATGGCGCCCTGGATCTGGAGACTCCTGCCCACCGACTCGGCGGCCTCGCGGCGCTCCTTCCGACCGACCCGGCGGACCTTCAGGGGGTAGGCGATGTTGTCGGCGACCGTCATGTGCGGATAGAGGGCGTAGTCCTGGAAAACCATCGCCACGTCCCGGGCGGCGGGCGGCAGGCGGGTCACGTCGCGGCCGCCGATGTGGATCTCGCCGGAGTTAGGCGTCTCCAGGCCCGCGATCGAGCGCAGCAGGGTGGTCTTGCCGCAGCCGGATGGACCGAGAAGGGCGAAGAACTCCCCGTCCTGAATCTGCAGGTCGAGGCCGTCGAGCGCGCGCATGCCGCCCGGGAAGATCTTTGTCAGGCCGCGGATCTCGAGGTCGGCCATCAGCCCTTGATCCCTCCGTAGAAGCGGAAGCCGTAGCGGCGATTGACGAAGAGGTACATCACGACGACCGGGATCGAGTAAAGGAGTCCAAATGAGGAAAGGAGGCGTAGGTCGGCCTGCCCGCCCTCCGTGTAGAAGTTGTAGACGACGACGGCCGCCGGCATCAGGCCCGGGTCACGGATCAGGATGAACGGGATCAGGAAGTTGCTCCAGACGTTGACGACCACCCATACCGCAATTACCGCCAGGCCCGGACGAGCGTAGGGCAGGACGATGTCGCGCAGGATCTGGAACGAACTGGCCCCAAACACCCGGGCCGACTCCTCATAGCTCTTGGGCATCGAATCGACGAAGTCCTTGAGGATGAAGATCCCGGCCGGCATGAGGCCGCCCGCCAGCACGAGGACGACACCCACGTCGGTATTGATGAGGCCAAGATTGAAGACGAGCAGGAAGAGCGGGACCATCGCGGCGGTGCCCGTCACCACCGACGAGAACAGCAGGAGGACGTAGAGGAGCAGGTCACGCCCGGGGATCCGGACCCGGCTCAGCGCGTAGGCGGCGGGTGCCGCGGCGGCCACCACCAGCACCATCGTGGCCCCCGCGAGCACGATGGAGTTTACGAGCGAGCGCAGTGCGTTGGGGTTCTTCAGCAGGTCCGAGAAGTTGCTGAGCGTGACAGAAGAGGGCACCGCGGCCGCAAGCGTGGGGTGCGGGTCGAACGGCGCGAAGACGAGCCACAGCATGGGCAGTGCGAAATAGGCGCCGACAATGACGATGAAGAGGTAGAAACCGATTCGGCTCAGCAGCCGGCGGACCTGCAGGGCGGCTTCGGACGGTCCTGGGATCGAGCCCGGCGTGGGCGTCGTGCCGTCTCTGACCATCAGCTTCTCGCTCGGAGCAGCCGCAGGTAGACGAGCGCAATCACCAGGTTGATGAGCAGGAGGATGGCCGAGATTGCGGCGCCGTAGCCCAGCTGGAAGTTGATCAGCGCGTTGCGGAAGATGTACACGGGCAGCGTATCGGTGGCGAAATTCGGACCTCCCGCTGTGATCAGGTAGGGCGTGAAATCGTTGAAGGTCCAGAGGCTGATCAGCAGAAGGTTGGTCAGGAGGTGGCCTCGAATGGAGGGCAGGACGATGTCACGCAGCTGCTGCCAGGTGGAGGCGCCGGCCAAACGCGCTGTTTCGAGGTGAGATGGCGGCAGCGTGTTCAACGCGCCGCCGCAGAGCAGCATCGAGAAGGCTGTGCCCCGCCACGTGTTGAAGACGATGATCGAGAGAAGAGGCCAGCTGAAGAGCCAGGGGATGTCGGCATTCCCCAGGGCCGCATTGAGCGTCCCATTGTGCGTGTCGAGAAAGGCGATCCAAAGGAAGGCCACCACCGAGCTCGGGATGATCCAGGCCGCGATGACCAGCACCTCGAGCGCATTGCGGGCCGGGCCCCGCCAGCGGCGGAATGTCCAGGCGAGCGCGAAGCCGAGCCCCAGCTGCCCGATGACCGCGGATCCGAGGACGTAGAGGAGCGTCACCCACAGCGAGTTCGCGAAGGCCGGATCGCCCAGCGCCGACGCGTAATTGTCGAGACCGATCACCTGCGGCTGCGCGGCCTGGATCCCAGTCAGGCGATAGTCCGTGATCCCGAGGTAGAGCGTCCAGAGCGCGGGGAAGACGAGGAAGATGCCGATGAGCAGGAGCGCGGGCGTGAGGAACGCGACCGCCCCGCGAGTTTGCAGGGCGGCCGCGCTGGCTTCGGGAGGAGTCGAAGCCCCCCGGGGCGGAGAGGGTCGGTCAGCCGCCCGAGACGACATGATCGGCGCCGACGAGCTTCACGAGTGTGGCGTTGTACTCGGTGGCGGCGTCACTGACCGACTTGCCATTGAAGACTTGCTGGCTGGCCAGCTGGAGTGCCTGCGAAACCTGCGGATAGACGGCGAACCCGGGCCGGTAGGCGGTCAGTGGCAGCACCTTGGTCGCCACGAACGTGAGCACAGGGTCACTCGAGAGGATCTGCGCGTTGACGTCGTTGCGCTGGGTGATCTGCGGCTGCCCATTCGTGTACTGGAGCACGGAGTCCTTCGAGGCCATGAACGACAGCAGCGCCCACGCTTCAGCGGGATTCTTGGTGTTCGGGTTCAGAACGCGGCCACCGCCACCGGAGATGCTGACGAAGTTCTGGCCATTCACGCCACTGCCGGGCGTCTTGGCCGGGATCAGCGTCCAGCCCACTTCGGTGGCCCGGTTCGGCATCGGGTTGACGCCGCCCGTGGGATTGATGACGCCTCGCCACATGTAGTCGCCCTCGGCCAGGATCCCGATCTTCAGCTGGCTGAACTCCAGGAAGGACTGGTCGCGGCCCTTGGCCGCAAGCTGGATCTGCGGATCGCCCAGCCCGGTCGTGTAGACCTGCTTGTAGAAGTTCAGCACGTCCTGAATCTGAGGCGTGTTGCCCTGCCACTTCTGGGTGGTCTCATCGTAGAGCTTGACGCCGGTCCCCACCAGGAGGGGCAGGAAGCCCTGCGCGGTCGTCGCTTCGCCCATCGCCGTCCCAGCGTCGATCTGGAGAGGCGTCACGCCGGGGACCTTGTCCTTGATGGTCTGGGCCGCCGTGAGGATGTCCTGCCAGCTCGTGGGCGCCCAGTCGGCCGGCAGACCCGCCTTGGCGAAGACGTCCTTGTTGAAGTAGAGGAAGCGCCCATCGGTGCCGGACGAGATGCCGTAGCGCTGACCCTGGTACGACATGTTCGCCTGGACGGCGGGCGAGATCTGGCTCCAGCCGTCCCAGGTGTCAGCCGCAGGGAGGATCTGATTCAGGGGCTTGATGTAGTTCGCCTGGGCGAACTCCCCGATCCAGATGCCGTCCATGTCGAAGACATCGGCACCGCTGCCACTCTTCAGGTCGAGCGCGAGCTGGGCCTTGTACTGCTCGTCGGCGACGCCCGTCCCATTGAACGTCACGGTGACGTTCTTGCCCTGGGCGGCCATCTCCTTCTCGAAGGCCGGGATCACGTAATTCGTGAGCCAGGTCGCCTCCTGGTCGCTCTTGCCACCGACGACTGCATTGGCGGCGATGGTCAGGGTGACAGGCGCACCGGCCGGACTGCTGGACGGCTGTGCGGCCGGACTGCTGGACGGCTGTGCGGCCGGACTGCTGGACGGCTGATTCCCGCCTGCACTTGCGGCGGCACTTGCGGCGGCCGCGGATGGCGAAGGCGAGCTACTGCCCGAACACGCTGTGAGCACGAGCGCAGCTGTCGCAAGCAGGGCCGTTATGCGAGTGGGGCGCCGATTCGCGTTCATGGTATCTCCCTGGCAGCGAACACCGGCGCCGGCGGCGACCCGACAGGCCGGACAACCTCGGTCCCGCACCGATCCGCAAGTCGGCAAGACCATGCGTGGTATCGATCACACGGATCGTACTGCAGCCCGTCGGCGGTGTAAAGGACCGGCTCACGGGCGGGACCGGACACGGCCGATTCCGTGAGGCGACTCCTGTTCGCGAGCACCGGCACCAAGGATCCCGCGGCGTCCGACACCTCGGACGCCTCCGGCCTGGCGGGTTCGTCTCTCAAGCGGGGTGCTGTAAGGTTTTCAGCATGCTGATTGTGTCGTGGCTCGGCCGCGCTCTCTCGCGGGACCAGGCATGAAGCACCCCGCGGTGAACGAGGACCTCGTCATCAGCAAGCCCGGCTACACGCTGCCCTCGACGATCGCCTTGCCGGCGGGCGACGGCGCCGCGCCGTGCGTCGTCTTCTTCGCCGGGAGCGGGCCGACCGACCGCAACTGGACGTCGCCGCTCCTGCCCGGCCAGAACGGCAGCGGCGCGCAGCTCGCGCTTGAGTTACAGGCGCGCGGCGTCGGATCGATCCGCTTCGACAAAGTTGGCTCCGGCGTCAACATGCCGAAGAGCAGCGCGCCGGCGGACCTGAAGATGCTCGAGGTGCTGTCGCTGGCCCACTACGTCGACGAAGCCGAGGCCGCGTTCTACGAGCTCGCGGATCGGGACCGGTGCGGCGAGGTCTTCCTGCTCGGCCACAGCGAAGGATCGATCCACGCCTCGTCGGCGGCCATCGCGAAGCAGACGGACCGGCGCTTCGGCGGCCTCATCAGCCTGTCCGGGCCCTCGCGCTCTCTCCTGGAGACAGCGATCGAGCAGATCCGGGCGATGCGCATCAAAGCGGGGAGCGACGCGGCCGTCGTGGACAACGCGCTCGGGGACTTCCGCGCGGCGATGCTGGCGCCAGACGCACCGGCGCCCGACCTGTCCGCGCTCCCCGAGGCCGCGGGCCTGTGGCAGGCGACGCACGACCCGCTGCAACAGAAGGTCGCACGCGAACTGATCCTCGCGGAGCCGCTCGCGGCGCTGCACGCCTATCGCGGTCGCGCCCTCGTGGTTTCGGCTGCCAACGACGCCCAGGTGCCCGGGTCCGATGCGGACCAGATCTTCGCGGGCCTGGGGAGCGGCGTGAACAACAAGACGCGCGTGACGATCGCCAACGCCAACCACGTCTACAAGTCGGAGACGCGGGCGCCGTCGACGATCAGCCAGAGCGAGATCGTCGCCGGCTACGCCGACGACAACCACGCGCTTGCCGACGGCCTCGTCGACGCCATCGTGGGCTTCATCACGGCGGAGTAATCGCGACTCGTGGGGGATTGGTCGCCGCGGTCCTCGTCGCCGGGTCGGAGAAGGCGGCCGCCCACCGACTCGGCCTGTCGCACTCGACCGTGAAGCACCACCTGGCGAACGCGCGGTCCAAGGTGGGGGCGACGACGACGGCACAGCTCGTGTGGATCCTGGCCCCGCGGCTGCCGGAGCCGGAGGACATGGCCCGGACGAACGAGTAGCGGACTTGCTCGACAGGTGTTGGGTCAGCCCCAACCGGATCGCCCGTCGAGGGCCGCGACGAAGGCCTGGCCGAGGAACGCGATCATTCGCGTTCGTGCTGAATCTCGCCGCCATCAGGGTCGCGCGAAGAGCTGAAGCCCGACCCGCGCAGAGCCGCGGGTCGGCCGTCCCCTTCGAATAGCTGCTGGGCCAGCGCGCCGCTCGTCCAGGCGACCCATTCCGCGTGTGTCCAGCCGCGCTCGAGCACGAGTGCCCGGTACGCCCCTGGGCTGGCGAGGAACAGCATTAAGTCCGTCGCACGCGCCTCGGTGAGGTTCTCGCGCGGGGGGCACTTGCGGCTGAGAAACGCCACCATCTCGCGGTAGCCGTCCGCCCGCATCCCCTCGTTTCTGGCTAGGAAAGCGGACGCGTCAGGATCGGCGGCAGCCGCGGTCCGTACCGCGAAGTCAAGCGGCGCGACGCGACGAAGGATCTCGCTCACCCCGTCGACTACGAGGTGCAAGGCGATCGAGACGTCAGGCTCGGCGACGGCCTGCCTGTACCACGGCTGATCCTGCGGCACGGCCGGGTCGTCCTCGCCCATGACGGCCAGGCTGTATGCGCTGTCGAGGACCTCGGTCTTCGTGTGAAACACGAAGTAGACGGTCTGCACGGCGACACCAGCGGCAGCGGCGATGTCGGCCATGGTGGTCCGGGTATAGCCACGCTCACTGAAGAGCACCGCCGCTGCCTTCGTGATGCGCGACCGCGTCGCGCGGGCGCGCCGGCGTCCGGTTGGTCCCGACTGGGTCGAGGACTTGACAGTTTCCATGGTCGGGCCCAGATTACGCGATCTCACGACTAGAGTGTGACTCTAGAGACGCGCAACAGCAAGGAGGCTCGTGGTGATCAGGGTGGAGAAGAGCACCGTCGTCCATCGACCGAGCCACGAGGTCTTCGCGTTCGTCGCGGACCAGACGAACGCAGCCCGATGGCAGTCCGGGATCGTGGAGGTCCGGCGGCTCACCGATGGTCCGCCGGGAGTCGGCACCAGGCACACGTTCACCCGCACGCTCATGGGCAGGCGGATGACCGGTGAGAACGAGTACGTCGCCTTCGAACCCGGGAAGCAGGTCGCGTTTCGCACCACATCAGGACCCCGGCTCCTGGCCTCCTACGCAGTGACGGCGATGCCGGAGGGTACCCGCCTCACGGCGACGATCGAGATGGACGTCTCAGGGATCATGTCCGTGGCGGAGCCGCTGGTCGCCCGGGCGCTCGGCCGGGACGTCGTCGCGAACCTCGCGCGGCTGACGTCGATCCTTGAGTCGAGCCCCGCTGCAGCCCCCGCGGACACCCTCGGGGCTGGCCAAGTGTGACCCGCAAGCGATCGCGCCTCCATCGTGTCGGCGACGACCGCGGCGCAGCTCGTGGGGATCCTCGCCCCGCGCCTGCCCGAGCCCGACGGCGTGGCCCCAGTCGGACGAACAGCGGTCTGCGGGCGGTGGTCCAGCCACGCCGGCTCGGGGCCGCCGACCTGGACGCCTGTCTCACGACATCGTGGACGAGCGGGGTGTGAGGCTCTAGTGACCACCTCGAGCAGTGCCGATGGCGCCGACGAGGCTGCAGGAGATCCGGTGGAACGTTTGCCGCGCACGACTCGCATCGCGTCCGTGCTGTACGTGGTGCCAGGGCTCGGTTTCGCGCTCGCGGTGGCAGCCATCCGCCTGTACGACGAGCGGCGGCACGAGCTGCCGATGACGCCATTCGGCTGGCGCCTGCTCAGCGGGCCATACGAGCAGATCGGGACGGACACGTTGACGGGCCTTGGTCGGGTGCTCGGAGGCGCCTTGATCGGCGTGTCATTGTTGGATCTGGTGGCGGGCATCTGGCTACGGCAGGGTCGTCGACGCGGGGCGAGGCTGGGCCTGGCGACGACGCCGATCTCGCTCCTGCTCGGAACGCTGTTCGTCGTGCCAGCCCTCTGGATCGTCTCGCCCGTGCGGGCGCTCCTCGCGATTGCCGGTTGGCGCCGCCTGCGCTGACCGGCCATCCCTGTCGCTTGATGGCCCATTCCGACGAATAGCGATCTGCCCGCGTCGGCCCCGAATCCCGCCACTACCCCCCGAAGATGCTCACGACGCGTGTCTCGACCTCCAGGCCGTTCCGGCGAGCGCCCATATTGGCCAACGACGGCCGGCATGGCCCAAACGGCCGAATAGGAATTCGCCCGCCGCTGCCCGACGCTTTGAGGCATGACGGCGCGCTGGTCTGATCCACATCGGCTCCCGGGCTCCTCTGCCTGTTGCGACCTCGGGTACGTCCGCGCCGTCAACCCGGCGGCGGCCCGTGGTCGACATCAAGCGGCCTGCCCCGACTGACCATCATTCGCTCGACCGCGTTCCGGAAGTCGACGACGGCTCGATAGAAGGTCAGGTCGCGCTGGACGTCGTGTGGGAGCCGCCTCATGGAGCGCAGCCTATTCGTGCCGACGGGACCGCGAACCCGGTCCGGGCAGTCCAAGCCCACCCGGCGTCAATCCAAGTCACCGCAACCGACACCTCCTGCCAGACTGGGTGGAGTTCCGGGTTGGTGCGGTTCGCTACTCCCGGGCGGGTGTCGCTCCGAGTCCGTCCGCGACGGCCGCCACGAACAGAAGACCTCCCCCGATCCCGACCACGCCGAGAACGGTGAAGGAGATGCGGGGGTCGATGCCAATCACCCCGAGAGTCTGCAGGCTGCCGATGGCAAGGGTCGCGAGACCGACGCATGTCGCCGCTGCGGCCCACGTCCAGGCACGGCGGGGAGCCTCGCCGGCCGACCAGCTCGTGAGGATGACCCAGGCCCGGTAAAGCGTGGCGAGGATGCCTGCCGCGAGAAGGGCCGGGACCGTCCACGCCCAGTCCGCGACCTGGGTCCCATTTGGGAGCGACACGAACGGCCGGAGCCCTGAAAGGCCGACGACGCCGACGGCGACGAGCGCCACGGCCACAACTCCGCGCCAGGATCGTGCGGCTGATCGGTCGCGGAGACGAGCGAGACCGAACGCGAAGACGAGCGTCCCGACCACACCTCCGAGTGACCCCAGCTGGTTCACGACGTCCGCGGCCGGCAGAAAGGAGCGCAAGGTCGAGTCGGTTCCGGCGCTGATCTGCAAGAGGTTCAACCCACTGACCGCTGCTCCAGCCGAGCGCGCGAGTTCGGCTCCGGCCCCGAGCAAGGTGCCGAGGAGGAGCATCCGGCGAATCTGCCAGGCGTCGGGCGAACGCAGCATGAATGCGGCTGGAAGAAGGAACGTCACGACTCCGCCGACGATGCCCGTAAGCGTCATCGGGAGAGCACCGTTGGACGCGAAATCCGACCAGAGTGGCAGGAGGAACAGCAGCCGCAGCGCCAGGTCAACCGCGATTGCCACGGCACAGATCGCGAGCACGCCGGCGCGACCGAGGCCGATCGGCCTCCGCGGCCGTCGGACGATCGGTGTCCCGTCGAGTTCCAAGAGGGTCGCTCCATCCATGGACCGAGCGTGGACGTGAGCCACCGGTGCGTCAAGGGTCGCTGGGACGAAATGGCTCGAGAGCGTCCTCGACAGAGCCACCGTGGACTCCGGAGGAACCCGCATGGCCGCGATCTACCGACCGGCGTTGGCGCACAAGTTCGACGCGTTTCGCAACGGGCTGCGTGCTCCCACACGATGAAACCATCGTATCCATGCGATCTGATGAGGTGACGCCGCGCCATCCCTAAGTGTCGTCCCGTCGGCCGGAACGTGGCGAGTGGTCGCCGGGTGGTCTCGTGTCATAACGTCTGTCTGCCGCTGCCCGCAGGCACCGACCCGACCGATCGATCACGGAGGCCGACCTTGACCGACCCGGTCCACGACGTTCGCAGCGCCGTGATCCCCGCGGACCTTCCCCACATCGAGCGCCTGTGGCTCGAGTACCTCACCTGGGGCAACGACGAGAATGAGGCGCGTCACGGCTTCCGGCTGCCGGTTCGCGAGGCCGTCGATCACGACCTCAAGGCCATCGCGCAGTTCGAGCCGCC
>JADGQK010000025.1 GCA_017881915.1 Chloroflexota bacterium | reverse complement strand
AGCCGCTCGGGGGCCGGGCGCTGTTCGACGGCTCCGCGTTTCCCCCGGCTGCGCGCCCGTATCACTGACGAGGCGTGCAGCTTCGAGATGGATAGCCCTAACTAACTATTCGCCCCGGCTCCTCTGCGCAAGACTGAATCGAGGCTAGCCTGTACCTGGCCCTCGGGCGTCGACCCCCTCGACGTTCGGGGGCCGTTCTGTGTCCGCTTGTGCACCCTCGCGTGCACCCTCCATAGCGTCCGGGAGTGACGCGCTAGGCCGGGTTCCCCGCACGGATGACGCACAATGCGCCACCGTGCACCATCGTGCCAATCACTTCGCGTACTCCACGGCGCGGGTCTCGCGGATCACCGTCACCTTGATCTGGCCGGGGTAAGTCAGCTGGTCCTCGATCTTCTTGACGATGTCCCGGGCGAGCCGGCTCGCTGTCAGGTCGTCGATCTCTTCGGGACGGACGAGGATGCGGACCTCGCGGCCGGCCTGCACCGCGAACGAGCGTTCCACGCCGGCGAAGCTCTCGGCGATTGCCTGGAGGTCCTCCAGCCGCTTGACGTAGGTGTCCATCGACTCGCCGCGCGCGCCCGGCCGCGAGGCGCTGATCGCATCGGCGATCTGGACGATCGGCGCCTCGACGCAGGCGTACTCGACTTCCTGGTGGTGGGCCGCGATCGCGTTCACGACCTTCATCGGCAGGTTGTGTCGCTGGGCGACGGCCGCTCCGATCGCCGCATGCGGACCCTCGACCTCGTGGTCGACGGCCTTGCCCATGTCGTGGAGCAGGCCACCCATCTTGGCGACCTGGATGTCGGCACCGACCTCGGCCGCGATCACCGCAGCGAGACGGCTCGTCTCGACCACGTGGTTGAGGACGTTCTGGCCGTAGCTCGTGCGGTACTTCAGCCGGCCGAGCAACTTGATGATCTCGGGCGGCAGGCCGGGGACCCCGGCGTCGTAGGCTGCCTGCTCACCGGCCTGGCGCATGACCAGGTCGACCTCGGCCCGGGCCTTGGCCACTACTTCCTCGATCCGGCCAGGATGGATCCGGCCGTCCGCGATCAGCTTCGTGATCGCCAGCCGGGCAACTTCGCGGCGGACCGGGTCGAAGCCCGAGACGACGACCGTCTCGGGCGTGTCGTCGATGATCAGGTCCACCCCGGTCGCCTGCTCAAGGGCCCGGATGTTGCGTCCCTCGCGGCCGATGATCCGGCCCTTCATCTCGTCGCTGGGCAGGTGCAGCACGGTCACCGTGTGCTCGGCGGTGTGGTCTGCAGCGACCCGCTGGATCGCCGTGACGACGACCTCGCGGGCGCGTTCCTGGGCCTCCTCACGGGCCCGTCGCTCGATCGACTTGGCCAGCTTCACCGCATCGTGCTCAGCCTCCTCGCGAACGGCCTCGAGCAGGATCGCCTTGGCCTCCTCGGCCGACAGGCCACTCACCCCCTCAAGGGCGACGACCTGGTCCTGGTGGGCCCGGGCGACCTCCTCGCGGGCCCGATCAAGCTCGCGCTCGCGGTCGATCAGCTTGCGATCGCGGCCCTCGAGCATGTCCGCCCGCTGGTCGAGCTGCTCGTCGCGCTGGAGGACCCGCCGCTCGAGATTGGAGAGCTCGCCGCGCTTGGCGCGGGCCTCGTCCTCGGCTTCCCGCTGGAGCCGGATCTTCTCCTCTTTCGCCTCGAGGATCAGGTCCTTCTGCTGGCCGCGGGCCTTCTCGATGATCAGGGCGGCCTTCTCGTCCGCCTCCTTCATCGCTCGGCTGGCAAAGGTGCTGCGCACCACGAATCCGACAACGACGCCAGCAACAGTGGCCGCGATCGCGACCACCGCCACGAGGACGGGATCCATCTGCTTTTCCTCCCGCCCGACCGGAGGACCGGCCGGAGGTCTGTAGTCGACTTGACGACGCGGGAGGCGAATCGCGCGCTCGGGCCCGCGTCGGGGCGGTGGGCCAACGCCGCGCTCCTCCCCGGATCGCGACGCGTTCGGTGTCTGGCGCTAGCCTACGGCCGAGCCGCGGGCGGCGCAACCGAGGCGGCCACCGTGCTGCAGACGTCCGGGTCAAAGCCGTTTCGGGCAAGCAACGCGTAGGCCCGTTCGCGACGCTTGCGGGGATCCTCGATCCGGTCCAGGTCGCGCCGCCGCCGCTCGATCAAGCGACGAGCGGCTGCCTCGTCGGGCGATCCGCTGGCTCCACTGTCATCGTCCGAGTCGAGCCCGACCTGGGCATTCGCTTGTGCCTGCTCCCGACGCTCGGTCAGGGCGTCGGTGATCTCGGTGCGCCCGACGCCGCGCTGGCTGAGCTCGCGACGGAGCGCCATCTCGCCTCGGGGCCGCGCCCGGTCGCGGGATTCGATCCAGCCCCGGGCGAACAGCTCATCGTCGAGCAACCCCATCGCCACCAGCCGCTCGAGCGTGACGGCGATCAGCTCAGGGCGGTAGCCCGCATCGGCCAGGCGTCGTCGGACTTCCTCGACCGAGCGGGAGCGCGCCTCGAGGAATCGCAGGCCGGCCGCCAGGACAACCTCGGGATCGTCGATTGCCGCCCGCCGAGCCCGGCCATCGGCGACCGATTCGCGCCGCGGCCGGCCGGGCGGCGATGAACGCGTGCCGGTCGTGGCCATCGGATGCCCGGCTTACTCGGCCTCGACGATCCCGGCCACGGGCACCGGCACCTCGTTGATCTTGGTCCGGATCTGGCGCTCGATCTCCTCGCCGATCGGGCGGTTCGTGCGCAGGAAGTCCTTCGATGCCTCGCGGCCCTGGCCCAGCCGGGTCTCGCCGAAGGTGAACCAGGCGCCGGTCTTGGCGACGACGTCCATCGCCACGCCGACATCGAGCAGGCCGCCTTCCTTGCTGATCCCTTCGCCGTACATCACGTCGAACTCGGCGACCCGGAACGGTGCCGCAACCTTGTTCTTGACGACCTTCACCCGGACCCGGTTGCCGACAGCCTCGGTGCCGGTCTTGATCGTCTCGATCCGGCGGATGTCGAGACGGACGCTGGCGTAGAACTTGAGGGCACGACCGCCCGGCGTGGTTTCGGGGTTGCCGAACATCACGCCGATCTTCTCGCGCAGCTGGTTGGTGAAGACCAGCGCGGTATTCGAGCGGCTGACCGCGCCGGTCAGCTTGCGCAGGGCCTGGCTCATCAGCCGGGCCTGGATCCCGACGAACGAGTCGCCCATCTCGCCTTCGATCTCGGCCCGCGGCACGAGGGCCGCCACCGAGTCGAGGACGACGACATCGATCCCGCCCGAGCGGATCAGCGTCTCGGTGATCTCGAGGGCCTGCTCACCGGTATCGGGCTGGCTGACGAGGAGCTCGTCCACGTTGACGCCACAGGCCTGGGCGTAACCCGGGTCGAGGGCATGCTCGACGTCGATGAAGGCGGCCACCCCGCCGCGTCGCTGGGCCTCGGCGATGATGTGCTGGCAGACGGTGGTCTTGCCCGACGACTCCGGGCCGAAGATCTCGGAGATCCGGCCGCGCGGGATCCCACCGACGCCGAGGGCCAGGTCGAGGGCAATCGAACCGGTCGGGATGAAGTCGACCTGCTGCCGGTCGGTCGAACCAAGCTTCATGATCGACCCGCGGCCGAACTGCTTCTCGATCGCCAGGATCGCCGCGTCGACCGCCTTGGTCCGCTCGGCCATCGCGCGGTCCGAGCTCCCGGGCCGTTCCGTCCCGTTACGCTCGTCCAGGCTTCGCTCGCTGATGGTCGCCATTCCCGTCACGCTCCTGTCGTCATCGGTCGACGGAGCGGCTTCCGGCGGCGGCCGTCCGTTCGATCAGTTGTCCTCGGACTCGCTTGACGAGTGCCGGGGCTTGCGGTCCTTCCGGATGAGCTCCGCCTGCTGAGGCGGATCCATGAGGGGCTGCAGCTTCGGGGCACCCTTGTCCTTCGGCTTCTTCTTGGCCTCGCGGCCGGGTCGGTCGTGAGAGCCCATTGAGGTTCCTCCGCGACAAGATGAAAGGCTACGCAGCGAGGCTTCACGCCGACTGCACCTCCACTTCATCGACGCTCATCCGGCCGGCGTGCGCGCGAAGACCGGGAAGACTCGACGGGAAGGTACCGGCGGCCAGTTCGGCCCGGATCCTGCCCATGAAGTCTAGGGTGAAGGTCAGGTTGTGACAAGTCGCCAGCCGGTAGGCGAGCAGCTCACGGGCCCGGAAGAGGTGGGCGATGTAGGCCCGCGAAAAGCTCCGGCAGGCGAGGCACGGGCAGCCCTCCTGGATTGGTGCCGGATCGTCCAGGAAGCGCTGGTTGCGGAGGTTCAGCCGGCCACCCGGCAGCCACACCTGGCCGGTCCGGGCGACCCGTGCCGGCAGGACCGAGTCGAACAGGTCGATCCCGCGATGGACCGCTTCGAGCAGGTCCGCCGGAGAGCCGAGGCCCATCAGGTAGCGCACCCGTGGGTCGCCCTCGAGGACGGGCACCGCCAGGTCGAGGATTGCGTCACGCTGTTCGGCTGTCTCGTCGCCGGCCAGGCCACCGAAGCAGATGCCGTCAAACGGCAGGCCGGCGATGAACTCCGTCGAGGCGGCCCGCAGGTCCGGCTCGAGGCCGCCCTGGACGATTCCGAAGAGCGCCTGGTCGTGACGTCGATGGGCGTTGAGCGAGCGTTCGGCCCAGCGGTGGGTCCGCGCCGTTGCGTCGGCCACGATCTCGCGCGACGAGGCCCCCGGCGGGACGGGCTGGTCGAACGCAACAGCCACGTCCGATCCGAGCGCCTCCTGGACCGCGATCGAGTGCTCCGGCGTGAACCGGTGGACGGAGCCGTCGAGATGGCTGCGGAAGGTCACGCCATCGTCGTCGACCGCCCGCAGGTGGCTCAGCGAGACGACCTGGAAGCCGCCGCTGTCGGTCAGGATCGGCCGGTCCCAGGCCATGAACTGGTGCAACCCACCCAGGCGCTCGATCCGCTCGTGGCCGGGCCGCAGGTAGAGGTGGTACGTGTTGGCCAGGATGATCGTGGCGCCGACTTCGGCGATGTCGTCGGGATGGAGGGCCTTGACTGTGGCGTTCGTGCCGACCGGCATGAACTGGGGCGTCTCGACGACGCCGTGGGTCAGGGTCAGCCGGCCGAGACGGCCGCGGGTAGAACCGTCCGCTGGTGGCGGAACGAGGCTCCTGAAGACGGCCGGCGAGCTTGCGCCGCTCATGCCGGTTCGCCGCCGTCGGACGCCCCGACCGCCTCTGCGCCCGGATCCTGCCCGGGAACATCGCCAGGTTCGCTGCCCGGATCCTGCCCGGGAACATCGTCCGGACCAGCATCAAGGGCGGCACCGTCCCACAGCGCCGGCATGTCCTGCTCGGGACGACGGGGCGGGGGCACCTCGTAGCCGTGGCGGCGGAGGTGGGCCCGGCCGCCCTCGGTCAGGATCCGGCCCTGGGGCGTCCGGTCCATGAAGCCGAGGCGCAGGAGGTACGGCTCGTAGACGTCTTCGATCGTCTCGATTTCCTCGGCCAGCAGGGCAGCGACCGCGGCAACGCCGACCGGCCCGCTGCCGAACTTCTGGGCGATCGCCGCCATCAGCTTGCGATCCGTGGTGTCGAGGCCGACCTCGTCGATCTCGAGGGCAACCAGGGCCTCCTCGGCGACCACCGCGTCGACCTTCCCGTTGCCATGGACCTGGGCATGGTCGCGGGTCCGCTTGAGGAGCCGGTTGACGACCCGGGGGGTGCCCCGGCCGCGCCGGGCGATCGCTATTGCGGCGTCCCTGGTGATCTCGACGCCGAGGATCCCGGCTGAGCGCAGGACGATCGCTGTGAGGTCGTCCTCTTCGTAGAAGTCGAGCCGGTAGGTGGCCCCGAAGCGATCGCGGAGCGGCCCGCTGATCCGCCCGGCGCGGGTCGTGGCGCCGACGACGGTGAACGGCTTGAGGGTCAGCCGGAGGGACCTGGCTGAGGGTCCCTTGCCGATCATCACGTCGAGGGCGTAGTCCTCCATCGCCGGGTACAGGATCTCCTCGACCGCGCGGTTCAGTCGATGGATCTCGTCGATGAACAGGACATCGTGGTCGTCCAGAGCGGTCAGGATCGCCGCGAGGTCGCCGGCCCGCTCGACGGCCGGTCCACTCGTGTAGCGCACGTTCACCCCGAGCTCCCGGGCGATGATCGTGGCCAGGGTGGTCTTGCCCAGGCCAGGCGGGCCGTAGAGCAGGACGTGATCGGCCGCCTCACCCCTCCCCCGCGCCGCAGCGAGCAGCACCGACAGGTTGGCCTTGACCTCGCGCTGGCCGATGTATTCGGCCAGGCTGTGCGGCCGGAGGGTGCCCTCGACCGCCTGGTCCGCCTCGTCCAGGAGGTCCGCCGCGAGGATCCGGGAAGCGTCGTCCGTCATTCCGGGGAGTCTACCATGGTTTGCCTCCATATCGTACGTTTGTTCTACATGCTTGCCGCCGCGCTCGCGAGGTCGCGTGGCCGCCTGGGTGGCGTCGTCGCAGGCGGACAAACGAGCCAAACCCTCCCGGTCGAGCTGGCTCGGAGCGGTCGATTGCCGGAGTTCGTTCGCCCAGGACGACCGGAATGCGGAAGTGGCCGGGCGCGGGCTTCGTCCTGGAGGCTGTTGAGGGCCATTTGTTCGCCGCAGGCGACACTCGAGGGCCCAACACGACAGCGTTATCGCCCTAGGAGATCAAAAGGGCGTTATCGAGCCCGTTCGAGGAGTCTCGGCTGCTCCATACCGGCGATTCGATCGCCCGCGGCGATGGAATCCCGGAAACGGGACGGAACGAGCCGTCGGTGCGACGCCGATTTGGCCGATTTGATCGCGCTCGGCGATACCGGGCGACGAGGAACGCCCTGCTCGGAAGCGGCGCGGAGGGCTCACGGCGCGAACTCGAGAGAACCGAGAAGGTCCTCGACGACCGGTTGGAAGGTCGCGAAGTCGCCGGTCGAGGCCGCCTGGATGATTATCAAGATCAGCTTCCCATTGCGCGACGTCACCTCGAGCCGAATTCGGTCGCCGGCGTTGAAGGACAGGTTCGTCGTGCCATCCGCCTGACCACCACCTTGAAACAGCCCAACGCCGAGGTCGTAGGGGGTCACGACGACCGCCACCGGAGTCGAGTATTGACAGGCATTCTTGGGCACGACCGCGACGTCGTATTCCTCGCTCGTCAAGGGGCCGAACTGGCGAATCGTGCCCGGGCTCAGCAGCAGCCCGGTTATCGCCCTCGCCCACGAGTCGAACTGATGCTCCGGATCGGCGCCCACTAACACGGCCGGTTGGAGGCCGCAGACGTCGCTTGAGAGCGCATGGATCCATCGGATCTCCACTCTGTCGTCTGGAGTCGTTGTGCGGGCCAGGACCATGTCGCCGTCGGCTGATACGACCACAGACCAGCCTCCGTCGGCGACAGTCATCGACGGGGTGCCCGGCAGGATGACGGCCGTGTACGTCCCAGCCTTCAGAGCGAGTCTGCCTGCGACCTCCTCAATTGGAATCCCGAGGGGCGAGGCGGAGGGAGCCGCGCTATCGACTGACGCCTCGACGGAGGCGGTTGCCGCCGGGGAAGTCAACGAGCCCAGGACCGCAGCCGCAGCCGTTGGATGGCTCGCGCCTGGGCTCGGCTCGGCCTTGTTCGAGCCCCCGAAGGCACCTGAGACGAGGACCACCGAGACAATGACCGCCCCGACGATGACTACAACCCCCGCAAGGAATGGACCAAGAGCTGTTTTCGCACCGGCCCACCAGCTCACCTTCGAGCTTCGGCTCAGCGTTGCGCCGCCGAGTGCCGGCGTCGCCATCGATGAGGCGGCATAGACGGCGACCGGCTCGCTAATTCCCTTCAGCCGGCGCTTGCCGCGCGGGCTGAACGTGACATCTGTCGAGGACCGGACGAGACCGCGGACCGTGTCGCTGACGAGCACTTCGCCGGCTGATGCCTGCGCGCAGATTCGGGCAGCCAGATTGACCGCCATCCCGACGTAGCCCTCGGCGGTCTCCGCGGTCTCGCCGGCGTGGACGCCGACCCCGACGGCAATCGGACGCCCAGGCTCCTGGGCGGTCCAGGAGGCTGCGGCGGCCACGATCCCGAGCCCGCAGCGAACCGCCTGGGATGCCGAGGGAAAGACGACATAGAAGCTGTCCCCCTCGGTCTTGATCTCGGCGCCCCCGGAGCCCTGGACGACCTGGCGGACGACGCGCCGGTAGGCATCAAGGAGGGTCGCCGCGGCCTCATCGCCGTGCGCCTCGACGAACGCCGTGTAGCCGCGCAGGTCCGCGAACAGGAACCCGCGGGTGAGATGCACTCCCTCCGTTGAACCGCCCAGGCCGCTCCCCTTATCCACCGCCATTCCATGAGTATGCGGGGACTGCAGCTCGACGTACGTTCCTTTTCCGCCGAGTACAAGAGTGGACGAGGGTCCCGCAACTCCTACCACTCCGATGGGCAATACGTACAATGCAGCCATGCGCCTCTCCAGACGCTCGGAATACGGGCTGCGCGCCCTGATCGACCTCGTCCGGCACGAGGCCGACGGGCCAGTGCCGCTGGCCACCCTCGCCGAGCGCAACCGGCTCCCGCCGAAATTCCTGGAGCAGATCATGGCCACCCTCAAGCACGCCGGCGTGGTCCGGACGACCCTCGGCTCGCACGGCGGCTACACCCTCGCGCCGGGCGCCTCGGGGACCAGCCTGAGCCACGTGGTCCGGCTGCTCGACGGCTCGCTGGCGCCGCTCAGCTGCGTCAGCCTCCACTTCTACGAGCCGTGCTCCTGTCCGGACGAGGCCACCTGCTCGTTGCGCGAGGCGATGATCGAGGTCCGCGACCGGATGCTGTCGCTGCTCGACAGCGAGACCCTGGCCCAAACCGCGGCCCGACCCGGAACCGCCATGATCGACCCTCACGGGCGCTACCCCGAGGCGCTCCACCGGCTGAGGCCTTGAGCGCGGCCTGATCCCCAGGTCTTTCGTGGCCCGCGCCACAGGACGGGCCTCAATCGCGCAGGAGCGTTCGCAGGGCGGCCTTCACCCGTTCCTCGAGACTGCCGGTCCCGCTCGGATCGCGAACGGCTGCGCGGCTCGCGTCGCGGGCCTCGCTGAGCGAATAGCCCAGGGCTTGCAGCGCGCCGACGACTTCGTCCTCGCCGGGGCTGCCCAGCACGCCGACGGAGGCGCTGATCCCGGCCGCAGCAACCTTCTCCCGGAGCTCGAAGATCACTCGCTCGGCGAGCCGCTTGCCGATCCCTGGAATCGCGGTGAGGAGGGCCTGGTCGCCCTCGATGATCGCCAGCTGGAGGTCGGCGACGGCCCTGCTGCCGGTGATCGCCAGGGCGACCTTGGGTCCAACCCCGGTCACCGACAGGAGCAGGTTGAAGAAGCCGAGCTCCTCGGGCGATCGGAAGCCGTAGAGGGCCTGCAGGTCGTCCCGGACGAGGTGGTACGTATGCAACCTGATTCTGGTCCCGGGGGTCGCTCCGGCGATCACCGCCGGCGAAGTGTGGATCCGGTAGCCGATCCCGCCGACCTCGACCACCAGCGAGTCGGCCGCGATCGCTCCGACCAGGCCCTCGACCGAGGCGATCATCGCCGGCTCCGATTCGACGAAGGGGCCGGGTCCACGGGTCCCCGCCGAGCGGGCCGTTCGCGGGCGAGCGCGTCGCGAACGGCCCGCTCGTACGGCGTCCGGCCGCGTACGATCGGCTCGATCGACGAGCGATCCAGGACCGCCGCCTTGAGCCGGTCCTCGGCCGGATCTCCCGGATCGGTGGGCCGCTCTCGATGGGCGACACAGATCGCCATGGCCAGCGCATCAGCCGCGTCGTCGGGCTCCGGCAGGCTGGTCAGCCCCAGGATTGCGGCGACCATCCGCTGGACCTGGGCCTTGTCCGCCGAGCCCGAGCCGGCGACGGCAAGCTTGACCTCGTTGGGGGTCGCCTCGCGGACGGGGATCCGGTGCTGGGCGGCCGCCAGCAGGACGACCCCGCGGGCCTGGCCCACGGCGAACGCGGTCTGGACGTTGCGGCTGAAGAAGAGCCGCTCGACGCCGACCAGGATCGGCCGGTGCTTCTCGATCAGGCTGACGACGCAGGCATGGATCGCGAGCAGGCGGTCACCCAGGGGCAGGTCCGGCGAGGTCGTCAGGCAGCCGAAGTCAACGGCCCGCAATCGCCCGGGCACCTGCTCCACCAGCCCGTAGCCGAGGGCCGCCGTCCCGGGATCGATCCCGAGCACGATCATCCGGCGACTTCGGCGAAGACGTCCTCCGGAATGTCGAAGTTCGCCGTCACCCGCTGCACGTCCTCGAGCTCCTCGAGGAGCTCGACCAGGCGCAGGGCCTGCCGGGCGTGGTGACTGTCGAGCTCAACGGTCTGCTTCGCGATCATGGCCGACTCGGCCGATTCGACGGCGACGCCACTCTGTTCCAGCGTCCGCCGGACCCGTTCGAGGTCCGCCGGGGCGGTGTAGATCTCGAGCGGGTCGGCGGCGGTGTCGACGTCCTCGGCCCCTGCGTCGATCGCGGCAAGGGCGACCTCGTCGGGATCGCCCGAGGCGACCGTGATCAGGCCGCGCGGCTCGAACTGCCAGGCCACGGCACCGCTCCCGGCGAGCTGGCCGCCGGCCTTGACGAAGATCGAACGGACCTCGGCGGCGGTCCGATTGCGGTTGTCCGTGGCCGCTTCGACGAGGACAGCTACGCCACCGGGACCGTAGCCCTCGTAGGTGATCTCCTCGTACTGCTCGGCATCGCCGCCGCCGGTCGCCTTCTCGATCGCCCGCTTGATGTTTTCGGCGGGCATGTTCAGGGCACGCGCCTTCTCGATCGCCAGGCGGAGCCGGTAGTTGGCATCCGGGTCGCCGCCGCCGGTCCGGGCTGCCACCGCAACCTCACGGGCGACCTTGGTGAACATCGCGCCGCGCTTGGCGTCGTTGACGCCTTTCTGGCGCTTGATCGTGGACCATTTGGAATGACCGGACATCGCGGCCGAGTATAGCGGACTATCATGGCCGGACCAACGGACGGAGCGCTCCGGAGAACCGGCCGAGCCGTCCTTTTTCGCAGCCCACAGACCTCCGCCGCCCACTCCTCCGTGGTGCGCCGCGAGCAGTCGAGAGGACCGAGCGTCATGACCACGAAGAGCGTTGACCTCGCCCATCTGCGGAGCGTCGTCCTCGCCGGCCATGCTGGTGCCGGCAAGACGACGCTCGCCGAGAGCCTCCTCTTTCGAGCCGGGGCGATCCCCCGCCTGGGCCGGGTGGACGACGGGACGTCCACCCTCGACTACGAGCCCGAGGAGCAGAAGCGGCGTGAGTCGCTCAGCCTGGCGGTGGCCACCTTCGACGACGACGGCACGATCGTGACGATGGTCGACACGCCGGGCTATCCGGACTTCGTGGCCGAGACGGTCTCGGCCGTCGCCGCGTGCGACGGAGTTCTATACGTGGTCGACGCGGGCGGCGGCGTCGGGGCGGGGCTCGAGACGGCCGTCGAGCTCGGCCGGTCGAGCGGCATGGCGGCCTGCTTCTTCATCAACAAGGCCGATCGCGAGAACGCCGACCCGACCGCCGCCCTGGACGCGCTCCGGGCAGCCTTCGGCAACAAGGTCGCTCCGCTCCACCTGGCGATCGGCGCCGCCGAGACCTTCAGTGGTTACGTCGATCTCGTCCATCGGCGGGCCTGGCAGTGGGACGGCAAGGCGGAAGTCGAGATCCCGATCCCGGCTGAGCTCGCCGCCGAGGTCGACCGCCGGCGCGACCAGCTTCTGGAGGCCGCGGCAGAGGCCGACGACGACGTCCTGGCCAAGTACCTCGACGGCGCCGAGGTGAGCGACCCCGAGCTCGAGGCGTGCCTCCGCAAGGGGGTCAAGGAGTCGATCCTCGCGCCGGTCCTCGTGGGCAGTGCACTGCGGGGGATCGGCCTGCGTGCCCTGCTTGATGCGTTCATCCGCTACCTGCCCTCACCGGCCGACGAGCCGGCCAGCCAGGCCCATGAACCGAAGTCCGGCGACGCAATCGCCGTCCCCGCCGATCCCGCCGGCCCGCTCCTCGTCCGGGCGTTCAAGACGGCCGCTGACCCGTTCGTCGGCCGGCTGACGTACCTGCGAGTCTACTCAGGCACGCTTCACGCTCAGGGCCACGTCTGGAATTCCAACCGCGGCGAGGAGGAGCGAATCGGCCAGCTCCTGCTGGTCCATGGCAAGGACCAGGAGCCGGTCGCTGAGCTGAAGGCCGGCCAGATCGGCGCCGTTGCCAAACTGACCGTCACCGCCACCGGCGACACGCTCAGCTCGCGTGAGCGCCCGCTCGAGCTCGATCCCCTGCGCTTCCCGAGTCCATCACTCGCCGTCGCGATCGAGCCCCAGACGAAGGCCGACCTGGACAAGATGGGCGCGGCCCTGACCCGCATGCTCGAGGAGGAACCGAGTGTCCGGGTGGATCGCAGTGCCACCGGCGAGCAGCTCCTCGTGGCGATGGGCGAGGCGCATATCGCCGTGATCGGCGAGCGCCTCAAGCGCAAGTTCGGGGCGGCGATCGTGACCCACACCCCCACCGTCCCCTACCGCGAGACCATCCGGGGCAAGACCCAGGTCGAGGGCAAGTACAAGAAGCAGACCGGCGGCCACGGCATGTTTGGCCACGTCTGGATCGAGCTCGAGGCGAATCCCGGTGGCGGCATCGAGTTCGCCGAACGGGTGGTGGGCGGCTCAGTGCCCAAGAACTACTTTCCGGGCATCGAGAAGGGTGTCCGTGACGCTGCCGCCGAGGGCGTGCTGGCGGGCTACCCCCTGAGCGACTTCAAGGCGACGCTCTACGACGGCTCATTCCACCCGGTCGACTCGAACGAGCTCTCGTTCAAGATCGCTGCCTCAATGGCCCTCAAGAAGGGCGTGATGGAGTGCCGGCCGGCGCTCCTCGAGCCAATCATGCTCGTCTCGGTGACCGTGCCCGAGCGCTACATGGGCGACGTGAACCGCGACCTGAACACGCGCCGCGGCCGGGTCCTGGGGATGGATACGGATGGGTTGAACCAGATCGTCAGCGCGCATGTCCCGCAGGCCGAGCTGTTCAACTACGCCACGGAGCTGCGCTCACTGACCCATGGCCGGGGCACGTTCACGGCGGTGGTCGATAGCTACGAGGAGGTGCCGGCCTTCCTCGCCGAGAAGGTGATCAGCGCCCATCGCCGTGAAGGTGAGGGCGGCCACTAGGGGTGAGGAGGCGGCCCACCAGGCTCGCGGGGCTGCTGATCCTGGTTGCGATTGTCGCCACGGGCGCGGTTGTCGCCCTGACATCGCCGCGCATTGGGACGCAGCAGATCGACCAGGCGAGAGCCACTACGCTCGCCCGCGAGTTCTTTGCCACCGCGCATGGCGATGGGGCAACGGTCAGCAACGTTCACGTCCTGAGCGTGGCCCTTGGAACGAGCCGCACTGGGCGCTCGGCCTGGGACGTCAACATCACCGGTGACGTCACGGAGGCAGGTAACTCCAGCGGGTCCCCGAGCTACGGGTCTGCCATGTGGCTCTTCGTGGACGCGGAAACGGGCGCCGTGCAGGTCTTCGCCCAGGGCTGAGGTAGGGTCGCCGGGCCGGTTGCGCTGTGAATGCTCATGCAGCGAGCGCGAGCGCAGCCAGGCTCGGCAGCCGCCCAGCCCCATACGCGCGGTTCACGCCGCGAGGATCGCGCCGCTGGTCAAGCGTCGCGGCAACGCTTGTGCCTCGCGATTCCTGCTGCATGGACGCTGCGAGCGTAGCGGCGAGGCACAAGCCCCGATGCCTTGGGATGGGAGCGCCTTCACCAAACCCGCCTTGCCCGAATCCGGCCGGGCGGACGCACGACCGCCAGCTCGCACCCAGACGATGGGCGACGATCGGGGGCTTAGGGCGGTCGCTTGTGCTCACAGCGACCATGCACGCGGAATCAAGCGGCACAAGGGGCCCGAGCGCTCGGACTACCGGTCGGACATGGTCGCAACGGCCGCCGCAAGGTCGAGCCGGCCTTCGTACAGGGCGCGACCCACGATCGCGCCGGTACAGCCGATCGCCCGGACGGCGAGCAGGTCGTCGATCGAGCGAATCCCGCCCGAAGCGATGATCCAGCCCCGGTCGAGACGGACGAGCCGCTCGAGCAGCGCCAGGTCCGGACCGCTCAGCCCGCCGTCCCGGTTGATCGCCGTCACCTCGAACGTGGCGATGCCTTCGTCGGCGAGCCGCGCCAAGGCCGAGTCAACCGGGACGCCCGGCGCTCCGGCCTGCCAGGCATTGCCGACCGCCAGGCCATCCCGAACATCGAGGGCGACCGCTACCCGCTCCCGGCCGTGCGCCGCTACCAGCTCACCCGCGAAACCCGGCCGGCGCAGCACTGCCGTCCCCACCACGATCCGGCGAGCGCCGGCGCCCAGCGCCGCGGCGACCGCGCCCGCGTCACGGAGGCCGCCGGCGACCTCACACGCGACGTCCTCCCCCACCGCGGCGACGATTCGGCCGATCATCCCGGACTGGCGGCTCCCACCCGAACGCGCCCCGTCGAGGTCGACCACATGGAGCCACGAAGCCCCAGCTGTCGCGAAACCAACGGCTACGGCAACCGGGTCTTCCCCGAACACCGTCTCGGCCCCGAAGTCGCCGCCACGCAGCCGGACCGCCCGGCCGCCGCGCAGGTCGATCGCCGGCAGGAGCTCGAACGCCTGTTCCTCGGACGTGCCGGCCGCCAGCTCCGAACCGATTGACACCCTCACCTCAACCGCTGTATCGTGGCACTCACCGTATTAGCACGCTACTACGCTACCACAACAACGTAACCCGCGGGCGGGGAGTGACAACCATGGCGAGTACAGACGACGACTGGCGTTCCGAGCACACGACCGCCCTCATCGCGGCCATCCTGCGCCTCGAGACGCCCGATGAGGCAGAGCACTTCCTGCGCGATCTGTGCACCCTGGGCGAGCTGCGTGACCTGGCCCAGCGCTGGGCCGTGGTCCGGATGCTCGACGCGGGCCTGCACTACGCCGACATCTCGAGGCGGACCGGCGCCAGCACCGCCACGATCACCCGGATCGCCTCGTGGTTCCGCCATGGCGAGGGCGGCTACGTGGCGATGCTGGCCCGGCTGCGCGAAGCGGGCGGGGAGCCGGCATGAGGGAGCGCCTGCGCCTCGCTGTGCCCAACAAGGGTCGTCTCGTCGAGCCGACGCTGCGCCTGCTCCACGATGCCGGCCTGATCTTCGAGGAACACGATCGGAGCCTCGTGGCCCGCGTGTCCAACTACGAGCTCGACATCCTGTTCGTGCGCACGAACGACGTGATCGAGTTCGTCGGCGACGGCGTGGCCGACCTGGGGGTCACCGGGATCGACCTGCTGACCGAGACTGGCACCGATTTGCCGTGCGTCCGCTCCCTGGGTTACGGCCGCTGCCGGCTCGCTGCGGCCGTGCCCACCGACAGCCAGATCCGTTCGATCGACGAGTTGGCCGGGCTGCGGGTGGCCACCTCCCACCCGAACACGACCCGCCGGTTCTTCGCCGAGCAGCAGATCGCGGTCGAGGTGATCCCGATCTCGGGGGCCGTCGAAGTCGCTCCGCGGCTGGGCCTGGCCGAGGCAATCGTCGATCTCGTGTCGACCGGCTCGACCCTGGTGATGAATGGACTGCGCCAGGTTGGCGACGTGCTCGCGTCGGAAGCGATCCTGGTCGCAAACCCGGCGGCCCTGATCGAGCGCGCCCGGGAGCTCGCCGCAATCGACACGATGCTGTCGTCGGTCATCGCGGCCCGTGGCCAGAAGTACGTGATGATGAACGCGCCCGGCCCCAAGCTGGCCGAGCTGACCAGCCTCCTGCCCGGACTCGGCTCGCCCTCGGTCATTCCGCTCGCCCACGGCGGCATGATCGCGATCCACGCCGTCGTCGAAGCCGATGCCGTGTGGGGCCTGCTCCCCCGGCTCAAGGCGGCCGGCGCCTCGGGGATCCTGGTCCTGCCGATCGAGAAGATCGTGGCATGAGCCCCAGCCCTGCCTCGATGAACGATCCCCGTGCGCCGGCTTCGTACAGCTGGGAGGCAACGAACGAGGAGGTCGCGGCGCGCTACGGCCTGCCCGTCGACACGATCGTGCGCTTCGATCTCAACACGTCGCCGGTCCCTCCGGCCCTGGTCGCCCGACTGCTGGCAAAGGGACGGTTCGAGACCAGCCTGTCCGAGTATCCACCGTCGGACTACCGCCGCCTGGTTGCGGCCGCAGCGACCGCCTACGGCGTGCCCAGCAAGGAGATCCTCGTGGGCGCCGGGGCGGACGAGATCCTCGACCTGGCGGCCAAGGCCTTCCTGCGCGAGGGCGACCAGGCCGTCATTCCCAGCCCGAGCTACGTAATGTACCGGGTCCTGACCGAGCAGCGCCGGGCGCAGCCGGTGGCCGTGCCCCGCCTGGGCACAGAGGCGGGGCGGGCCATCGACCGGACTGCGGTCCGCTCAGCAGCGCGCACGGCCGCGCTCGTGTGGCTGTGCAACCCGAACAATCCCACCGCACGGCTGGAGCCTGAGGGGCTGATCGAGGGGCTGCTGGGCGACCTGGCCGCCGACGCCGCCGCCGACGGCCGAGCGGCGCCCATCGTGGTCCTCGACGAGGCATACGGCGAGTTCGTCGGCGCGAGCCTGGTCGGTCTACGGGCGGCCTATCCGCGGCTCGTCGTGGTGCGCACCGCCAGCAAAGCCTATGCCCTGGCCGGCCTGCGGGTCGGCTTCGCGATCGCACGCCGGGAGACGCTCGCCCTGATCGAACCGTACCGCCCACCGGGATCCGTCTCGACGGTCTCGGTCACGATCGTCACGGAGGCCCTCGGCCAGCGCGATGTCCTGGCGGCCAACCTTGCCCGGGTCGAGGGCGAGCGGGCCCGCCTCGCCGACGGGCTGCGCGCTGCCGGCTGGCAACCCGAGCCGAGCGTCACGAACTTCCTGCTCGTCCCGTTCGAGGACGCCGATCGAGCGGCGACGGTCGCCGAAACGCTGTTGAAGGAGGGTCTGGTGCCACGCACGTTCCCCGCGGATCACCCGCTCGCCCACTGCCTCCGGTTGACGGTCCGCGACCCGGCCGAGAACGAGCGCCTGCTGGCAGCCGCCCGGACTGCCGAGACGAATCGATGACGGCCGGGCCACTCGGAGGCGTCGAGATCGTCGAGCTGGTCGGCCGGCGGGCCGTCGTGGCCCGGCGAACCCGCGAGACGAGCGTGACGGCCTCGGTCGATCTCGATGGCAGCGGGCGGGTCAGCCTGGCGACGGGGATTGGCTTCTGGGATCACCTCCTCGGTTCGCTTGGCCACCACGGCCTGTTCGACCTCGAAATCCAGGCCGACGGCGACCTCGCGGTTGACGAGCACCACACAGTGGAAGACGTCGCGCTCGTCCTCGGCAGCGCGTTCTCGGCAGCACTCGGCGAGCGGGCCGGGATCGTCCGCTTCGGCGACGCCCGCGTACCGCTGGACGAATCGCTGGCGAGCGTCGTGCTCGACCTTGGCGGCCGCCCCTATGCACTCGTCGACCTGCCGTTCCGGGGCGAGCGGGTCGGCAAGCTGCCGCTCCAGCTCGTCGAGCACGCCCTCGAGGCCTTCGCCCGGACTGCGGGCGCCACGCTCCACGTGAGCGGTGCCGGCCGCAACGATCATCACCTGGCCGAGGCGGCCTTCAAGGCCCTCGGCCGTGCCCTGCGCGAGGCCAGCGCCATCGACCCGCGCCGGCTCGGCGTCGCCTCGCTCAAGGGCTCACTCGGGTGATCCGGATCGGCGTGGCCGACTACGGTGCCGGCAACCTCGTGAGCATCTGCCGTGCCCTCGAGGTGATCGGTGCCGAACCGGCGATCGTGCGCGGAGCGGCAGCGCTGCGCGCGACCGACGGCCTCGTCGTCCCGGGCGTTGGTGCCGCAGGGCCGGCGATGGAGCGCCTCCAGCGGCGGCGCCTGGTCGAGCCGATCCAGGCCTGGATCGAGGCCGGCCGCCCGTTCCTCGGGATCTGCCTCGGCCTGCAGCTGCTCTTCGACGGCTCGGACGAGGATGGCGCGCTGACCCTCGGGCTGCTGGCCGGCCGGACGGTCGAGCTGCGCGGAGCGCCGACGCTCCCCCACATCGGCTGGAACACGGTCGACCGAGCCATCGTGCACCCATTGTTCGACGGGATCACGCCGGCCGCAGCGTTCTACTTCGTCCATTCCTACGTGGCTGAACCGGCCGACCGGGACCTCGTCATCGCCGAGGCGGAGCACGGGACTCGCTTCCCCGCAGCGATCGCCCGGGGCAACCTGCTGGCCGTCCAGTTCCATCCCGAGCGGAGCGGCCCGGACGGCCTGCGCCTGCTGGCGAACTTCGCCGGGATCGTGGCCGGCTCGCCGGCCGTGCTCGCCGCCTGATGCTCAGCCGGCGGGTGATCCCGTGCCTCGACGTGACCGCCGGGCGAGTGGTCAAGGGCACCCGCTTCGTCGACCTTGTCGACGCGGGCGATCCGGTCGAGCTGGCCGCTCGCTATGGCGCGCAAGGCGCCGACGAGATCGTCTACCTCGACATCTCGGCGGCGCCCGAGGGCCGGGCCACCCTGCTCGACCTGGTCGAGCGGACGGCGCGGACCGTGTTCATCCCGCTGACCGTGGGCGGCGGCGTGCGGGCCGTCCATGAGATGCGCGACGTCCTGCGGGCCGGGGCAGACAAGGTCGCCCTGAACACCGCAGCCGTGGCCGACCCGACCCTGATCCGCCGCTGTGCGGCCCGCTTCGGCCGGCAGGCGGTCGTCGTGGCGATCGATGCGGCGCGCGAGACAGGGACGAGCGGGCCGGTGCGCTGGACCGTGCACGTCCGGGGCGGCCGCGATCGGACCGGCCTCGACGTGATCAGCTGGGCGGAGCGAGCCGTGGAGCTGGGCGCCGGCGAGCTGCTGGTCACCTCGATCGATCGCGACGGGACGGGCTCGGGCTTCGACACTGAGCTGCTGCGAGCGATCACCGAGCGCGTTTCGGTCCCGGTGATCGCCTCGGGCGGCGCTGCCGGCCCGGCCGATTTCGTGGCCGCCGTTCGTGACGGGGGCGCCGACGCCGTCCTGGCCGCCTCGATCTTCCATCAGCGGATCTACTCGATTGCCGAGGTCAAGGCGGCCATGGCCGGCGCCGGCCTGGCGGTCCGGCTCACCCCGCGCGTGGCTGCATGAGCTTCGATCCGGAGGCGGTCGCCTGGCCAGCTGGTTCGGGCCTTGTCCCGGCGGTTGTCCAGGATCAGGCCGACGGGTGCGTCCTGATGCTCGCCTGGGTGGACCGGGAGGCGCTGGCGGCGACCCTGGCGAGCGGCGAGGTCCACTTCCATTCGCGTTCGCGCGACCGGCTGTGGCGCAAGGGCGAGTCGAGCGGCAACCTCCTGCGCCTGCGCTCGCTTGCCCTTGACTGCGACGGGGACGCCCTGCTCATGACCGTGGACCCGGTTGGACCCACCTGCCATCGGGGCACCCGCAGCTGCTTCGACGAGCCGTCGGCCGATGCCCCCACCAGCGCACAGGGTTTCGCCTGGCTGGAGACGCTGTGGACCACGATCGCCGGGCGGGCGGCGACCCGACCGGCCGGCTCGTATACGACCAGCCTGCTCGCCGGCGGCGTCGACGCGGTCGGACGCAAGGTCACCGAGGAGGCCACCGAGGTCCTGCTCGCCGCCAAGGACGACGCGGTCGCCGAGAGCTCAGGGGCAGGTCGCGCCGCGTCGCGGACGGCGCTGGCCGGTGAGGCCGCCGACCTCGTCTTTCACGCCCTCGTCCTGCTCGCCGAGCGGGGCCTGCCACCGGCCGCTGTCCTGCGGGTCCTGCGCGAGCGGCAGCGGCCCGGCTAGCCGGAGGCGACGCGCACGATCCGGTACGTCTTCTTGCCGCTGCGCATGACAAGGTAGTTGCCCGACAGAAGGGCTGGCAGCGGGTCGTCCACCGACGCCACCCGGATCTCGTTGATCGACAGGCCGCCCTGGCTGATCGTCCGACGGGCCGCGCCATTCGAACTGAATAAGCCCGCCGCGACCGCCAGGCCCACGGGCCCGCCGACCAGGGCGTCGGGCCCAACGACCGAGTTGGGCAGCTGCTCGAAGGCATAGGCGAGGGCCTCCGGGCCCAGGCTCGGCAGGGTCCGGCTGAAGACTGCCGCGCTGACGGTCGTCACCTGCTCGAGGATCTCCGGCCCGTGGACCCGCTGGGTGAGGTCGCGGGCAAGTGCCCGCTGGCCCAGGCGCGCCTCGGGCCGGCTGACGCTGTCCGTTTCGATCGCCTCGATCTCGCCCAGCTCGAAGAGGGTGAACATGCGCAGCAGGCGGCCGACCTCGGCATCGTCCCGGTCGAGCCAGAACTGGTAGAAGGCGTAGGGCGAGGTCCGCCCGGGATCGAGCCACACGGCCGTTCCTTCGGTGGTCTTGCCGAACTTCTGGCCGGTCGCGTCGAGGAGCAGCGGATAGCTCAGTCCGTGGGCCCGTTCGACGCCAGTTGGGTCGTGGCCCTCGACCCGTCGGATCAGCTCGAGCCCGGCGGTGATGTTGCCCCACTGGTCGGCGCCGCCCATCTGGAGCTCGACACCCAGGCTCCGGTGGAGCTCCAGGAAGTCAGCCGCCTGGAGGAGCATGTAGCTGAACTCGGTGTAACTCAGGCCGGCCTCGAGCCGGTTGTGGACCGAATCCTTGGCCAGCATGTACGGAATCGTGAAGTGCTTGCCGACGTCGCGCAGGAAGTCGAGCAGCCTGAGCGAGCCCAGCCACTCGTGGTTGTCGGCCATCAGCGCGCCATTCGGCCCGTTGAAGTCAAGGAAACGCTCGAGCTGAAAGCGAATCGCCGCCGTGTTCTGGACGACCACCGCGCGGGTCAGCAGGTTGCGCTCCGCGGAGCGTCCGGATGGATCGCCGATCATGCCCGTGCCGCCCCCGACAAGGACCACCGGCCGGCCCCCGTGGCGCTGCAGGTGGAGCAGCCCGAAGATCGGGACGAGGTGGCCGACGTGGAGCGACGACCCGGTTGGATCGAAGCCGATGTAGCCCGACACCGGACGCGGCTCGACGAGCCGGGCGGCCAGGCCGGCGGTTGCATCCTGGAGGAGGCCGCGCCAGCGCAGCTCGTCGAGCAAGCCGCTCGCGCCGTCCGTTGCCGGGTCGGGTCGCGTCACAGGCTACGGCGCCCGGCCGTCACGAGCCACGGGTGGGGTCAATCCTGTCCATGTCCAGTCCTATGCTATCGTGACCGACCGTATGCAGACCAGCCTCGCTCGGCGTCAGCGACACCGCCGCAATGGCAGTGTTCGCGGCTCCGGTGGCGGACGCGCAGCCTCGACTGCGGCGATCGCCCTGCCGCTCTTCCTGTTCGGGACCCTGGCCCTCCTCGCAATCGTGGGCTTCGGCTCGGTCGTGGCCGCGTACTCGTACTACAGCCAGGGCCTGCCCGACCCGAAGACCCAGCTCGACAACCTGACCTTCAGCCAGGAAACGGTGGTCTACGACCGGACCGGCACGATCGAACTGGCCCGCTTCGGGGCGATCAAGCGCAAGGTCATCCCCTACTCGGCGATGCCGCCCGTCCTGATCGACGCCACGACGAGCGTCGAGGACAAGACCTTCTGGCAGAACGCGGGCTTCGACCCGATCGGGATCCTGTCTGCCGCGGCCGACACGCTGACCGGCAAGGCGCGGGGTGCCTCAACGATCACCCAGCAGCTCGTCCGCAACCGGCTCCTGCCCGACAGCGCCTTCGCGGGATCCACCTACGAGCGCAAGGTCCGCGAGATCATCCAGTCGATCCGCCTCACCCAGGAGCTGCCGCCGGGAGTCGCCGGCAAGCAGCAGATCATGGAGGCGTACCTCAACCAGAACTTCTACGGCAACCAGAGCTACGGCATCGCCGCCGCAGCCCAGAGCTACTTCGGGATCACCGACCTGTCCAAGCTGGACCTCGCCCAGGCAGCGATCCTCGCCGCGATCCCGCAATCGCCATCAAGCTTCGATCTCGTCCAGAATGCGGCCGAACAGTGCAGCGTGACCGTCGCGACGGGGGCTGTCTGCCCAGCCGGCAAGGTCCAGCTGGTCGTGCCCAAGACCGCGGCGATCGTGGTCCGGCGCAACCACATCCTTGACCTGATGAAGACCGCCAGCGTCCTGACCCTCGGGAAGTACTCCGAGGCCGACTTCGAAGCGGCCCAGGCGGAGCCGGTCATCCTCACTCCGCCGGCCTCCGAGAGGTGGCTCGCGCCGCAGTTCGTCTGGCAGGTCCGCCACCAGCTCGGCACGGTCCTGTGCCCATCGGCGCCTGATGCCTGCGAACAGGTCGACACCGGCGGCTACAAGGTGATCACGACGCTCGACTATCGGCTCCAGGCCCTCGCCGAGAAGTGGGTCAAGGCAGCCGGGATCGCCCCGAACCAGAAGAACACGGCGGCCTACCTCAAGTCGATCAACGTGCCGTACGAGGCGTGGATCAGGAACCTCAAGGGCCGCGGCATCTACAACGCCGCCCTCGGCGCGATCGATTACCGGACCGGCCAGGTGGTGGCGTACGTCGGGTCGGCCGACTATTACGGCGCGCCCCGCGGCGGGAAGTTCCAACCCCAGTTCGACGTGCTGGCCAACGGCTGGCGCCAGCCCGGTTCGTCGTTCAAGGGCGTCGGCTACCTCGCCGGGATCGAGGACCACGTGACCACGGCAGCCACGATGTTCATGGACGTCGTGACCAACCTCGGGGGCAACTACGCGCCGGCCGACGCCGACCTGACCGAACGAGGGCCGCTCCGCCTGCGCGAGGCGATCCAGCTCTCGCTCAACATCCCCGCGATCAAGGCCGCGATCATCGAGGGCCCTGACAAGGTCTTCGCGTTCGCCAAGCAGATGGGCATCGTCTGGCAGGCGCAGAAGAACCCGGGCGGGGCGTCGATCGCGATCGGCACGGTCGAGGTCCATTTCATCGACCTGATCGGGGCCTATGGCGCGATTGCCAACTCGGGCAAGCTGATGCCCCGGACCACCCTGCTGTCCGTGTCCGCGCCTCCGTCCCCGGCGGACCCGACCGGCAAGGTCATCTGGCCCCCGGCCACGGGCACGCCGCCCGGCCGCCAGGCGGTCAGTCCCCAGGCCGCATTCATCATGCAGGACATCCTGGCCTCGAACACCGACCCCAAGGCCAATCCGTTCTGGTCGATCCGGGCGGTCTACAGCGGCAAGGTTCGCCGCCCGGCGGCCCTCAAGACGGGCACCTCGACGAACGAGATCGACCTGGCTGCGATGGGCTTCCTGGCTCCGCCCAAGGATCCCAAGGCCGAGGCGCTCGCCGTCGGTACGTGGATGGGCAACTCCGACAACAGCGCGCCGCCCAACGGCACGGTCGCCCTCGAGACGGCGGCCAGCCTGTGGCAGTCGTTCCTGGAGGACGCCGCGAAGGGGACCCCGGTCGCCACGTTCGCGGCCCATCCACCCGGCGTTGTCCAGGCCGCGGTCGACGCCAACAGCGGGATGCTCCCCGGCCCGTACACGAGCCGGACGGTCAAGGAGTGGTTCATCGACGGTACGGTCCCGAAGCAGGTCGACGACACGAAGGTCGGGGTCGCGATCGACTCGGCCACCGGGCTGTTGTGGCAGGCCGGCTGTCTCGGCCCGCAGGTAACCAGGGGGTTCCTCAACTTGTCGAACGTCGAGCCGGGCCATCCGACGTGGGTGAGGTACACCCAGGGCTGGGTCGCCCGGGCGCGGCGGGGCGTGGGCGTACGCGGTGGCCCAAAGAACACGCCCACGGCCTACTTCCATTTCGGCCGGGTCTACCCGTTCGGGGCAACCTGGGGCGCGCCGTTCGCCCCGACCAAGCTCTGCCCGATCGGCGGCCCGCCGCCCAGCCCAACGCCGACCGGCTCCGCGCCACCCGGGAGTCCCAGCCCGGGGCCCTCATTGTGACCAGCGAGTAGCCGTCAGAGGCTGATCAGGGTTACGCCGTCGCCGCCCTCGCCGCGCGCTCCCGGTCGGATCGCCTCGACGAGGGGATGGGCGGCGGCGACCGTGCGGACCGCGTCGCGCAGGGCGCCGGTCCCGATTCCATGCACGATCGTGACCCGATCGAGGCCGGCCAGCGAGGCATCATCGAGGTAGCGGCCGAGGAGCTCGAGGGCTTCCTCGACGCGCGCGCCGCGGAGGTCGAGCGACGACGCGACCGTGCGCATCCGGTCCAGCTGCAGGGCGGTCGTCGGGCTGGCTTCGGGCGGGGCCGGCGCGGCCGGACGGGACCGCCGGCTGCGGGTCCGCTCCACCGGATTCGTGCGCGACGGCCCCGACGGCCAGAGCGCGGCGAGGGTCTCCTCTGCCGGCGCCGGCGTGGGGCTGACCTCGACGAACTCGAGGTCGTCGACGCTGGTGGTCACCCGCATGGACCCGGACTCGAGGGTTGCTCGCCGGCCGCCGCGCTCGAGGCCCGTGATCCGGCCTTCCCAGCCACCCGACCGGCTGCGCGCCAGTTCCCCGAGCTGCCACGTCCGAGGTTCGGCCGGGGCCGGCTCGGGTGCGGCCGGCCCCGGCTCGGGCAGACGGGCCAGCTCGGCGTCCGCTCGGGCGATCGCGGCATCGAGCGCGCGGGCGGTGACCGTCTCGCGCTCGAGCGTCCGACGGGTGGCCTGGACCTCCTCGTGCAGGCCGGCAACGAGCCGCTCGGCCTCGCTGCGAGCCGAGCGCACCAGCTCATCCCGCTCGCGGCGGCCTGCCCGGCGCTCCTCATGGGCCAGCCGCAGGGCCTCGGTCGCCCGCTGCTCTGCCACGCGGGCCTGCTCGAGACGGTCGCTCGTCTCGCCTTCCGCCTCCTTGATCGAGGCAAGGGTCGCCTCGAACGATTGCTGCGACTCGGACAGGCGCGAGCGGGCGTCGGTCACGATCGCCTGCGACAGGCCCAGCCGCTGGGCGATCTCGAAGGCCTGGCTGCCGCCCGGCAGGCCGATCGTCAGCCGATAGGTTGGGCTGAGCGTGTCGAGGTCGAACTCGACCGAGGCGTTCCGGGCCGCCGGCGTCGTGTGGGCATAGGCCTTCAGCTCAGCGTAGTGGGTCGTGGCCGCGACGAGCGCCCCGGCCCGGATGAAGTGGTCGAGCAGCGCCTGGGCCAGGGCCGAGCCCTCGGTCGGGTCGGTACCGGCGCCGAGCTCATCGAGCAGGACCAGGGTGCCCGGCCCGGCCGCGGCCACGATCCGGATGATCGCGCGCAGGTGGCCGGAGAACGTCGAGAGGCTCTGGGCCACCGACTGCTCGTCGCCGATGTCGGCGAAGACGTCGCGGAAGACCGGCAGCCGGCCGCCGGCCTCGATTGGAACGTGCAACCCGGCCTGGTGCATCAGGGCCAGCAGCCCGAGGGTCCGCAGGGTGACCGTCTTGCCGCCGGTATTCGGGCCGGTCACGACGAGTGCGACGTAGCCGTCGCCAAGCCGGATGTCGATCGGGACGACTCGTCCGGTCAGGCCCGGGTGGCGGGCGCCGAGCAGGACGACCTCCGATTGATCGACGGTTTCGGGCCGGATCGCGTCCATCTCTGCCGCCAGGCGGGCCTTGGCCGACCAGAGGTCGAACCGGGCGAGGGCGCCGAGCGTCTCACGCAGCTCGCCGGCGTTCGCCCCGACGAGCGCCGACAGCTCGTCGAGGATCCGCTCGACCTCCGTCCGCTCGGCGACCTGGGCCTCCCGCCAGGCATTGCCCAACTCGACCGCGACCAGTGGCTCGACGAACAGGGTCTGACCGCTGCCCGACGCATCGTGGACGATACCCTTGACCCGGCTCCGCGCGTCGGCCCGGACGGGCAGGACGTAGCGACCATTGCGGAGGGTGATGATCGGCTCCTGGAGCGCCCCGCTCGCCGTTTCGGACTGGACCAGGGCGTCGAGCCGCCGGCGCAGCCGGTCGTAGGCAATCCGGACCGCCTGGCGCAGGCCGCCCAGCCGGGGCGAGGCCGCGTCGAGCAGCTCGCCGACCGGATCGAAGCTGCGGGCCAGGGTGCTCTTCAGGCCGGGCAAGGGATGGAGCTGCCGGCCGAGCTCCTGGAGCAGCGCCCGGCGCTCCTCGGCCAGCGCCTGCGCCAGGCGGCTGGTTGCCTCGAGGGTCTCGGCGATTTCGAGGAAGTGACCCGGATCCAGCCGGCCACCCCGGCCGGCCCGCTCGATCCACGGCCCGATGTCGTGGGCCGAACCGATTCCCACCGTCGAGCGCTCTCCCAGCAGGGCGCGCGCCTCGTCTGTCTCGTCCAGGCCCCGGCGCACGATCAGCGCCTCGTTCGACGGCTCAAGTTCCTCGGCCAGGCGGCGGCCTGGTGGGAAGCTCGTGTGCTCGGCCAGGCGAGCCCGAATGGCCGGGAACTCGAGCAGGGCGATCGACTTGGCATCCATCAGCGCGATACGCTCGGGTGACCGGCGATCGCAAAGCGCCAGGGCTGATCGGTCCAGGGCGTCCCCGAGTAGGCGATTCCGACCCGGGCCGAGCTCGCGACCTCGAATGCGGGTTCGTCGGCGGGCGCCGGCTCAAGATGGACGACATTGTCCGGATCGAGCAGGTCGCTGCCGGTCAGCTCGAGGTCCAGGCCGAAGGCGGCGCCGACCAGGCCGGGCCCGGCGGCCAGCCGGTCGACGGAGGTGTGCTCGAGGCGCGACCGGACCCGCTCGAGATCTTCCCTGCTCGCCGAGCGATGGCTGTTCCGCTCGGCCTCGAAGCGGGCAACCCGGAGCAGGTCGATGCCCTCCAGCGGCTGCACGGCGCGGATCAGCACGGCGTGCGGGACGCCCGGCGGCTCCGTGACGACATTGAGGCAGTAGTACATGCCATACACAAGATAGACGTAGGCGCGGCCGGCCTGGCCGTACATCGGCCGGCTGCGGGCGGTCTCACCGAAGCGGGCGTGCGATGCGCGATCCGTCGGGCCCAGGTACGCCTCGACCTCAACGATCCGGCCAACCCGGCGGGTCCGCCAGCGGCCGCGGCCCTCTTCGCGCACGAGGCGGGCCCCGAGGAGGCTCCGGGCGACGTCGAGGGTAGACCGCTCGAAGATGGCCCGCAGGTCAACCGCCGTCACGAGCCCCTCAGAACGAGCGGTAGATGCTCCGCACGTCGAGCGGGATCGCCCAGCTGAACGGGACGAAGAAGATCGGAATCAGCGAATCGCGGAAGACTCCGACCGTGCCCGAGTTGTTGAGATTCGTCCAGAAGTCGCGCAGGAAGGCCAGCTCGTGCTCGCTCTTGACAACGGGCGGCACGGCCGCGAACGTCGAGTCGAGGATCACGATCAGGGCACCCAGGATCAGCAGGCCCTCGATGATCCCGAGCACGCCACCCAGCAGCTCGTCGACGACCGAGGCGTTGGGGAAGAGCGGCGATGGCTTGTAGAAGCCCTGGATGATCAACGAGAAGGCGAGACTGCCGGTGATGAAGACGGCCAGGTAGCCGAGCATCGATGAGTACTGCGCCGGGAACTGGTGCCAGTGCGACGCCAGGAACGAGCCAAGCGGATCGCGCACGGTCGAGGCGAGCAGGAACGAGAAGAGAATCGCCGCGAGCCCCAGCAGCCGCCGAATGGTGCGCTGGATGTATCCGACCAGGAACATCGCAGCCAGTCCGAAGAGGACCAGCATGTCGAAGATGTTCAGGTGCTGAATAAAGTCAACCACGATGAATCCACGTCCTTGTCGATGCGCGCAGAAGGGGCGCAAGGGTAGCAGCGGCTCACCCCGGCTTCAAGCATCCGCTCCACCCCGCTCCGCACCGGCCACCACTCGGCTGGCCCCGGCCTTTCACCTGGCTATGCCCGGATCCGGCCGCCGGCCTCCCGGGCCAGGCCCGCCCTGATCGCTGCCAGCGTGGTCTCGATCTCGGCGTCGGTCAAGGTTCGATCGCTGGCCTGGAAGATGAGCCGGTAGGCGAGGCTGTGCTCGTCGGCCCCCAGCGGCGGCCCAGTGTAGATATCGAACAGCCGGACGCCCCGGAGCAACCCGCCGCCGGCCGAGCGGATTGTTCGCTCGACCTCGCCGGCCGTCCGGTCCTGCCCGACGACGACGGCCAGGTCCCGTTCGATGGCCGGGTAGCGGGCGATCGGGACGATGTTGGCGACGGTCGGCGACCCCCCGGCCAGGCCACGCAGGGCGAACTCGCCGATCACGATCCGTTCCGCGCGCAGGTCCTCCGTAGCGCGCAGCGCCGGATGCAACTCTCCGACGCGGCCGACCAGTGCCCCTTCGCTGGCTCCGCTCGCGCTTCGGCCGGGATGAAAGACCGGCTCGCCGACGAGTCGTGTCCAGGCCGGCGGCGCAAAGCCGAGGCGGTCGGCAATCAGCTCGACGAGGCCTTTGCCATCATCCAGCTCCCAGGGTCGAGAGATCCGGTTCCAGGCCGGCGGCTGGCTCGCCCCGGTGAGGGCGAAGCCGAGCCGCCACCACTCGCGGATCAGGCCGCTGGCTTCGTCGTAGCCGTAGCCCTTGCCGATCTCGAAGATCGCCACGTCCTCACGGCCCTGGTGGAGGTTCAGCGCGACGACCTGGAGCAGGCCGGCGAGGAGCTGCTGACGAAGGACCGCGTGTTCCGAGGAGAGGGCATTGACCGCCCGGATCGGCCGTCCCTCGGCCGGATCGTCCCCGGGCAGTGCCGGCCCGGCCGGGGTGGCCGATCGGAACGCCTCGACCTGTCGGGGAGCGATGAGGGCGGCCGTGACAACCTCGGTCAGGCCGGCCCCGGCCAGCGTCTGGCGGACGAGGTCGCGTACGCCGAGCGGCGAATCCAGATACGGCGGCATGGCGGTATGGGGCAGAATCGGCGGGATCTTCTGGTAGCCCAGGACGCGGGCCACCTCTTCGGCCACGTCGCTCTCGATCTCGAGGTCGGCCCGCCAGCTCGGGATCACCGCAATGAGCGCCTCGCCCAGGCCGGCCGTCGCGGTCAACGGCTTGACCTCGCCCGCGATGGGAATCGTGGCTGGACCGTTCGGAGCCTCGGTCGCGATCTCCGCCCGGGCCAGGATCGCCCGTTGCTCGCCCGGGCCAAGCTGCGTTCCCAGCAGTCGATCGATCCGCGCCGGCCGGAAGGGGACCTGGGTTGGACCCGGCTCCGCTGCCGCGCTGTCGGCCCGCCCAGCGGCCACGCTCGCCCCGGCCCATTCGGCGATCAGCCCGGCGACCCGGTCGGCAGCGATCCGGGCGAGCCGGAATTCCTGGCCCTTCTCGAAGCGCAAGCTCGCTTCCGACCTGAGCGCGTAACGCTGGCCGGTCCGCCGGATGGCCAGCGGGTCGAAGATCGCCGATTCGATGATCACCGCGGTCGTCCGCTCCGACACCTCGCTGCTCGCACCGCCGATGATCCCGGCAATCGCCAGCGGGCCCGCCGCGTCGGCCACGACCAGGTCCTCGACCGCGAGGTCGCGCTGGACGTGGTCGAGCGTCTCCAGACGCTCTCCCGCCCGTGCTCGACGGACGACCAGGCGATGGTCATGGACGGCCGCCGCGTCGAACGTATGAGTGGGCTTGCCCAGCTCGAGCATCACGTAGTTCGAGGCATCGACGACGTTGCTGATCGGGCGCATCCCGGCGGCCTGCAGCCGGACCTGGACCACATCCGGCGCTGGCCCAACCTTGACGGCGCTCAGCCAGCGGGCGACGAACCGGCGGCACAGGCCCGGTTCCTCGACGCTGATCGAAAGCAGCTCGCTGGTCGGCTGGCCGCTCTCGACCAGCCCGATCTCAGGGAAGCGAACCGGCGCACCGGTCACGATCGAGACCTCGCGGGCGAGTCCCACCAGCGACAGGGCGTCGCCCCGGTTCGGCTTGACGTCGATGTCGAGGACCGTGTCGCCGTACAGGTTGCTCAGCTCGGTGCCCAGCGGGGTCCCCGGCGGCAGGATCAGGATCCCGTCCACGTCGCTCGTGAGGTTGAGCTCGTCGCCGGAGCACAGCATCCCGTTCGAGACGACGCCCATCTTCTCGGCCCGCTCGATCCGCCGGCCACCGGGCAGGACCGCGCCGGGCAGGGCGACCGGAACGCGCTGGCCGGGCGCGATGTTCGTCGCGCCGCAGACGATCTCGAGGACCTGTCCGGCGCCGACGTCGACCGTCGTCAGCGACAGTCGATCCGCGCGGGGATGCCTGACCACGGTCAGCAACTCCCCGACCACCACCGAGCGCCAGTCGGCGCCCCACGCCTCGATCCCCTTGACCTCCATGCCCAGCAGCGTCAGCCGCTCGGCCAGCTGCTCGGGATCGAGCTGGATGTCGATGTACTCGCGCAGCCAGTTGAGCGGGACTCTCATCGGAACTGCTCGAGGAAGCGCAGGTCGTTCTCGGTGTACAGCCGCAGGTCCCCGACGCCGTGGCGAAGGTTGGCGATCCGCTCGACGCCCATCCCGAACGCAAAGCCCTGGTAGCGCTCCGGATCGAGCCCGCCGTGCTGGAGCACGACCGGGTGGACCATGCCTGCCCCGAGGATCGTCATCCAGCCGGTCCGCGAGCAGGCCGGGCAGCCTGATCCGGCGCACACCAGGCACTCGACGTCGAACGCCACCGATGGCTCGGTGAACGGGTAGTAACCCGGTCGGAAGCGGGTCCGCTTGTCATGGCCGAACATGGCCCGGGAGAATTCGTCGAGCAGGCCGCGCAGGTCGCCCATCGTCGTTCCCTCGTCGACCATCAGGCCCTCGACCTGGAAGAACTCGGAGGCATGACTCGCGTCGACCGCCTCGTAGCGGAAGACGCGTCCGGGGAGCAGAGCCCGGATCGGCGGCCGGTGCGCCTGCATCACCCGAATCTGGAGCGGCGACGTATGGGTCCGGAGGAGATGACCCGGTACGTCCACGTACAGGGTGTCCCACAGGTCGCGGGCCGGATGGTCGGGCGCGATGTTGAGCATCTGGAAGTTGGTCAGGTCGTCCTCGACCTCAGGACCCTCATGGACGATGAAGCCAAACCGGCCGAAGATCTCGGCGATCCGGCCCATCGTCTCGATGATCGGATGCAGGGCGCCCCGGCCGATCGGCCGACCCGGCGTGGTCACGTCGACCGCCTCCGTGGCGAGTCGGTCGGCCAGCTCGGCGACCCGTAGCGTCGCGCGACGCTCGGCAAGGGCCGCCTCGATCGATGCGCGGACCTCATTGGCAACCGCGCCCACCCGGGGCCGGTCGTCCGGCGGCAGGCTGCCGATCCCGCGCAAGACCGCGGTGAGCGAACCCTTCTTGCCCAGGACCTCCACGTCGAGCAGCTCGAGCGTGGCGCTGCTCCGGGCGGCCGCCACCGAAGCCAGCGCGGCATCGCGCAGGCGGTGGAGCTCACTGCTCAGGCTGGTCAGGTCCAAGTTGCGGATCCTTGGTGCTGGGCTGCTGAATCAGCGACCCTCGATCGTCGCCGAGACGAGTCGAGGGTCATTGGCGCTCGGCGGGCTCGATCAGGCGCCGCGCGCGGCCTCGACGATCCGGCCGAACGTTGCCTCGTCGCGAACGGCGAGGTCGGCCAGCATCTTCCGGTCGATCTCGACCTCGGCCCGCTTGAGGCCGGCGATGAACGCGTTATAGGTCATCCCGCGCTGGCGGACCGCCGCGTTGATCCGGATGATCCACAGCTGGCGAATGTCGCGCTTGCGCTGCTTGCGGTCGCGGGTGGCGTAGGCCAGGGCGTGGAGGAGCGCCTCGCGGGCCGGCTTGATCAGCCGCGACCGGGTGCCCTTGCGGCCCTCGGCTGCATCGAGCAGGCGCTTGTGGCGGGCGTGGGACGTGACGCCGCGCTTGACTCGTGACATGGTGCTGGGCTCCTAGAGGTACGGGAGCAGCCGGCGGACCTGCCGCGCCTGCTCCTTCCCGATGACGGACTTGCCGGCGTAGCGCCGGGTTCGCCGGGACGACTTGATCTCGAGGTGGTGACCACGCCATGACCGCACCCGGACGATCTTGCCACTGCCCGTGGCACCGATCCGCTTCGCGGCGGCCTTGTGGGTCTTCATCTTCGGCACGCTGGTCCTACTCTCCTGTTGTTGCCGCGGCCGGGGCCTCGGACTTTGTTGCGCGAGTCGCTCGCGGCGCACGCTTGGCCGCCGGTCGGGGTACGCTCGCTGGGCTGTCGTGATCCGCGGCCTCCGGCGTTTCGGCCGGCGTCGCGCTGCCTGCCTTCGTTCGCCTGGCTGCCGCCGGCTTGACGGCTGCCGCCGGCTTGGTCGAGGCCGCAGTCGCCGGCTTGACGGCCACCGGCTTGGTCGCGGCCGCGGCCGGTGTTGGTCCGGTTGTCGGTGCTTCCACTGCTGTTGGTTCAGTTGCCGGTGCTTCCACTGCCGGCGCAGTCGCTGCTTCAACTGGTGCTGCCGGCGGTGTCGCCGTGGCCCCCGCCGCGCCCCTGCTGACCGGAGCCGGCGGCGGAGTCTCGGTGCCCGTCGGTGAACTGCCACCGCCATGCTTCGGAGCTTCGATCACCTTGGGCTTGTGGGTCGAGGCCACCGTGATGTGCATCGACTTGCCCTCGAGGAGCGGAGCACGCTCCACGACGCCGTGATCCTTGATTCTGTCTGAGAACTTGGCCAGCAGGTTGCGCCCGATCTCGGGATGGGTGAGTTCCCGGCCCCGGAACTGGACGGCGACCTTGAGTCGATCTCCCTCCTCGAGGAACTGGATCGCGCGGCGGACCCGCGTATCGAAGTCCCCGGTTGCGATCTTCGGCTTGAGCCGGACTTCCTTGAAGGTGACTGAGCGCTGCTTGCGCTTGGCTTCCTTCTCCCGCTTGGTCGCCTCGTACTTGAATTGACCGAAGTCGAGAAACCGGACGACCGGCGGGGCAGCCATCGGTGCGACCTCCACGAGGTCGAAGCCGCGTTCCTGCGCCATTGCGAGAGCCTGCGGCGTGGGCATGACCCCAAGCTGGCTCCCCTCCTCATCCACCACCCGGACCTGTGGGACCCGGATCATCTGGTTGAAGCGCAGGTCTCGGCTGATGGCTTCACTCCTTCGAGCGTACGTTCATTCTGTCCGCGAGCGGCACGCGCATATGGCGCCCGGTCCGGTCGCCGCCGGAGGATAGCACAGGCCTTTCGAGACGGGCAATCGAGAGCCTGCGCCAGCCGGCGATGAGCGCGGGCCACGAGGGCCCGCCCAGCCCACCGGACCCCCCTGCTACAGCCCGCGAGCGGCCGACTCCCGTGCCAGGCGGTCGGCCAGGGCGGACCACTCCTCGGCGGGCTGCTGCTCCCCGACCCGGGTTCGCGGCGCGGCCGTCCGGCCCTCGACCTCACGATCACCGAGCACGAGCATGTACGGGATCTTCTGCTCCTGGGCCAGCCGGATCTTGTTCTGCATCCGGTTGTCCGACGCGTCGACGTCCACGCGCAGGCCCCGGCCGCGCAGCACGCCCGCGAGCTCCTCGGCCGGCGGCAGGTGGCGGTCGGCGATCGGGATGATCGTGGCCTGGACCGGCGCCAGCCAGAGCGGGAACGCCCCAGCGAAGTGCTCGACCAGGATGCCGATGAAGCGCTCGAGCGAGCCGTAGATCGCTCGATGGATGGCAATCGGCCGCTGGGGCTGGCCGTGCTCGTCGATGTACGTCAGGTCGAACTGCTCGGGCAGCATCGTCAGGTCGGCCTGGATCGTGGCCATCTGCCACTCGCGACCGAGGGCGTCGTCGATATAGATGTCGATCTTGGGCGCGTAGAACGTGCCGTCCTTGGGCTTGACCACGTACTGCGCGCCGGACCGGTCGAGGGCTTCCTTGATCAGCGCCTCGGCCTTCTCCCAGAGCGCCGGGTCGCCGAGGGCCTTGTCAGGCTTCGTGGCGAACGCGAAGCGCGGGGTCAGCCCGACCCATGAATAGGCCTCCCGAACCTCGCCCAGGAGCGCCTCGATCTCGTCGGCCAGCTGGTCCGGCCGGACGTAGATGTGGGCGTCGTCCTGGATGAACTGGCGGACCCGGGTCAGGCCAGACAAGGTGCCCGAACGCTCGTTGCGGTGGAGCCGGCCGTACTCGTTGTAGCGCAGCGGCAGGTCGCGGTAGGAACGCAAACGGCTGCGATAGATGAAGGTCGACTCGGGGCAGTTCATCGGCTTCAGCCCGAACGTCTGGCCCTCCACCTGGAGCAGGAACATGTTGTCGGCGTAGAGCGGCAGGTGGCCGGACTGGAGCCAGAGCTTCTCGTTGACCAGGATCGGCGTGCTGATCTCCTGGTAGCCACGGCGGAGCTGGAGCTCGCGCATCGAGCCCTCGAGCGTGCGCCAGATCATCTGGCCGCGGGGATGCCAGAAGGCCGATCCGGGCGAGACGTCATGGAAGCTGAACAGGTCGAGCTGGACGCCCAACCGGCGGTGATCGCGCTTCTTCGCCTCGGCCCGCCGCCACAGGTGCTGGTCGAGCTCCGCCTGGTTGGTCCAGACGGTGCCGTAGATCCGCTGGAGCATGGGCCGGTGCTCGTCGCCGCGCCAGTAGGCCCCGGCCACGCTGAGCAGGCGGAACGGGCCGATCCGGCCGGTCGACGCGACATGGGGGCCCTTGCACAGGTCGATGAAGGGGCCGTGCTCGTACGTCGAGGTCACCGGAATCGGCTCGCCGGCAGCGGCCGACTTCGCGCCCAGGTCGTCCAGGATCTCGACCTTGTAGGGCTGGTCGCGCTCGGCGAAGAACGCGCGGCCGTCGGCCGGCGCCAGCTCATGCCGGACGAACGGGTGATCGGCCGCAACCGACGCGGCCATTCGCGTCTCGATCGCGCTGAGATCGTCGGGGGTGAGCGGGCGGGGCAGGTCGAAGTCGTAGTAGAACCCATCCTGGATGGCCGGCCCGATGCCAAGCTTCGCGCCGGGGAACAGGCCGGTGACGGCCTCAGCCATGACGTGGGCGGCCGAGTGGCGCATCGCATCGAGCTCACTGTGCGCACCGGCGTCGAGCAACTCCTCCGCGGAGCCACGGACGGGCGCGTCGAACTCCTCGCCGAGGGCTGCCTCGTCGGGAGCGGGTGCCGCAGGCTGCTGGGTCATGTGGGTCTCGCGATGGAA
>JADGQK010000137.1 GCA_017881915.1 Chloroflexota bacterium | reverse complement strand
AGCGCCTCGAACCCGACGGTCGTCCCGGTCAAGAGCTCGACGATCGGCTGGAAGACAGGCCGGAACGCGGCCGACGCGATCATGATGCCGATCCGCCGCCGCTTCTCGCCGCGATCCCGGCGAGCGACAAGCCCTGGCGCCAGGATTGTCTCGGCCACCAGTGCGAACTCGCCAACCACCGGCAGGTCCTCGACGTGATGGCGCGCCGCATCCTCGTCTGTTGTGGCGACGCCGATCAGACCGATGACCTCGCCACCGACCCGGATGGGCGCGAAGGCTCGGCTCTTGATCCCGAGCGTCGTAATGCGCTCGTCATTCGCGGTCGGTTCGGATGGTTGGACCCAGCGCTCCGCCCAGGGGCCGCCGTCTGAGCGTTCTTGAAGGTCGCGGGCGCGCTCCTCAGGAATCGTCTCGCCCGTCCCGAATGGGAATCCAGCCATGCCCACGATCGCAAGGGCACGCAGGCCGCCTTCGGTGCACTCGTACACGGCACTCACGTCGACCCCGGGCAAGCGATCCAGCGCGTGGGCGATGACCGCTGCCGTCGCCTCGGGGGTCTCCTGCGTTCGAAGCGTCCGGAGGGAGGCGACGATCTCGATCCGCTCCGCGCTCGCCTGGACCCGCCGTTGGGTGTCGCGCGAGATCCTGAGCCCATACCGGCGAACGAACCAGAGTGACAGGCCCGCCGCGAGCAGCTCGATCGCGACACCGAACGCGGTGGCCGCGATGCGCAGCCCGTTGAGCGCGTCGGAGCGGATACCGAGTTCGGCCTCCACCGCGTCGATCTTGAGCACGAACTGGCTGGTGGCGGCTTCGCTCGCCTGCTGATCCTGGATCTCTGCCTGGATCGCCGCGTTCACCGCCGCGCTGGATCCGCTCTGGACGGCCGCGATCGCCGGTTCCGCGATGCTTGCCCGCCAGGCATCGTTCTCCGCGGCGACACTGGCCAGGGCATCGGCGACCCCGGGCAGGGACGCCACAGCGGCCTGGATTTGACTCGCCGCCGTGGCTTCGTCGGCTACCGACTGCCGGTAGCGGGCCAGCGGCCTTGGGTCCGCGGACAAGAGGTACTCGTCGAGCGCCTCGCTCTGCGTATGCACCTCCGTCAGAAGCTGATCGCCCAGAGTCTGCACACGGCCGGCAGCCGCTTCGTCGGCCTGGAGTCTGGACCCCGCCGTGTCCGTCTGGACGACGATGACGGCGATCGTGAGGCTGGCGATGATCGCCGCTCCTCCGACCAGGACCAGGACCCGGTTGTAGGGGGTCATCCGCCCAGCCTACGCACCCTGCGACGCGCGGGACAGCCACCAGAGGTTTCAGCCACGCGCCGTTCGTTCTGACCCGCGTGACCTGCGGACCGCAACGACGATCGGCCGCGAAGCAAGAGGCTACGGCTGCGGCCGACTAGCTGGACTCGGTGGCGAGCCCGTCCCAGGGCCCGGGTGGCTCGGAGACTGGCCCAACGCTCGCCCCTACCCTCGCGGCACCGACGATGCCGGCCGCGTTGCCCATGGCCGCCGGAACGAGCGGGGCCTTCGTCCTGAGGAACTTCTGGTACTTCGAGAAGTCCTTGGCCAAGCCACCGCCGAGGATGATCAGGTCGGGCCAGAGGTAGTGCTCGTAGGCGGCCAGGAGCTCGTTGAACTCCCGGCCCCATTTCTTCCAGCCGATGTTCCGCCGACTGCGTGCCGCCGGCGATACCCGGGTCTCCGCATCCCGGCCGTGGAATTCGATGTGCCCGAGCTGCAGGTTTGGTACGAGCTGACCGTCGATGAACAGGGCCGAGCCGATTCCCGTGCCGAGGTCCAGTAGAAGGACCACGCCGGCGTGGCCCTGGCCAGCCCCGTAGGCGATCTCGGCCACACCCGCTGCATCGGCATCGTTGAGCACGACGACCGGGCGGCCAAGTCGCTCGCTGAGGAGCCCCTGGACTGGCATGCCGACCCAGGCCTGCTCGCCGTGGGTCGCCGTCATCGCCTGGCCTGACCTGATGACCGAGGGAAAGCCGGCCCCCGCGGGCAAGTCAGGCGTCAGGATGCCCGTGAGCTCGAGCTGGCGGACCACGTCGACGACCACATCGAGTACCGCGTCGGGTGTGGGCGGTTGCGGTGTTGGCTGACGGATCCGCTCGCTCACGAGCTGACCGCTCTCGACATCCACCACGGCGGCCTTGATCCCGGTCCCGCCGATGTCGATCCCAAGGGCACGGCCGGTGAGGGTCGCGAGCGAGGACGGAACGACCGCGTACTCGTTTGCCAGGTGCGGCTGCTGTTCGATCATCGGCGCGAGCATACGCCAGCGTCTGCCACGCTCTCATGGCGAGTGGGCGCGACGCGTGACCCGTTCATCGTGTCCGGTCGTGGCCCGGCGATCCCGAACTGACAAGGCCGAAGGAATTGCCAAACCGGAGCCGATCGGCTCTCGCGCTCTCGCCGCGGCACTTGCACACTCGGGCGACGGAGGTTTGCACCCATGATGTACGGCTACGGCTTCAATACGGCAGACGGCTGGTGGATGCTGGCAGCGATGGTGATCCTTGCCGTTGCCATTCTCGGCTCGGTCTGGATGATCGTCCACCGGCCAAGAGCGGTTGGAACGTCGCGCTCGAGCTCCGAAGAGATCCTTCGTGAGCGCTTCGCGCGGGGCGAGATCACCGGCGAGCAGTTCGATGAGGCGAAGAAGCGGCTGGGCTGACTAGCCTTCGACCGGACCGGCGACGGCGGCACGCGTCTCGCGACACGACTCAACCAGCGCTACGAGCTCAATCGGCCGTTGCCCGCCCTTCTTCATGACGTTCGGGCCCAAGCCCGGTTGAAGCCGGTCGTCGGCGACTGCGGCGGTGCTACCGCGCCCGGCGACGGGCGACGATGGTGAACAACGGTCGCTCGCGCCGTTCCCGTCTGGCTGGTGTCGGCACCGACTGCCCGGGCTCGACCGGCGATGTGAGCCGCACGGGCCGAAGCCTCACGAGGGCCCAGTCGATGTCGGCATGAATCGGCGGGCTCGCCTGGCGGCGGGCGGCACGCAGGACTCGCGTCGCGAGCTCCCGGTCGCCGCTCTCGCCCGCCCGTTCGATGACCCGGACGGCGAAGGCCGCGAGGGCCGGGCTGGCGAGCCATGGGCGGATAGCCTCGATCGCACGAGGGCCGTACGGAGCAATGCGATCGCGCCACTGGATCCGGCGATCGGGAGGGGCCTGGCTGGCCTCGGCGAGGAGAGCCGCGAGGTGCATGAGGGGATGCCTCCTTCAGTCGATGCGTTCGCACGTGGCGGTCTCGTTCAGGGCGATGGCCCTGGGCTGGACCGGGCAGGAGGCCTCGACGGTCGCGATCTCCGGAGCCGCGGCAAGGCGCGAAAGCTCCACCCCCCGGATCATACGCCACATTTGCATTTATTGCAATATTACGAGACTTGCGTAGAAGCGATCCTCGGGCTAGGCTGCCTTGGACGATGATCCGCAACGTTCGACCCGACGATCGCGACGGGCTCCGCCAGTTCAAGACGGAGTTCTTCAAGGCGCTTGCCCATCCCCTGCGGATTCGCCTGCTCGAGCTGCTTCGAGCGGGCCCGATGAGCGTGGGCCAGCTCCAGCAGGCGATCGGGGTACCAGCCTCGTCCATCTCGCAGCAGCTGGCCGTCCTGCGCGGTCGGAACATCGTCGTCACCGAGCGCCGCGGCACGACGGTCATCTACCGCGTCCGCGACCCTGAACTGTTCGAGCTGCTCGACGTCGCCCGCCGGCTGTTCAACGCTCATCTCGAGGACACGATCGA
>JADGQK010000136.1 GCA_017881915.1 Chloroflexota bacterium | reverse complement strand
TCGCGCCTCGGTCATCTTCCCGGACTTCATCGGGCACACGGTCGCGGTCTACAACGGCAAGAAGCACGTGCCGGTGTACGTGACCGAAAACATGGTTGGGCACCGTCTCGGCGAGTTCTCCCCGACCCGCACGTATCGCGGGCACGGGAAGCACACCGAGCGCTCGACCTCGCTGAAGTAGGAGGCGGATCATGCGTGTTTCCGCCACTGCCAAGTACCTCCGCGGTTCCACCCGCAAGGCCCGCCTCGTCACGCTGGCCATCCGGGGCAAGCGGGTCGAGGAAGCCGCCGCGCTCCTGCGGTTCATGCCCCAGCACGCCGCCCGCGACGTGGCCATGGTCCTGAAGAGCGCCACCGCGAATGCCGAGAACAACCACAACCTGTCGGCCGAGGATCTGTTCATCGTCGAGGCGCACGCCAATGAGGGCCCGACGATGAAACGCTGGCGGCCACGAGCCCAGGGTCGAGCGTTCCCGATCCACAAGCCGATGACCCACATCACCGTCGTCGTCGAAGATCGAGAGGCCTGATCGATGGGACATAAGGTCCACCCGTACGGCTTCCGTCTCGGTGTGTCGCGCACCTGGACCGCGAAGTGGTATGCCGACAAGGACTACACCACCCTCCTCAAGGAGGACATTGCGATCCGCAAGCTCGTCGACAAGCGCCTGGCCAACGCCAGCGTCAGTCAGGTCGAGATCGAGCGCGGGATCAACCACGTGACCGTGACCGTCCACACGGCCAAGCCCGGGATCGTCATCGGCAAGGGCGGTCAGAACGTCGAGATCCTGCGCCAGCAGATCGGCGCCCTGACCAACCGCAAGGTCAAGCTCGAGATCAAGGAGATCCGTCAGCCGGAGCTCGATGCCCACCTCGTGGCCATGAACATTGCCCAGCAGCTGACCCGCCGGATCGCCTTCCGCAAGGCGATGAAGCAGGGCATCCAGCGGACGATGAAGGCCGGCGCCAAGGGCGTGAAGATCATGGTCGCCGGTCGCCTCGGTGGCTCGGAGATGGCCCGCCGCGAGTGGGACAAGGAAGGCCGGATCCCGCTCGGAACGCTCCGTGCCGACATCAGCTATGGCCAGGTCCACGCCCACACGACGTATGGCCGGATCGGGGTCAAGGTCTGGATCTATCGCGGTGACGTGATCCCTGAGCGGACCCCGCCACAGGTCGTCGGGGCCAGCGTCGCCAGCGTCGCCGGGGGAGTCTGACGATGTTGATGCCCAAGCGGGTCAAGCACCGCAAGGTCATGCGTGGACGGATGTCCGGGGTCGCCAAGGGTGGCCACTCGGTCGCCTTCGGTGAATTCGGCCTGGCCACGCTGGAGCCGGCCTGGATCACCAGCCGACAGATCGAGGCGGCCCGCCGGGCGATGACCCGCTCGGTCAAGCGCGGCGGCAAGATCTGGATCCGGGTCTTTCCGGACAAGCCGGCGACCAAGAAACCGGCCGAGACCCGGATGGGCTCGGGCAAGGGTGCCCCGGACCACTGGGTCGCGGTTGTCAAGCCGGGTCGGATCCTGTTCGAGATGGGCGGGATCCCCCAGACGGAAGCGCTCGAGGCGATGCGCCTCGCGAGCCACAAACTGCCGGTGGCGACCCGGGTCGTCGTCCGCGAGGGTGCCCAGCTGGAGGAGACGGATGGACATCGATAAGGTCCGCGAGATGTCCGACCCCGAGCTCGAGCTCGCCCTGCGGCAGGCCAAGCAGGACCTCTGGCAGGCGCGCTTCGCGCTGTCAACGCGCCAGCTCAAGGATTACTCCACGATTCCTCAAACCCGCCGCACGATCGCGCGGATCCTGACGGTCCAGCACGAGCGCAAGCTCGGCCAGACGGCTTGACGGGAGATCACGCGATGACAGGAGCACCGGTGAACGCCAAGCGGAAGACGAAGGTTGGCCGCGTCGTCAGCGACAAGATGGACAAGACGATCGTCGTGTCCGTTGAACGCCTGGCGCGCCATCCACTGTACAAGCGGGTGATCCGCCTGACCACCAAGTTCAAGGCCCATGACGAGGCCAACGCCGCCCACGTCGGGGACACGGTCCTGATCGAGGAATCCCGCCCCCTCTCGGCGACGAAGCGCTGGCGCCTGGTCGAGATCGTGGCCTCGGCCGGGGAGCAGGGCTCGGAGGGTCTGATCGTAGAAGAGGCGGCCACGACCGAGGCAATCCACGGCGCCGCCCACCCGGGCCGGCACCACGACGATGAGCCGGCGGAGGCCGAGGCGTGATCCAGGAATCCACTCGGCTGAAGGTTGCCGACAACACCGGCGCGCGCACGATCGAGTGCATCCGGATTATGGGCCGCTCGCGCAAGCGCACGGCCGGGATCGGTGACGTGATCGTGGCGGCCGTGAAGCAGGCGATCCCGAATGCCGCCGTCAAGAAGGGCGACGTCGTGCGGGCCGTGATCGTTCGAACGACCAAGGAGTACGGCCGACCGGACGGGAGCTACATCCGCTTCGACGAGAATGCCGCCGTCCTGATCAACAATCAGGGCAACCCCCGCGGCACCCGGATCTTCGGGCCGGTTGCCCGGGAGCTGCGCGACCGCAATTACATGAAGATCGTGTCCCTCGCCCCGGAGGTGCTGTGATGGCCGTCATCACCCGTCCCACCGGCACGAAGGTGCCCGACATCCGCAAGGGCGATACCGTCGTGGCGATCGTGGGCAAGGACGCCGGCAAGTCCGGCGTCGTCGAGCGGGTCGTCCGCAACCAGCAGGGCTGGGCAAAGACGAAGAGCCGCGGTGGCGGATCGTGGAAGCACGCCGGGCCGCTGTCCGAGGTCGCCGTCGTCGTCACCGGCCTGAATATCGCCAAGCGCCATACCAAGCCGCGCCAGGCGGCCAATACGAGCGACCGGAATCTCAAGTTCCAGGCCGGCGGGATCCTCGAGATCGCCCAGCCGCTGTCGCTGAGCAAGGTGATGATCGTGTGCCCCGAGTGCAAGGAGCCGACCCGCATCGGCCACGAGGTGCTGGCCAGCGGCGAGCGGGTCAGGACATGCAAGCAGGGCCACCGGCTGGAGGTAAAGAGCTGATGGCCGGACGTCTGCACGAGCGCTACAAGGCCGAAGTGGTCCCGGCACTCACGAAGCAATTCGAGTACGGCAATCCGAACCAGGTGCCGCGCGTCGCGAAGATCGTGGTGAACATCGGCCTGGGTGAGGCCCTGACCAACGCCAAGGCGATCGATGCGGCCAGTGGCGATCTTGCCGCGATCACCGGCCAGAAGCCGATCGTGACCCGGGCGAAGCGCTCGATTGCCCAGTTCCGCTTGCGGACGGGCAACCCGATCGGGGCCAAGGTCACCCTGCGCGGCGACCGGATGTGGGACTTCCTCGACCGGCTGGTCACGCTCTCGCTGCCCCGGATCCGCGACTTCCGGGGGATCCCGGCCAAGTCATTCGATGGCCGGGGCAACTACTCACTGGGACTCCGGGAGCAGCTTGCCTTCCCGGAAATCGACTACGACAAGGTGGACCGTCTCCGCGGGCTCGAGATCAGCATCGTGACGACGGCGAAGACCGACGAGGAGTCGAAGCGTTTGCTCGAGCTCCTCGGCATGCCTTTCGCCGGCTAGGCGCGGGGAGGAACAAGATGGCCAAGAAGTCACTCATCGCCAAGGCCGCCCGGCCGCCGAAGCACAAGGTCTCCGGCTATCACCGCTGCACCGTGTGCGGCCGGCCGCGGGCCTACATGCGGCGCTTCGCGCTGTGCCGGATCTGCTTCCGGGAGCGCGCGCTCCTGGGACAGCTGCCCGGCGTGACGAAGTCGAGCTGGTAGGGCACCGATGAACATCTCCGA
>JADGQK010000135.1 GCA_017881915.1 Chloroflexota bacterium | reverse complement strand
GGTCGTCGCCGAAGGAGTGGAAACCGACGAGCAGCGTGACGTATTGCTGGCCCTCGGCTGCCGGCTCGGCCAGGGCTACCTGTTCGCGCCGCCCCTGCCCGCCTCCCGGCTCCGACTCCACCACGACGACCCTCGGTAGGGCCGCCACTCGGACCGCCTCCGGGTAGGTAGATCGCATTGTTCACCACCTGCGCCGATCCCCTGCACCGGGACCGGCAACCGGGCTATCGACGTCCCACGGTTCGAGGCCGGGTCGTATGCCTCGGCGTCTGCGTAGACACGAGACTCGGCAGCGTCTTCGCCACCGAACACCACGAGCTGACCGCCGAGGGCCACGCCCGCGAAAGACGACCGTCCGAGTGGCAACGGCGCCGCGGTCGTCCACGCGTCGGTCGTCGGGTCGTACATCTCGTGCGCCGTGATCGCTCCTGGTCGGCCACCGACGACGTGGAGCTTGCCGTGGACTACCGCCTACGCCGTGTGGTCGCGTGCAGTTGGCATGGGGGCGGCCAGGCTCCAGGAGTTGGTCACGGGGTCGAACACGTCATGACGAGTCGTGTCACCTGATCGATCCTTCCCGCCAACGATGTGGATCCTGTCGTGCATAACCACTGCAATTGCCGCAGTCCGGGGGTCGGGCAGTGGCGCGAGCGTCGACCAACTCGATGTGGCGGGATCGAAGCGATACGTACCCGACGTCGGCGGGGCCGCGGTAAGGGTCGCGGAGCTGGTTCCGGCCATTGACAAATGCTCAGGGTAAGGAGATAGCCCGTGCGCTGCGCCCGGGCGGCCGGCTGGCTCTGCTGGCCTGGCTACCCCGGCGACGACGCCGTCGACTGGAGTCTGCGACGAAATCAGCTGGTGATAAAGGCCAACAGGTCTTTGTTGAACTCATGCTCGTGGGCTCCGGTCAGCCCGTGCGGCGCGCCAGGGTAGATCTTGAGCGTTGCGTTCGGCACGAGCTTCGACGATTTCAGCGCCGAGGCCCCGATCGGCACGATCTGGTCGTCGTCGCCGTGCAGGATGAGCGTGGGGACGTCGATCTTCTTGAGATCCTCGGTCAGATCCGTCTCAGAAAAGGCTTTGACGCAATCGAACGCGCCCTTTATGCCGACGGTCATCGACATCAGCCAGAACGCGTCGCGAGCGCCCTGCGAGACGGTCGCCCCGTCCCGGTTGGCGCCATAGAACGGGAAGGCCAGATCGCGATAGAACTGCGACCGGTCGGAGAGGACGCCGCCCCGAATCTGATCGAACGGTTCGATGGGCAGGCCTTCAGGATTGGCTTCGGTCTTGAGCATGAGTGGCGGGATCGCGCCGAGCAACACCATCTTGGCCACCCGGGACGTGCCGTGGCGACCGACATAGCGAGTGACCTCGCCGCCACCGGTCGAATGCCCGACCAGGACGACGTCGTGCAGATCAAGTGCCTCGAGCACCGCGGCCAGATCGTCCGCGTAATGATCGAGGTCGTTGCCGTCCCACGGCTGGCTCGACCGGCCGCCGCCTCGACGGTCATGAGCCACCGCGCGGAAGCCGTGCGATGCGACGAAGTTGGCTGAGCTGTCCCAGACATCGGCGGTGAGAGGCCAACCATGGCTGAAGACGACCGGTTGGCCGCTTCCCCAGTCCTTGTAGAAGATCTCGACGCCGTCGGAGGTTGTGACTGTGGGCATGCGCCCTCCTGAAGGGAGTTCGGCGCGCCGACCGACCATGACGGTCGACCCTGACCTCGTCAGTCTTACGTCAGGCCATGCGCTTCGCTAGGACCCCTGGGGCATCGGGAACCTGGCGTGATGCATCTCCGATGGGGGATCTCGGTCTAGCGCCGGGCAGGACCGATTCGTGCGCCGCTGGCACGCGTGTCCCACGGACCAGGCCCGCCGACTCGGGGGCCGAGGGCGTCGCCTACGGTGGTCCCATGCTCGATCACGTCGCGATTCAGGTGGCCGACGTCGACGCCTCAGCGCGCTTCTACCTGGCGGCCTTCGCCGGCCTGGGGGTCCACGAGGTGATGCGCTTCCCGATCGACCAGGGCCTTGTCGTGGGGCTCGGTGGGGCCGACGGCTTCCCCCGTTTCTGGCTCGGACCGCTGGTCGACGCCGGACAGCGCGAGGTGCACGTCGCGTTCACCGCCGCGTCGCGCGACGTCGTGGACCGGGTGCATGCCGATGCCGTCGCTGCGGGCGCGGAGATCCTGCACGCTCCGCGCGAGTGGCCCGAATACCATCCGGGCTACTACGGCGTGTTCATCCGCGACCTGGACGGCAACAACGTGGAGGCGGTCTGCCACGGGGACGCCCGTCCCTGAAGGCCCGCGTGCTGGGCTGAGGTCGACCCAGGAAGGCTGAGGTCGAGTGGCTCCGCGTGGAAAGTCATGTCGGTCGTATCCATGATGAGCGCTGCTTGGGCTTGACGGGCCACAGTGGAGGGCGCCAGGCGACCTTTGGCCGCCAGCGCCCGTAGTACGAGCCGTGGGACGTGCCTGGGCCGCCTGCCGGAGCTGCCGAGCTGCTGCTGCGCGAGCCCGGCTATCTCGTTCAGGGTCGTGTTCCGGGGGCCGCCGATCTCCAGGACCCGACCCCGGAACCCGTCGTTGTTCACTGCCGATTCGACGGCAGCCGCGACCTCCTCGACGGAGGCGAAGTTGATCGGGTTCTCACCCCGCCCAAAGACGAGCGGTCGCCCGGACCGGCCAGCGGTCTGGCGCGTCAGGTCCACATAGAGCTCGGCGAACGCCGTGGAGCGCACGATCGTCCACGGGATACCGCTGCGGCGCAGGTTGTCCTCCGCCGCCGCCTTCATCCGGAACAAGTCCATCGGGTGCTCCGCTGACGCGCCGACCACGGACATCAGCACGACGGCTGCACCGGCCGCACGCGCCGCGTCCACCAGGTTCGCGTTGCCGTCGCGGTCCACGGACGCCGGCGTCACCCGTCCCGGGCCCGCGAAGCCGTGCACGGCCGAAACCACGACACGCGTACCCGCGACCGCGGGGGTCAGCGAGTTCCGATCCCGTACGTCGCCTGCCACCACGTCCACCTGCGCCCGTGCAGGCAGGGCCGTCACCGGGGGTTTCCGTCGAGACGATCTACAAGAGGTTCGGCAGCAAGCCGGGGCTCGTCCGAGCGATCCACCAGGCCGGGCTGGCGGGTGCCGGGCCCGTCCCTGCCCCCGAGCGGTCGGACGAGATGTCGGCGACCGAAGTCGATCCAGTTGCGATCCTGCGCAATTGGGCCACGCTGGCCACGGAAGTGGCGCCGAGAACCGCGCCGATCATGCTTCTCGTCCGTGCGGCCGCGGCGACCGACCCTGAGATGTCTGTGACGTTGGGCGAGATGAACCGACAAAGGCTGGACCGCATGGCGCACAACGCCCGCCGGCTGGCCGCCCGGGCCGGTCTACGACCGGGACTGACGCTTGAGCACGCTCGCGACGTCATGTTCGCCTACACGGCTCCGGAGCTGTACGAAGTGCTTGTGCTGCACCGGGGCTGGACGCTCACGGAGTACGGCGATTTCCTCTACCGCGGGATGGCTGCCGAGCTCCTCGGCCCCGCGGGGTGAGCGGCCGACCCCGTCCTGTCCCCTCGGGACGCGACCTTGGGCTCTTCGGGCCGGCGAAGGGGCTTGTTCGAGCGCGCCTTGTCCAGCACGAGCCGCGCCGCGCCGCGCACCCCGACGAGGCGCACCAGGTTGCGCGGGGTGAAGAACTCCCGCTGCGGGATGGCGCCGGCGATCACGCCGAAGAACCGCTCGACCTCTGCCGGCTGTTCCGCGAGCGCCGCGAACAGCCGCTGCTCGGCGGGTCGTGGCGGGGCCAGGCGGGCAAGCTGGGTGGTGAACTCGAACATCGGC
>JADGQK010000001.1 GCA_017881915.1 Chloroflexota bacterium | reverse complement strand
CATGCCGCCGGTGACCTGGACCCAGGCGCCGCTCACGACGATCGCGGGCGACGGGCTCGCCGGCGAGCCGGCAGAGCAGGCCGCGCTGCAGAGCACGGCGAGGACGCCGACCAGGAGCGGCAGCAGGCGCCCTCGGACCCTCGTTGCGGAGACCGGCCGGCTCGCCACCGGGGCTCAGCTAACGATGAGCTTGACGATCGCGTCGACGTGGGCCTTCTCGGGCACGACGACGAGCGTGTTAACCATCCCGAACATCCCGTTCGTGCCCTCGACATGGGGCAGGATGTGGCAGTGGAAGGCCCACACGCCGGGTGTCCTGGCGGTGATCAGAACGTCCCAGCGCTCACCCGGGTTAACCCCGAGCGTGTCGCACTCGAATTCGGCGCTGCCGAGTGGGTGGGCGTCCCGGGCGATCACCCGCATGACGTTCCCGTGGACGTGCCACGGGTGCATCATGATTCCCTCGTTCATGAACCGGATCCGGACGGTCTCGCCGACGGCCGCCAGGACTGGCACGGTCGCCGGGAAGCCGTGGCCGTTGATCGTGAACCCACCCAGTGAGTCGTTGGAGATCCAGATGTACTCCCGGTCGAACTTGAACGGCTCGACCTTGGGCTCGACGACCATCGCCGCGAGCAGGCCCCGGCCGACCTGGTCCGTCGCGTTGTGGTGCGAGTGGTACATCATCGAGCCCGACGTGTTCGCCGTGAACTCGTAGGTGTAGCTCGCTCCGGGTGTGATCGGCTTCTGGGTCACGAACGGGACGCCGTCCTGGAAGAAGTCGGTGAACTGGACCCCGTGGAAGTGGACGCCGGTGGTCTCTTTGAGGTTGTTCGTGAAGATCGCCCGGACCCGGTCGCCCTCGGTGACCCGGATCGTGGGGCCCGGCCACTGGGCGTTGTAGCCCAGGGCGGCGACCGGTGGCATCAACTCGTCGATGTGCTGGTTGATCTCGTCGATCGTGAGGTTGAAGACCTTGACGCCGTTGTCGAGGGTCGGCTTCAGCGGCTGGAGCGCGTCGTTGAGGAACAGCTGGGGGACCTGGGCGAAGGCCGGCTTGGCGCTCAGCTCGGGGTAGTCGTCCGCCGCTCCCAGGATGTCGGCGAGCTTGGCGAAGGCCACATCACCGTAGACGCCCTTGAGCGCCGGGACGAGGTTGCCGAGGTAGCGTCGGACCGCCCTCCGGGCATCGATGTCGTGCTGGGTCCAGCCGGCCGGGATCGGCCCGCTCGATGCGGTGGGCGAGCCGCTCGGCGCAGCCGACGCAGCCGCCCCAACCGAAGGCGAGGCGCCGCCCGCGGGGCTCGCCGAGGCATTGCTGGCACCCGGCGTCGGCGCGGCCAACGGTGCGGCGCTGGCGACCGGGCCAAAGGTCCAGCCGGCTGCAACCGGTCCGCAGGCGGCCGCCAGCAGGCCGCCGCCCGCCAGGGCCACGCCGCGGATGAAGCCGCGCCGGGTGAGGCTCGGGATCTGCAGCTGGGGATGACCCGGGGATTCCCGGCTCCCAGTTTCGGGGTCGGTGGTACCGGAATCAGCAGGCACAAGCAGGGTATCCATGAGCTCGATCGTGGCGACCGGCGTCCAGCCTCGGAAGTGACCAATGGCCCGATCCCGAGAGCCGGGTGTCACAGGTCACGGAGGAAGGGAGCGCCGCCTCCGGCGTTGCCTGCAGGCCACACCAGTCGCCCTCATCGAGGGCGCGATCTGCAGTCATCGGCTATCCTGCGGCCCATCGGGCCAACCCCCAGCACGGGAAACGACAACCGAAGATCGCCGCCTCACGGCAGCCCGCTGTCGTCTTTCCAGCCCGACCCCTCCTCCATTCCTGCCCGTAGGCGGCCGACCCCCATCGCCATCGCGTGCTCGCGATGTCCTGGTAGGAAGGAGCCTGTTGAGCCAGAAGCGCGCGCGCCTCCGGGCGCTGGCCTCGTGTGGCCTGTCCATCGTCCTTTTCGGGACACTCGTCCCCGCGACCTCGGCCGCGTCGATCGAGGCATCCCCCCTCGCGGGCCTGGCCGCAACCAGCGCCCTGCCCGCAAGCGGTGCCCTGGCAGTGATCAGCGCCCCAGGCCTGACCGGTGCCCCAGGCGTGAACGCCGGCGCGGCCGCCCTGATTGGGCTCTCAGCCCAGGACCGACCGCTCTCCGCCGCCTCGGCCGCGGTCGCCCTGCCGGCTGCGGGCCCGGCGACGGTCGCGGCGTCGACCCGGCTGATTGCCCTCGCCGAGACCCACCTCGGTGCCCGCTACCAGCCCGGGGCCACCGGTCCGCACGCATTCGACTGCTCCGGCCTGGTCTATCGCGTCTTCGAAGACGTCGGGCTCGGTCGGAAGATCGATGGCTTGCACAGCGCGGCGGGCCTGTACGCGCACTTCCGAGCGCTGCACATGGTCTCGACCCGGGACCCGCAGCCCGGCGACCTCGTGATCTTCGGTGGGGGCAGCCATGTCGGGATCTACATCGGGGCCGGCCGCGTGGTCCACGCGATGGTCACCGGTGTCGCGATCACCCGGATCAACGCCGTCTATCCGAGGTTCACGACCTACATCCACCTCGGCCTCACGACGCTGCGCCTGCCCACGGGAACGAGCTCCACGGCTGCGCGGCGCGCTCCCCTCCACGTGATCACGACGGTCCGGACGGTTGCACCGCTGTCGCTCCGAGCCGCTCCGTCGACGGCTGCGCGGCGCCTCCTGGTCCTGCGGCCCGGAGTTCGCCTGTCGGTCATCGGGATTTCCCGCGGCCTCCACAACCTGCGCTGGTTTCGGGTCAGCGCTCCGGGGGGCCGGATCGGCTGGGTGGTCGCCGCGTACACCCGCTGACCAACGAAGTGCTCGGGACCCCGGTACCCGCGACACCCCCAGGAGGCCCGGGCGGAAACGTCCGGGCCTCGTCGCGTCCACCTCGCCGGACCGCCCACCCGTACAATCTCGCGGTGAAGCCTACGGCGCCCCTGACCTCGTGACCGGCCGCGTCTTCCTGCGCGCCGGGACAACGCCGCTCCTCGCCGTCAGGGCCGAAGGTTCGACGATCTGGGATGCGGCCGGCCGGCCGTATCTCGACGCGGCCGGTGGAGCGATCGTCGTCGGCGTCGGCCATGGCCGCCATTCGATTGCCGAGGCGATGGCCGACCAGGCCGGTCGGCTGGCCTATGCCCACGGCAGTGCCTTCACGACCGAGCCCCTCGAGGCGTACGCGGCGGAGATCGGCCGCCACCTGCCCCAGGACGAGCCGGCGATCTACCCGGTGTCGGGTGGCTCGGAGGCGATCGAGACGGCGCTCAAGCTCGTGCGTGCCTATCACCTCGCCCGCGGCGAGACGAACCGCTGGGTGATCTTCGCCCGCTGGGGGAGCTATCACGGCAATACGCTCGGGGCGCTCGACCTGTCCGGGCGCAAGCCGCTGCGCCGTCCATATGAGGGCTGGCTCGGTCGGTTCCGCCATCTTTCGGCCGCCTACCCCTATCGCGCCGGCGAGCCGGGCGCCAATGCCCTGGGCACGGCCGACGAGCTCGCCGCAGAGCTCGAGCGGGCGATCGAGGCGGCCGACCCGGGCAGCGTGGCGGCGTTCGTCGCCGAGCCGATCGTGGGCGCGACCCTCGGCGCGGCTGTGCCACCGGAGGGCTACTGGCCGGCGATCGCGGCTGTCTGCCAGCGCCATGGCGTCCTGCTCGTTGCCGACGAGGTGATGACCGGCTTTGGGCGGACCGGGCGCTGGTTCGGCGTCGACCACTGGGGCGTGCGGCCCGATATCCTCGTCGCGGCCAAGGGTGCTTCGTCGGGCTACTGGCCGTTCGGCTTCGTCTCGGCCGCGGGCCCGGTTGTCGAGGCCGTGCTCGGCGCCGGCCCGTTCGTCCATGGGTTCACCTACAGCCACTCGGTCGTCGGCGCGGCCGTGGCCCGGGAGGTCCTCCGGATCCTCGAGACCGAGGACCTCGTGGCAGCCTCGGCGACGAAGGGCGAACGGCTCCGGGCGCTGCTGCGCGGCCGGATCGGCGAGCACCCCAATGTTGGCGAGATCCGCGGCCGTGGGCTGATGGTGGGCATCGAGCTCGTCGCCGACCGCACCAGCCGAGCGCCGTTCCCGCGCTCGGCCCGCGTCACCGAGGGGGTCGTGGCCGCCGCCCGCCGCGCTGGGCTTCTCGTCTATTCAGGCACCGGCAATGCCGACGGCATCAACGGGGACCTGATCCTGCTTGGGCCACCGTTCGTGGTGACCGACGAAGAGCTGGTCCGGGTCAGCGCGATGCTGGCCGAGGCGATCGACGCTGCCGTCGAGCCGGCGATCGACGCGCAGGCCCAAGCCGCAGTCAGTGCGGCCGGAGCGAGCGGACAAGGATCAGCAGCCCGAGGCTGAGCAGCAGGACCGGACCCAGGGCCGCATCGAGGCTGGGTGCACCAGGTACGAGGGCCGAGGCGACATCGGCGACGCCGAGCAGGGCCAGGACACCACCCAGGACGCCCTGCCAGCCGATCCCGCCGCGGCCCGACCAGCGGGCGACCGCGATCACGAGCAGCCCGACGCCCAGGAACAGGGTCGTCCAGCCCGGAGCGTTCTGGATCAGGCCGAGATCGATCAGGAAGCTTGGCAGCGACAGGGCCAGCACGAAGACGCCCGGATAGAGGCCCCACCGGCCACGGTTCGTCAGCCACGCGATCAGGAAGGCGAGGCCGGCCGCAACGCCCAGGCCCGACCCGGCGACGTGGAAGCCGGGCACGAGCTCGCCGAGGAGCAGCAGTCCACCGAACAGCACGAGGAGCAGCCCGATCCAGGGCAATCCCGGCCGCGGCTCCCGACGGCTCCAGTTCCAGCCCCGGACGAACGCCGGACCGGGGTGACCCGCCGGACCGCCGGCCGGGCCGCCGGTCGCACTGGGCGGGGACCCGTCCGGTCGGAACCGGCCCGGGTCGTCCGGCTGGAAGGTCTCGCTCATCCGGCCGCGCCGCCGAGCGTCGGACCCTGGTCCAGGACGGGATCGGCATCCTCGACGTGGTCGAAGCCAAGCCGGTCGGCGAAGCGCTGGAGGGGCCCCGGCGCCCACCAGTTCCAGCGGCCGAGCAGGCGCATCGTGGCCGGGACGAGGAGGACCCGCACGATCGTCGCGTCGAGGAGGACGGCGATCGCCATGCCCACGCCGATCACCTTGATCGTGATCGTGTCGGCCAGGGCGAAGGCGGCGAAGACGCTGACCATGATCAGGGCGGCCCCGGTGATCACGCCGGCCGTCCGGGCGAGGCCCTCCGCGACCGCGGCCGTGTTGTCGCCGGTCCGCCGGTAGGCCTCCTGGATCCGCGACAGCAGGAGGACCTCGTAGTCCATCGACAATCCGAAGATCACGCTGAACATGATGACCGGGTTGCCTGCGATCGTGTAGCCCAGGGGAGTGAAGTGCAGGAGATCATGGAGGTTGCCGTCCTGGAAGATCCAGACGAGGGCGCCGAAGCTGGCGCTGATCGACAGGAGGGTCATCACCACCGCCTTGAGCGGGATCGCCAGTGAACCGAACAGGAGGAACAGGACGATCGCGCTGGCCAGCAGGGTCAGGCCGATTGCATATGGCATCCGGTCGCCCTGGGCAACGAGGAAGTCATGGCCGATCGCCGACTCCCCGCCGACCTGGGTCGTGATTCCGTTTGCAGCAGCAAGCGCCCGGATCGTTGGCGTGAGCGAGGTTGACTCTGGCGAGGCCGGATCGAGCCGGCTGATCGCATTGAAACGGACGGTGGTTCCCCGGACGTAGGCTTGCTGCAGTGCCCCGATCGCGGCTTGGGTCTGGGCCGGGCGGCTGGCGGCCGGCAGGGCGTAGAGCTGGCCGACCTGCTCCGGCGTGAGGGCCGTGCCGGTTGCCGGATCGGTCAGCGAGTAGGGACTCTCAACCCGGGTGACGCCATCGAGCCGAGCCAGCTGAGCGCCATAGTCGGCGAGGGCGGTCGCGTTGCCAGCCGAAGCAGGATCCCCGTGGACGGTGGCGAGCACCACGATCGGGGTCGTCTCGCCCGTGGCGAACTCCGTCTGGAGGGCAATGTAGGCATCACGGCTGGCCATGCCGGGCGGATAGACCGAGGCGTCCGGAACGCCCTGGATCAGCCGGAAGAAGGGCGAGCCGACCACGAACAGGAGGACCAGCACCGGCCCGAGGACGAACAGGGGCCGGCGCATCACTACCCGCGCAACGCGCTCCCAGCGATGGCCGCCGCCGGCGTTCGTTCGCCAGCCGAGCCGGCGGAAGAGTCCGCCCAGGCTCAGCGAGTTGACTCGCGTCCCCAGCATTCCGAGGGTTGCCGGCAGGAAGGTCAGGGCGTAGACGAGGGTGCTGATCACGACCAGCGAGCCAGCCACGCCGATTGAACTGATTGCACTCGACTTGAACAGGAGGAGGCCGGACAGCCCGATGGCCACGGCGAAACCTGAGAAGGCAACGGCCTTGCCGCTGGTCGCCACCGCTTTCTCGACCGCCTCGCCGACGGTCCGACCCCTGGCCAGCTCCTCGCGGAAGCGACTGACGATAAACAGCGAGTAGTCGATTGCCAGGGCCAGTCCGAGCATCGTCGCGATGTTGATCACGTAGACGCTCATCTCGATCTGCCGGCTGACGAAGTAGATCAGGCCGAGGGTGGTCGGGATGGCCAGGCCCGCGACGAGCAGGGGCATCGCCGCCGCGCTGAGCGAGGCGAAGACGAAGACCAGGATGAAGGCGACGATCGGCAACGAGAGGGTCTCGGCCCGGGTGAGGTCCTTCTCGGACAGGACCGCGGCGTCCTTTGTGATCGGTCCGTAGCCGGTGAGCTGATAGCTGAAGCCGGCCGGTGCGCTCAGCCTGGCCCGGATGCCGGCCACGAGCTCGACCGACTGCTCGTCGGTGGCGTTGAGCTGGATGACGACATACGTCGCGCTGCCCCTCGTGCTGATGAATCGGGCGTCCTTCGTCTGGGCAAAGCCCACGATCCCGGTCACGTTCGGATCGCCGGCCAGGGGTGCGACGGTCTGGGCAATCGCCGCCTGGAAGGCGGGCGAGGTGGCATCACTCGTCGTCGATGATCGGAACAGGGCGATGATGCTGCTCTTGCCACCACCGAACTCGGCAGCCAGGCGTTCGTCGACCCTGGCCGATTCGGAGGTCGTATCGAGCCAACCGCCCGAGCTCAGGTGGCTCGATGCGCTCAGGCCGAAGAAGCCCATCGCCAGGGCCAGGCCCAGGGCGCCGACGACGAACACGCGGCGGAAGCGGTAGACGAAGGCTCCCCAGCGGGTGAACATCGGACGACCTTTCAGAGGGCCTCAGCCAGGCAGACGTTTGGGCAGGTCGCCACATTAGGGAATAAGCGTTCTCCGTGTCAAGAGTGGCTCCCGTGGGCACTCTTGCGGAGGAGAGTTCCGGGCCGTATGATCAGGGAGCGAGCGTTCGCGTTGTACTGGAGGACTCGTTCCGGTCATGCCCCGCGTCAGCGTCGCCCACGAGCAGGAGATCCGCGCCCGGATCAGCGTTGCCGCCTTCAAGGTCTTCGGTGAGCTCGGCTTTCACCGGGCCACCGTCCAGGACATCGTCCGGGAGAGCGGCCTGTCGGTCGGCGCGATCTACACCTATTTCACTGGCAAGGACGAACTGTTCCTGGCGACCTGCGACCTGTCGACGGGGCAGGGGATCGGCGAGCTGGCGGACCGGCTGGCGCGAGCTGGCAGCCTGGCCGAGCGCCTCTCGATCGGCCTCGGATTCTTCTTTGACTCGGTGGATTCGGTCGACGGCCGGGCCGGCATGTCGACGTTCCTCGTCCAGGCCTGGGCGGTCGCCGACCATGAACCGGCCGTCCGGGAGATGCTCGTCCGACGGCGAGAGCAACTCCTGACCGTGACCGGGATGCTCCTCCGCGAAGGGATCGCCCGCGGCGACCTCGCGCCCTGGCTCGATGTCGAGGCGGTCTCCGGCGGACTCTCGGCGATGCTCGACGGGCTTCTCCTCCAGCGGGTGGAGGAGGGCAGCGCCTACCGCCGGGCCAACGCCGAGCGCCGCGCCCGCTCGGTCGCCGAGCTGCTCCTTGCGGCCGCGGCGTCGCCGACTCGCCCCACGCTCCCGGCGGCGGCTCCCCAGCCGGTTGGCTATCCCTCGACGGCGCCGAGAGGGGTCGCGGGCCTCAGCTAGACTGCTGGCCATGCCGTCGCAGGATCCTCGCCCAGCTCCGAGCCACATCCAGCCCGGCCACGTCCAGACCGTGACCGGCCACGTCCAGACCGTGACCGGCCGCGTTCCGGCGGCGGAGCTCGGCTTCGTCCTGCCCCACGAGCACACGGGCATCCAGCTCTGGCAGATCCCGAATCGCTGGGATTACTGGGAGTTGACCCCCGACGACACGCTGATCCTGCCGGAGCTCGCCGCCTACCGGGCGGCCGGCGGCGGCACGCTCGTCGACGTGACCCTGCCGGGGGTGGGCCGCGATCCCCTGCGGCTCCGCCGCTACGCCGAGGCCAGCGGGCTGCACATCGTCATGGGTGCCGGCTGGTACCGAACTGCCTACTACCCGATCGAGGCGCTGATCGACCGCCGATCGGTCGACGAGCTCGCGGACGAGCTCGTTGGCGAGATCGAGAACGGCGTCGACGGGACCGACATCCGACCAGGGATCTTCGGTGAGGTCGGGACCGACAAGCCCTGGCTGACGGCTCTCGAGGAACGTGTCCACCGCGCCGTCGGTCGAGCGGCACGGCGGACTGGCCTGGCGATTACGACCCATTCGGTGATGTCACCGGTTGGGCTCGCCCAGCTCCGGGTCTTCGAGGACGAAGGCGTCGATCCGGTACGGGTCGTGATCGGCCACGCCGACTCCTATCCATCACTGGCGCACTACCTCGAGATCATCCGCCGCGGCGCGAACCTCGAGTTCGACTTCCTGGGGATGAGCTTCACGCCGATGGAGCGCCACGGCGAGCCCCGCATCGTCGACCTGGCCCGCGAGCTGATCGAGCGCGGGCACGCGGACCGGTTGCTGCTCAGCCAGGACGTCTGCCACAACAGCCAGCTCAAGGCCTATGGCGGGAATGGCTATGTCCACCTATTTGAGACGTTCCTGCCCCAGCTTCGTGCGGCCGGCGTACCCGAAGCCGCGATCTTCCAGATGACGGTCCTCAACCCCGCCCGGATCCTGGCGACGTAACGCCGGAGTCGGGCGGGGCCACGCGGGCTGGGCGCGCCGCCTGGCGGGGCCGTCGTTGGGCCTCGCCTGGATCCTGGTTGAGCGGGCCGCGCCTGGATCGTCGTCGAGCACCGGCTCGATTTGGCAGGGATGTGTGCTCAGCACATCAAACGAGCCATTTCGCCCCTGCCTACGGACCGACCCGACCTGGCGACGAGTGACTCGGCCCGAATTTCTACCGCGGCGAGCGTGGCCCGGGACGAATCGGAGCGCGAGTCCGGCTCGAAGTGGTGGCGGGCTGGGCGATTCGAGCGGAATCGAGTCCAGAACGCCGTTTGATGTACTGAGCACACATCTTCGCAATCCACGGCTCGGGTCAGCTGCGAACAACGGCGATCCGCGGCGCCGGTCAGGCCGAGCCTCGAGTAGACCTCAGGAAGGGCTCCCTCCAACCCCAGGCCGACGACTACGCCTCGAGCGTGGGTTCGACGCTCAGGGCGACGTTGCCCTTCAGGGCGTTCGAGATCGGGCAGCCGTTCTTGGCGACTTCGGCGATCTCGGCGAAGGTCGTGGCGTCGATGCCGGGGACGATGCCGCTGACGATCAATGCGCTCGAGATGACCCGCCGCCCGGCTTCGGTCATGTCGAGGGTGACGTTGGCCGTGACGGCCAGTCGCTCGGCCAGGAACCCGCGCTTGAACAACTCGTTGCCGAGGGACATCGAGAAACACGAGGCATGGGCGGCAGCGAGCAGCTCTTCGGGGCTGGTCCGTCCGTCAGACGACTCGATCCGGGAGGCCCAGGTCGTCGGCAGGGCATTGAACGCACCGCTCGAGATCGCACTGACGGTGCCATTCCCGGCGGGCAGGTTGCCGGCCCAGGTGGCGTCGGCTCGACGGACAGCGGCCATATCAGGTTCTCCTCATGCGTTGGGGCGGGGCTCGGTGGGCCGCCTCCTGGCGATTCGTCTCGTGGGATCGTCCCACAGCCGCGAACTGAGTGCCCTCAGGCAAGATGCTCGCGCAGGGCTGCAACAACGGGTCGATGCAGATGGGTGCGCGGCAGGACGACCCGATTGAGGCCGCCGAACCGTCGGTGGACGTCGAGGGCTTCGGCGAACGCGGGGATCAACCCGGGCGTCGCGAGCGGATCGAAGCCCGGCTCCCACCACAGCCCCAGGATGCGCAGTGCGCCGGACTTGCGATCGATCCGCGGTTCGATCCGGCCGACCAGCCGATCGCCGAACAGGATCGGCAGGACGTAGTAGCCCCAGCGTCGCTTCTTCTCGGGGACGTAGACTTCCCAGATGTAGTCGAAGTCGTACAGGCCGCGCAGGAAGTCGCGATCCCAGGCGAACGGGTCGAGCGGCGCCAGGAAGGCCGCCGACCGCTCGACTCCTCCCGGCGGCAGATCGTCCGCGACCTCGACTTCGGCGGCCGCGAGTAGGCCGAGATCGCTGGCCAGGACGTAGCGCTCGCCCTTGATCCCTTCGACCTCGACCGGCAGGAGGTCACCCCGCTCGACGAGCTCGGCCCGCAATGCCGTCCGCGAACGCCAGGCCGGATCGTCTGGTCGGGCCACCGCCCGCCCGATGCCGAGCCACAGCTCGGCCTGGCCCGAGCGGCCCAACAGGCCATGGGCGCGAAATCGCGACAGCAGCTTGTGGCGGAGCTGGTCGCGCTCGTCGTGCCGTTCCGCCAGCAACTCGAGCGGGAACAGGCGCTCGACCAGGTCGTAGTAGCGGCGGTTGCCGGCCCGCCGCGACAGGCCCAGGACGCCGGCTTCGCCGAGGGCCTCGAGCAGGGCCCGGACCTGGTTGGTCGGACGCCAATACCAGTCAATGGCGGCCCGCGGCTCGACGTCGGTGGATGACAGCTCGCCATCGACCCGGATTCGGTCGAGCAGCTCGGCAACGAGGGGGGCGTGCTCATCGAACGAGCTGGCGTCATGACGCCGTGAGCTTCGATCCCAGGCGATCCGGTAGTACGGCATCTCCGCCGTCGGCACGAGGCTGAGGCCCTTGTTGTACGTCTCGTACAGGGCCCGCGACTCGTACAGCAGCCCGTCGGTCCATTCCCGCCGATAGCCCGCGATCCGAGCGAGCAGGACGAGGTCGTGGTTTCGACCGGCCACCTCGAGCGGGTCGAACTGGAGCGAGCCGAGCCGGTCGACCACGGTCATCACGCTGGCCGCTTCCGGCGGCAGGGCGCGCGCGGGCGCCAGTCCATGCCTGAGCACCATGAAGCGGCGGGCGGCGGCTGCGCTCACCCGGCGAGGGGCGGTCATCGTCGGATCGTAGCGGCTTCACGCCCGCTCAAGGGCCATTGATCCGCCGTCCCGCCCCGGGCGTACTCCCCACGAGTCCGGACCGGGTGCCTGTTCTGGTCCCGGCCGGCCTCCTCGAGCCCTGGGGCGGCGGCCCAACAGGACGGCGATCGGGTCTGCCCGGGCTTGTCCGAGGGGTGACAAAGGTCCTTGACACCTTCGCCCTGACAAGCTAGCTTTACAGCATGACGAACGAGGTGCGCCAGCTGCGTGAAAGCCTGAGCCTGAGCCAGGGGCAACTGGCCCAGGCCCTGCGCGTCTCGCGTCAGACGATCAACGCGATCGAGACCGGCCGCTATCTGCCATCGCTGCCGCTGGCCTTCGTCATCGCTCGATTCTTCGATCGACATATCGAGGAGGTGTTCCATGACGACAGGCCTGACTAAGTGGGTCGTACCGGCCGTTGGCTTCGTTCTTGGCCTGCTCTTCGCGGCAGCCGAGTTGGGCCGTCAGGCGAGCCTCGCCCAGGCTGCCGTGGCGTTCGCCATCGTGGCCGCCTACGCGATCGCCCTGCGCCTGCTCCAGTCGAGATCGGACATGGCCAGCCTTCTCTCGGGCCTGCCCCGGGACGAGCGCTGGGAGTCGATCAACCTGCGGGCGCTGTCACTCGCCGCACAGGTCATCGCGGTCGTGCTCGTGGGCGCCTTCCTCGTGGCCCAGTTCGGTGGTGGCGACGCGACGCCATACGCGTGGGTCGGGGCGGTCTTCGCCGTGGCCTACCTGGGCGGTCTCGTCTGGTATCGGAGCCGATCGTGATCGGCGCCCGACACCCGTCATAACGAGCGCTAGGCGCCCGGCGCTCGGTAGCCGACCTTCACCTTGATGGCCGCGTCCACGTCATCGGGGCTCAGCAGGACGACCGTCTTGATCCGGGCGGCTCCCGAGGCGCCGACGGCCAGGCTGACGGCAGATGCCTCAACATTGCCGGCCAGCTCGGCGATCAGGTAAACGTCGTCGTCACCGAACGCGTAGTAGAACGCCTCGAGCTTGCCGCCCTGGCTCTTGACGAGCTGCTTGATCGCGGCTGCCCGGCTGCTGCCACCTTCCTTCAGCAGACCCTTGAGTCCAGCCTGGGTGTACGAAACCTGCCACAGGTACTTCGCCATGGGAGCCTCCTCGTGACGCGAATCTCGGCTCCCGCGCAGGACATCTGCACACGGAGCGGGCCCCCACTGTCGCTCGCGGCGACCCCGCTGTCCACCCCCGGAGGATCGATTCGGCGAGCCGCTGGCGAGGCTTCGCCTGCGCTCAGGTCACGAGCTTTGATCCACGATCGCCGCAACGGCTGCCGATCGCCTCGCCGACGAGGACGATTACGATGGAGCCCCAGGGTCTGGGCTTCCGGAGGTGGCCCGCATGAACGAACAGATGGCGCTGATTCGCCTACTCCGCCATGCTTTTGAGTTGCAGCTGGCCGCCTCCGAGACACCCGCGGTCAGTCCCATTTGACCGAGGGCTGGCTGTCCGCCGGACGTACGCCCCTGTCACTCCGGTCGCTGTACCTGGTGATCGGCACGTGGACCGCCGCTATCGGCCCGTTCAGCGCCGTGATCCTGCGTTCGCATGGGCTCGACCCCGCCACGATCGGCCTGCTGTCGGCCGTGGCGGCCCTGGCGGCGACAGTGGCCGTTCCCGCCTGGGGGCACCTGGCCGATGTGCTCGTTGGCCGGGCGTATGCCTTCCGAATCGGCGTGGCGGTTGCCTCCGCCGCCGCGTTCGCCCTGCTCCTGCCCATCCCGGCGGTCGTGCTCGCGCCGATCCTGGCCAGCTTCACGGCCTTCCCGGCGATGTTCCTGGCCCTGGGCGATGCCCTGGCGGTTGGCGGGCTGCCGTCACCCGAGCGTCAGTACGGGGCGCTCCGGGCACTTGCCAGCCTGTCATTCGCGATCGGCGTGATCATGGCCGGCTTCATCTACGACCAGGCTGGCTATGCCGCGGTGCCCGTCGTCTGCCTCGCCTGGTCCGGCGTGATCTTCGTGCTGATCGGCCGGGTGCCCGATCCAACCCGCGATCCGGCGGTGCGGGCGATCGCCGCAAGCCACGGCGGCGACGCCGCAGCCGGCCGCTTCGGCTCGATCAGTCGGGCATTCGCGGTCCAGCCCCGGCTGTGGGCCGTGCTCGCGGTTCTCACGGTCGCCCACACCGGGGTCCTGGGCGCGATGGTCTTCGTGGCGATCCGGATCGTGGAGCTCGGCGGGCAGCCCTCGGACGTGGCCCTCACGTTCGGGATTGCGTCGTTTGCGGAGATCCCGGGGCTCGTCCTGGCCGGCTGGCTCGGTCGTCGCTTTGGGTTGCGCTGGCTGTTCGTCGTCGCCTGTCTGGCCTCTGGCCTGTGCGTCGCCTCCTGGGGAGTGCTCCCGACGCCGATCGCGATCAATGCCACACGCCTCATCACCGGACTGTGTTTCGGTGCGCTCTCGGCGGGTCGCGTCGTGGTCATCGCCCGGCTCCTGCCAGCTGAGCTTCAGGCGACCGGCCAGACGCTCGTCCAGGCTGCGACGTTCGGGCTCGGCAGCGTGCTCGGCGGGATTATCGGAGGCGTGCTCTACGGCACGTTCGGGCCGACTGCCTACTTTGCGGCAGCCGGGGCGATGGCGATCGCCGGTGGGCTCGGCGCGTGGGTCGCGCTGTACGGCCCCGTCGGCGCGCCCGCTAACCCTCGGCCCGGACCTCTTCTGGCGCCTGATGTGCCTTGAAGGCGCGGTACAGCAGCAGGTCGTAGGCGATCTTCAGGCCGCCGGCGATGACGAACGGCGTCCAGGCCAGGGCCGCAGTCAGGAACAGCGGTGCGGCGATCAGGGGCGAGGCGGCGACACCCAGGCTCCGGGCGATGCCGGTCACGCCGGCAGCGGCTGAGCGCTCGTCGGGGGCCACGATCGCAATCGTGTATGACTGGCGCGTGGGCACGTCCATCTGGCTGATGCTGAAGCGGACGAGGAGCACGGCCGCGGCCAGCGGCAGGGTCGGCATGAACGGCACGAGCAGGAGCAGGACGTTCGACGGAAGGTGGGTGAAGACCATCGTGCGGATCAACCCGAAGCGCCGTGCCAACGGGCCAGCCGCCAGGGCCGACAGGCCGGCCAGCAGGTTCGCCCCGAAGATCAATGCCCCGAGCGCCGCGGGGTCAACCCCGAACCGGTCCCTGAACCACAGGGTGATGAAGCTCGCGATCACGAACCCGCCGGCGAAGGCGTCGAGGGCGAACAGCGCGGAAAGGCGCAGGACGACGCGCTGCGACCGATGCAGCCCGAGCCGGGTCCGGATCGCCTGGTCGGTCATTTCGTTGGCCGGGACCTCGACCCGGGCCGAGACCCTGGTGAAGAGCAGGGCGAGAGCGATGCCGGCGAAGGCATAACCCACGATCACGAAGCGATAGGCGTCGGCCGGCGAGGCCCCGTCCTGGATGGCCAGTTGGGCGATTCCACCACCGGCCAGGGCCCCGACCGCGGTCGAGAAGGATCCAACGAGCTGATACCGGGCAAGGAGGCTCGTCCGGCTCTTTGCCGCCACGATCTGGCTGAGCGAGGCCTGTTCCACGGCCAGGAATGGTCCGACCTCGTTGCCGCTCGGGCTGATGACCCCGATCGTCGCGGCGACGACGAGGACGATGTACATGGGAGTCGCCACGAAGGCAAGGCCCGCGGCGAGCATCAGGCCCGCTCCGGCAACCAGGACCCTCCGCCGACCGATCCTGTCCGCGTGCGTCGTCAACCACAGCGAGACCGCGGCGTCCCCGAGGAGCGTCAGGGCCAGCAGTAGCCCGACCTCTCCTGCGGACAGGCTGAGCGCGGTCAGGTACAGGACGAGGACGACCGACAGGAGGCCGTAGCCGAACATCCGAACGGCGCGGGTCAGGAACAGAAGGGCGACGTCCCGGTCCATGCGCGAAGCCTAGACGGGACGCAAGTACCGCGAGGCTGCGCCCGGCGCGGCTCGAGACTTCGTCAGGCTGCGGGCTCGACCTGTGGGCTGCCCTGCGGTGTCCGATCGTCGAGCGAGGGGCGCCTGGCGACGCGGGTGCTCACCTGCCGGTGTTCGTGCCCATGATCCAGACCATGACCTCAGTTTGGCCGAGCCTCGACAGCGTGGGCCAGGCTTGGCCCGTTCGATTCCGGCTGCATGGTCGCTGTGAGCGTAACGACCGTCGACCAGAGGCGGCGTGCTGCCGTCCAGACGGGCATCGGTGTTCCTCGGGCGTAGGCCACGCTCAGGCGAGGACGTCGCATCGCTCATTGATACCGAGTCGGCTCCGTTGAGCGGCGTTATGACGTGGCCTCGCGCTCACACCGCCTATGCACCAAGAACGGCCCGGCCCAAGGGGTTGAGGACGCGAACCTGCCGCGCACGCGCACCGGCTGCGGACCCCGATTCGGCCCGCCTTCGACCCCTCGTTGACGCTCGGGCTCGGAATTCCGATAATATGGGTCGGGATTAGTCCTTGACCCGATCCGTACGGCAGGACCTGCCTGGAGATCTGATGACGACGACCCGCGAAATCGTCAGCGACCGCCGCGATGAATACGCCTTCCATGACGACATCGACTACCTCGCCCAGACGAAACGCGGTCTGACCCGCGACACCGTCACGGAGATCAGCCGGTTCAAGGACGAGCCGGACTGGATGCTCCAGTTCCGCCTGCGCGCCTACGAGCACTTCCTCAAGCGGCCGATGCCCACATGGGGCGGCAACCTGCTCGACATCGACCTCGACAAGATCGTCTACTACCGCAAGCCCTCGGCGGGCGAGGAGAAATCCTGGGACGACGTCCCGGAGAAGATCAAGGCGACGTTCGAGAAGCTGGGCATCCCCGAGGCCGAGCGCAAGTTCCTGGCCGGCGTCGGCGCCCAGTACGACAGCGAGGTCGTGTACCACTCGGTCCGCGAAGAGCTGAGCAAGATCGGCGTCGTGTTCATGGGCACCGACCAGGCGCTCAAGGAATACCCGGAGATCTTCCGCAAGTACTTCGCCACGGTCGTCCCGCCCGAGGACAACAAGTTCGCGGCGCTCAACAGCGCGGTCTGGTCCGGTGGCTCGTTCGTGTACGTGCCCAAGGGTGTCGAGGTGCCCCTGCCGCTGCAGGCCTACTTCCGGATCAACGGCGAGAACACCGGCCAGTTCGAGCGGACCCTGATCGTGGTCGACGAAGGCGCCAAGGTCCACTACATCGAGGGCTGCACGGCGCCGATCTACGCAACCGACTCGCTCCACGCGGCGGTGGTCGAGGTGGTTGCGCTGGCCGGCTCGAAGGTCCGCTACACGACGATCCAGAACTGGTCGAACGACGTCTACAACCTGGTGACCAAGCGGGCCCACGCCTACACGAACTCCAGGGTCGAGTGGATCGACGCAAATACGGGCAGTCGTCTCACGATGAAGTACCCCGCAATCTACCTGCGCGGCGAGGGGGCCACGGCCGACATCATCAGCGTGGCCGTCGCAGGCAAGGGCCAGCACCAGGACACCGGGGCGAAGGCGATCCACCTCGCCCCGAACACCCGTAGCCGGATCGTCAGCAAGTCGGTCAGCAAGGACGGCGGACGAGCGACCTACCGCGGCAGCCTCAAGGTGGCCCCCGGCGCGACGAACGTCGTGGCCTCCGTCCGCTGCGACGCACTGATGCTCGACGACATCAGCCGGAGCGACACGTACCCCTACATCGACATCCAGGAAGACGACACGACGATGACCCACGAGGCTGTCGTCGGCAAGATCAGTGCCGACCAGATCTTCTACCTGATGAGCCGCGGCCTGACCGAGAACGAGGCGCAGAACCTGATCGTCCAGGGCTTCCTCGAGGTGTTCACCAAGGAGCTCCCGATGGAGTACGCGATCGAGTTCAACCGGCTGGTCAAGCTCGAGATGGAGGGTTCGCTCGGATGACGGTCGAGCGTGCCGCCCGCCCGGCGCGCGTCGGGCGCAGCGGGACGACCGAGCGGCGTGGCCCGGCCGACCTGCCTTTCCGCTTCGCCGACCGGGACCTGGTCGAGGCCCTCGTCGCGGAACGCTCCGAGCCGGACTGGCTGTTGGCCGAGCGGCTGGCGGCCTGGAGTGCGTTCGATGCCCTCGCGACCGAGCCGAACCGCCTCTACACGCCGTACATCGACCTGCGCTCGGCCGAGTTGATGGACGTCCGGCCGTACGTCCGGACGGCCGCTGTCAGCACGGCCGGTAGCACCGACATCGCAGCAAGCGCCGGCTCTCGCACCTCGGGCGCCGGCGTGGTCCCGGCCGACGCCGATGGCCTGATCGAGCTCCATGAAGACAGCGTGATGGCGATCGGGTTGTCGGCCGCGGCCAGTGCGGCCGGCGTCGTGCTCGAGACCCTGGGCGCCGCCCTCATTCGCGATCCCGAGGGAACCCGAACCCTGCTCGAAGGCGGCTCGGGCCTGCCCACGAACGACAAATTTGCCCAGATGACCCGTGCCTTCTGGACGCAGGGGATCGTCCTGCGCGTTCCGGACGGCGTCCGTCTCGAGAAGCCGATCGTGCTGCGCTGGCGCGTCGGCGCGCCGCAACGGGCGCTCCTTACCCGGACGCTGATCCTCCTGGGCGAGGATGCCGGGGCGTCGCTCCTGGAGGAACTCTCGCCGGGCGGGCCGGAGATTGCCTGCGCTGCCGGCGAGACGGTGCCCCAGGCGCTCTTCAGCGGCACGATGGAGCTCACGCTCGGCCGCGCTGCGAACCTGTCAGTCGCGAGCATCCAGGACCTGGGTCCGCGCCAGATCGCGTTCCATCATCGCCACGCGCTGGTCGGGCCCTCGGCCGGCCTCCACTGGGCTCTTGCCCAGCTCGGCGGACGGCTCGTCCGATCGCAGGTCGACAACCGCCTGGTCGGCGACGGCGCCTCCGTCGAGCAGGTCGAGATCGTCTTCGGCGACGCCGCGCAGCTGTTCGACCTGACCAGCTACACGACCCACATCGGCCGGGACACGACCGGCAACCTGCTCAGCAAGGGCGCCCTCAAGGACAGCGCCCGAGCCTTCATGAAGGGCCTGATCATCATCGAAAAGAGCGCCGTGGGCACCGACAGCTTCCTGGGCGAGTTCGGGATGAACCTGTCGAAAGGGGCCCGGGCGGTCGCCATCCCCAGCCTCGAGATCGACCAGCCCGACTGCCGGCGGGCGGCCCACTCGAGCTCGGTCGGGCCGATCGACGAGACCCAGCTGTTCTACCTGGAAAGCCGCGGGATCGATCCCGACGACGCCCGCAAGTTCATCGTGCTGGGCTTCCTGGAGCCGGTCGTCGCTCGTGTGCCGATGGCCGATGCCCAGGATCGGCTGCGCGAGCTGCTCGAGGCGAAGTGGGCCGGTCCGCTGGCGGATGCCTCTGCCGCCTGATGCGGATCGACCTGCTGGCCGCGTCCGACGTGGGGCCCGGCGAGATGAAGATGGCCTGGGTCGACGGGGTCGAGCCGGTTCTCGTGGTCAATGTCGACGGCGACTACCACGCCTACCAGGGGATCTGCAGCCACGAGTACTTCGAGCTTGATCGTGGCTTCCTGACCGGCGCCAGCATCACCTGTGCCCTGCACCTGTCGCGCTTCGACCTCGAGACAGGCGAGGCACTCGATCCGCCGGCGGTATTGCCGATCGCTCGCTACGAGTGCCTTGTCGAGGATGGCCGGGTGCAGCTGGAGGCCGACGGCCCGCTCGAAGTCAACGAGTAGGCCGACCGGGGATCACGGGGTCAGGGTCAGCGTGGCCACGGCCGCCGACTGGACCGCGGCGCTGCTGAACGCCAGCGGGACCTGCTGGCCGAGTCGCCAGGCGTCGATCATGTCGCCGTAGTGAGGGTCGGTTGGATTGCCCGACTGGCCGGTCGTGATCACGATCCGGGCCTCGTCCAGCTTGCCCATGTCGACGTCGAGCCGGTAGCTCGGAAGATTCGTCATCTCGAACAGCGAGCGCAGGTCGGTGGCCGCCGTGACCGTGCTGTCGTAGGGATCGGGATACCCGACGCTGAACTGGTAATACGTCGCGTCGACGGCCCCCGCCGCGCCTGCGATCGGGTAGGGCCCCTTGTCGAAATACCACTCGAGCGGGGCGATCCCGCTCTCGCCCAGGGTGACCTCGCGGAACGTGCCGGTGTGGAGCCGGCCCCAGGTCCAGCTCGCAGCACTGGCACCGAGCGAGGCGTGCAGGGCCGCCCCGGCACCGTCGAGCGCGGCGGCCAGGATGTCGGCCCGGGTTTCCTTCCTGGCAGGCGTGCCGATGTCGTCCCAGAACGGGTCATCCGGCTTGGCCAGGAGCGCAATCAGCCCCTGCCAGCTCTCGGTGCTGCCGACGTACTCGCGGGCCAGCGAGCCCAGGTCGTCGTCGAAGATCCGACGCTCGAGCTGCTCTTCAAACGCCATGTAGGCGGCGCAGCCGAGGCTGTCGACCGTGCAGTTGCGATCCCAGCCCTGGATGGCGGTCAGGACGGCCGAGCCGTCGCCCGTCGTCGGCGTGATCCCCTTGAGCGACGGGATCACGAGGTCGGCGCGGAGGATCTTCGTGTCTGCCTGGATCGTGCTCATCTCCGCGATGGTCACGCCGCCCCTGGCCGCGTCGGCCTTGAGCAGCTCGGTGATCCGGGCCGCCCGGTAGCCGGGATCCCAGTCCTGGGCGATGTAGTGCGGATAGGCGCTGTCAACCAGCTCGTTGTTGGCGCTGACGATGAAGCCCGAGGGCGGGTTGTAGACGCGCGGCAGGTCGTTGTACGGGATCATCCCGGTCCACTCGTGCAGGCCGTCGTAGCCGGGCACGGGCCGGTCGCCGTGATCGTTCCTGTCTGCCCGGATCGGGATCCAGCCGGGCGCCTGGTAGCCGATGTTGCCGTCGACGTCGGCGTACACGAAGTTCTGGGCGGGTGCGCCGTAGACGCTCAGGGCCGCCCGGAAGTCGGTGTAGCTCTTCGCCTTGTCCAGGCCCAGGAACGCGTCCAGCGCGCCGTTCGGCTGGGCGGTCGCGGCCCAGCGCAGGGCGTACACCGTGGGCAGGGTCTTCAGCCGGTCGTCCACGTCGGTCACGATCGGGCCGTGACCGGTTGAACGGACGCTCAGGGTCACCGACGGCGCGCCGGCCACCTTGATCGTCTCCGTCCGGACGGTGAAGGCGACGGACGACCCTTTGAACAGGTAGTTCGCCACGTTGTTCGGGTCAGGCTTCTCGATGAACAAGTCCTCCACGTCCGGACCCAGGTTGGTAGCACCCCAGGCGATCCGGGCGTTGTGGCCCAGGATCACCAGGGGATCGCCGGGGAAGCTCACCCCGGTCACGTCGAATGGGCAGGCCGCACTGACGACGGCGCAGTGCAGGCCGTTCATGATCCAGACCGACGGCATGCTGATCCCGAGGTGCGGATCGTTGGCCAGCAGGGCGTGGCCGGTGGCGCTCTTCGAGCCGGCCACGACCCAGTTGTTCGAGCCGACGCCATGGTCGCCGACGAGGCCCTGGGCGGGATCGATTCCGGCCGACGCGGCGATCGACTGGCCGAGCGCCGCGAGGGCCCGCAGGCCCTCGGCCTGGCCCGTGCTGAGCGAGGCTGAAGCTACGCTGGGCGCGGTGCTGGTCGCCGTTGCCGTCGCGCCGGCTCCGGCCGGGCGATTCGCGCCGGTGCCGCCTGAACCGGGTTCGCCGCTGGGCACGATCACGGGGGCGCCGGCCGGATAAGGCGGCGTCAGCTCGTCGGTTCGCTTCGGGTTGCCCAGCTTCGCGTCGGCCAGGACCCGGAAGATTTCGGAGTCGAAGTTGTCACCGAGGGACCACGCCTGGACGAGCGCCCAGGTGGCCGAGTCGAGCGGCGTCCACGGCTCCGGGTCGTAGCCACCGAGTCCACCGCCGAGGCCGGCTTTGAAACCCTCGACCACGAACGCCAGGCCGAGCTGGCCGCGATTTGCAGCGAGCCAGTCGTTGACGCCGTCGGCATAGGCCTGCAGGTCCGCCTTGAGCTCTGGCGAAGCTGCGTCCAGGTCGCGCTGGGCGGCCTGTCGCCAGCCGAGCGTCCGGATGAACTCATCCTCCTTGAGCGTCGTCTGGCCGAACAGCTCGGACAGCCGGCCGGCACCGATGTGCCGCCAGACCTCCATCTGCCAGAATCGTTCCTGGGCATGGACGTAGCCCTGAGCGAGGAACAGGTCGTGCGGCGTCGTTGCGCTGATGTTGATCAGCCCGCTGATGTCGCGGGTGACACTCACGGGCGCAGTCAGGCCGGCGGCCCTGAGCGAGCCACTGGAGGTTGGCAGGGCGCGGTGGCTCACCCACACGAGCAGGCCGCCGGTCGCCACGATCACGACGATCAGCAGGGCGAGCAGGGCGCTCAGCAACCGGCCGACGATGCGCACGAGTTCCTCCACGTTCGAGCCGGCTTCGTGTCGACCCCCGCCAGTGTGCGATGCCCGGCCGACGGCTGCCGGCCCGTCCCGCCGTTCAGCGCGGCAGCCGGACCCCGAGACCAGCCGAGATCGCGTTGCGCACGATCGCGTCGGCGAAGACCAGGTCGGCCAGGCCAACCCCGAGGTGGGTGACCAGGACCCGGCCAGCCACCGGCCGTGGGACCCCGTTGCGAATCGCCAGTCCGATCGTGGAGTGAGGCTCTGGGTAGTCGTCGAACAGGCCGGCCGATCGGTTGGCCAGGAACTGGCCGGGCTCGTCGACCAGGAACAGGCCGGCCTCCCGGGCAACCGCGTGATGGACGCTCGTCGCGTAGTCGACGGCAATGACCAGGGCATCAGGCGCCAGGTCCGCGTTCAACAGGGTCTGGCGAACGGGCCCGAACGAGACGGCGGTCACGACAACATCCGCCCCCGCGGTGGCGTCGGGCGCGTCCGATGCGGCCTGCGCGGCGCGGATCCCCGGCGTGGCGATCGCCTGGGTGGCGAGGGCTTCGGCTCGCTCCGGATGGCGGTCGAAGATCGAGATCGTGGCACCCGGCAGGAGATGGCCGATCACGGCCAGGTGGCTGCGCGCCTGGACGCCGGCCCCCAGGATCGCCACCTTGGCTAGGCGGCCCTCGAACCGAGGGCCCCAGTGCTGGATCGCGACGCCCGAGATCGCAGCGGTTCGATCGGCGGTGATCGGGGCTCCATCGAGCAGGGCGATCGGCTGGCCGGTCAGGGGATCATTCAGGATCACCGTGGCGTGGATGGACGGCAGGCCGATGCCGCTGTTGGCGGCGAACCCGACGACCCACTTCAGGCCGAGAAGATCGGCAGATCCGTCCGTCGCCGGGCCGCGCAGGAAGGCCGGCATGGCGTGGCCGAAGGCTCCAGGTGGCCGCGGGTGGACCCCGATCTTGGGCGGCAGCTCGGCGTCCTCGATGAGCGCGAGCATCGTCCGTTCGGCCAGCCCGATCCGGGTCTGCACCGGGGGCATGGCGGCCCGAACGGCAGCCTCGTCGAGGTACAGGATCTGGGCAGATGCCATCACTCGAAGTCTAAGGCGGACGGTTCATGCAGGGCCCGGCCTGGGCTCAACCGCGTTCAGGCCCGCGCCGCACTACCATCGGAGGATGGCAACCATCGACCTCAAGCAGAGCCTGGAGAACCTCAAGCTCGAGCGTGACGCGATCATCCTGTACGACGCCCTGGCCGGGATCGAGAAGGATGAGCATCGGGCGGCGGCGTTTCGCAAGATCGCCGGCAACGAGCGCCGCCATGCCGATGTGTGGGCCTCGAAGCTGGTTGAGCTGGGGGCCAGCGTCCCACCCGTGGACGGCCCCCGGTTGCGCGTCAGGACGATCATCGTCCTGGCCCGGGTCTTCGGCACGCGCTCGGTCAGCGATCTCGTCCAGGCCCTCGAAGGCGACGAAGAGGACACGTACGCCGAGCAGACCTCGCCCGAGGTCGAGGCGATCGCTGCCGACGAGCGCGAACACGCCGAGATCTGGCGCCGCCTCGACGAGAAGGCGAAGGGTGGGCGGCCGGGCGATGCCGGTCCGGAGGCTGCCGGTCCGAGCGGCAATCGCCCGAGCCCGGAAGCACTCCGGGCGGCCCACGCGGGGTCGGGCAGCGACATTGGGCGCAACGAGCGCTGGCACCGGACGGGCCAGTCGGGCACCCTGCGCGCGGTGATCTTCGGCGTCTCCGATGGCCTCGTCAGCAATACCTCGCTGGTCATGGGAATCACCGGTGCCTCGCCCGATCCCCATTTCATCCTGCTGGCCGGGATCGCCGGGCTGCTGGCCGGCTCGTTCAGCATGGCCGCCGGTGAGTACATCTCGATGCAGTCGCAGCGCGAGCTGTACGAGCGCCAGATCGCCCTCGAGCGCGCCGAGATGGAAGCGATGCCCGACGAGGAACAGGGCGAGCTGGCCGCGATCTACAAGGCGAAGGGCTTCACCGATGACGAAGCTGCGCGCGTCGCGGCGCGCCTCTTCCGTGATCCCGAGGCGGCCCTCGACACGCTGATCCGCGAAGAGCTCGGCCTGGATCCCGATCAGCTCGGCTCGCCGTGGGGCGCCGCCTTCGGGTCGCTCGTCGCGTTTGCCGCCGGGGCCGTGGTGCCGGTCCTGCCGTACCTGGTGGCTTCCGGCGGACCCGCGTTCGTCGCGAGCCTCGGGCTGAGCCTCGTGGCCATGTTCGTGGTCGGGATCGGGATCAGCCTGCTCACCGGCCGGAGCGCCTTGTTCAGCGGCGCCCGGCAGGTCGGGATCGGGGTCCTGGCCGCCACCGTCACCTTCCTCGTCGGCCGGTTGATCGGCGTCGCGGTCGCCTGATGGCCGACACCCCGCCGCCTGGAGCGATCGGTGGTGGCGCAGGTTTCGAGGCGCGACTGCGGGCCGAGGGTCTGGATCCCAGCTCCTGGGGTAACGGCCCCGGGGACCGATACGCCCCGCACGAACATGGCTACGACAAGGTCATCGTCGTCACGGCGGGCTCGATCACGTTCGGCCTGCCGGGTTCCAGGGCGTCGATCGTCCTGTCCCCGGGAGATCGGCTGGAGCTGCCCGCCGGTATCGAGCACGACGGCCTGGTCGGCCACTCGGGCGTGCGCTGCTTCGAGGCGCACTTGGCCCGTGGCTCGTTCAGCGCTCCGCGGCGGATCCGCGCGGGGGAGTGGTAGTCGGGCAGGTTGGCCTCAGTCTTGCGCGTCGGGCCGAGCCAGGCCCCGCCAGATCTCTGACATATGTCGCTCAAAACAGACCTTATGGTCGATGTCCGGCCGTCCAGAGGCTGATCGCGGGATCCGGCGAGCTCATTCGTGCGTGGCTCGGGCCGCGGCGAGCCCGATGCGCGCCCGAATCGGCGGCGCGAAGCCCAGTTCTGACCATAAGGTCTGGAAGAGCCGACATCTGTCCAAAGCGGCGGGCCGCCGAGAGGGATATCGGCAGGCCGCGGGGGATCGCCGTGGAATCAACAAGGCCCCCGGCGTTCGGGGGCCTCATGGGCGTAGGCTTGGCGCCTCCCACGCTCGACTAGCGCATTCCGTAACGGGTCCAGGCTGCGAGATGATCATGGGGATCGGCACCCTCTCGACCTTCGTCGGAAGAGAGCAGGATGCTCACAAACGCGAAGAACGCGAGGAGGGCGACCGAGCTGGCGAGCAGCATGTCGAGTTCCTCCAGATGATGACTCGGACGTCGCTCGCATTTAGCGCTGCTCCACGACCTGTGGAAACCGCAACATCCGGTTGCTTAGCCGAGTTTATCCTAACAAATAGAGAGTGTCAAAGCCTCACAACCTAACAAATAGGGACCCGATGCCTCGACAGGACGCACTCAGCCGAGTTGACCTCCGGATCCTGGACATCCTCCAGCGGGATGGCCGGGCGTCCTTTGCGGATATCGGGGCCGCGGTGGGGATGAGCGCGCCGTCGGCCCACGAGCGGGTCAAGAAGCTCGAGGCCAGGGGCGTGATCCAGGGCTATGCCGCCCGGCTCGATGCACGTGCCCTCGGCCGCGGGATCCTCGCCTTCAGCTGGGTTCGGCAGTCGCCCGGGCCGCCCTCGACCGACCTGACCGACGCCTTCGGCCAGCTCCCCGAGGTCGAGGAATGCCATCACATCGCGGGCGAAGCCGACTACCTGCTCAAGGTCCGGGCGGCTGACACCCTCGACCTCGAGCGGGTGATGAAGCGGATCCAGGCGATCCCGTTCGTGTACACGACCGAGACGGACGTGGTCTACTCGAGCGCCTTCGAGCACCGACCGCTGGCGATCCCGCTCGAAACCGGCGCCGAGCCGGAGGCGTAGCCGATGACAGGCGGGGACGCCGGTCTTGTCCGGGCGGTTGCGTCCGGGTCCGAGGATGCCCTCGTCCAGTTGTACGACCGCTATTCCGGCGCGGTCTATGCCACCGCGCGCCGGCTCACGACCGATCGAGGACTCGCCGAAGACGTGGTTCAGGAGACATTTCTCGCCCTGTGGAACCGGGCCGAGCAGTACGACCCGACGATGGGCTCGCTGCCGGCCTGGCTGCTGACGATCGCCCGGAACCGGACGATCGACCGGCTGCGCGCGATCGGCCGCCGGCCGCCGACCGTGCCCGTCTCGGACGTGGCACTGTCCGACGAGGGGGACACGGCGACCCTCGAGCGGCTGGTCGCCGGCGGCGCCGTCGTCGGCTCCGGGCAGCCCGTCATGGGCCCGGCGGCGATCCTCGACGAGACCGAGCTGAGGACGTCGCTTGCCGCCGCCCTGGCCGAGCTGCCCGAGGTCGAACGGACAGTCCTCGTCCTGGCCTACCGGGAGGAGCTGAGCCAGAGCGAGATCGCCGACCGCCTGGGCTGGCCGATCGGCACGGTCAAGACGCGGACCCGGCGGGCCCTGCTCCGGATGCGGACCGCGCTCGGACCAGGCTTCATGCCGATCGATGGCCCCGGCGCGGTCGTGGGAGTTGTCGACGGATGATTGATCACAATGGGGCTCGCGAGATGCTCGAGCTGGCCGCGGTCCAACCGGGCGGCCTCGACCGCCTGGCCGCCGGTGACACGCCCGACGCTGCGGCGCTGGCCGGCCACCTGGCCGGCTGTTCGAGTTGTTCGGCCGAGGCCGCGCGACTCCGGGCGTCGGCCGGCCTGATCCGCGAGGCCATCCTCGAGACACCGCCGCCCGAGCTGCGAGAGCGGACCCTGGCCCTGGTCCGCGCGGTCGGCCGCGCGCGCACGTCCGCTGCGCCTGTGTCTGAGCCCATGCCCCTGGCCCAGGTTGCCGCCCTCGCGCTGCCGGACGCTGCCTCTGCAGCTCGGCGGCGCTCGCTCCGGACCGTCGCCTTGCCGCTCGGCCTGGCGGCCGCGATCGTGCTGGCAGTGGCCGGGACCGCCGCGGTCGTCGCCAGCCGCGCGGATCCGGCGCTCCAGGTGAGCCAGGCGACTTCGGTGGAGCTGGCCCGCGTCACGAGCTGGACGCTGCGGGTCGGATCCGAAGCCGATGTCGAGCGGGTCGCGCTGATCGGCCCGCCTGGATCGGCCGCCACCGGCAAGCTCCTGTTCTCACCCACGACGACCGAGCTCGTCGTCGTCGCCAGCGGCCTGGCGCCAGCTCCGTCGGGTAATGAATACCGGTGTTGGGTCCTGCTCAACGGGACCCGCGTGAACCTAGGTCGAATGGACCTGGGCGCCGGCCTTGCCTACTGGATCGGGCCGGTTGCGGGCCTCGGGCACGTGCCGGCCGGGACGCCGTTCGGGGTCTCCCTTGCCTCGATCAATGGCCCGTTTGCTCCGGGCGACCCGGTTCTGCACGGATCGGTTGGGGACTGAGCGTGCCGGCCCGGGCCGTCCGCCGGTTAGGAGTCGGCGCTGGCCCCGGAATGAGGTTCGGGCGGTTCGGTCTCCGAGCTGAAGGTCGTCAGGTCGGGCCATTCGGCACCGCAGGCGAGGCAGCCGATGCCCGGCGCCTCGAGCCGGGGACCGCCGGTCAGCCCGTACGCCTCGTCGAGCGGTCGATAGCCGGTTGTATCGATCTGGGGCAGGGTCAGCAGGGCCAGTCGATGCGCTCCACAGCGCGGGCAGGCGGCCGCCGAGCGGCTCGAGTCGTCGAGCGCCGGGTCGCGGTCCGCTTCGGGCTGTCCAGCCCCCTCGGCCACCGTTGCTACCTCGCTGCTGCGCGACGGTCCGAGGCCGGATCCCCGGCGGCCCGGCCGCGGCGCGAGGGTCGATGATGCCTCCGCAGGCCGAATCGCGTCAGGGCAACTCGGTGCCGGAAGCCGAGGTGGCCGCGATGTTCGACGCGATCGCCCCCGTCTACGACCGGCTCAACACCGTGATGACGGCTGGCGGCGACGGCCGCTGGCGGCGGGCCGCGGCGGACACAGCCGGGCTCGAACCGGGGGGCGCCGCCGTCGACGTCGCCTGCGGCACAGGCAAGCTCAGTGTCACCCTCGCCGAGCGGGTCGGGCCATTCGGTCGGATCGTGGGCATCGACCTTGCCCCGGCGATGGTTGCTGCCGCCGGTGCCGCCCACGGCGACCTGGTCCAGCTCAGCTTCCAGGTTGGCAACGCGCTCGCCTTGCCGTTTCCCGATGCCGGGTTCGATGCCGCCACGATCGCCTTCGGGCTGCGCAACCTGGCCGATTTCGAGGCCGGCTTGCGCGAGCTCGCCCGGGTCGTGCGGCCGGGCGGCCGGGTCGTCTGTCTGGAGCTGTCGATGCCACCACAGCGAGGCTGGGGCCGCTTGTTCCGATCGTCGTTCGGCCGGCTGGCGCCGCTCGTGGCGGGCGCCTTCGGCCACGGCCGGGCATACCGCTACCTGCCGAGCTCGCTCGATGGCTTTCCTGACGCAACGTCCCTCGCGGCGACGATGCGCGCGGCTGGGCTAGCGGAGGTCGGCTTCCGGCGGCTCGCCCTCGGCGCGGTCGCCCTGCACACCGGGCGTGTCCCCGAGTCCGGTGCCCCGCTCGGCTGAACCCGGGTCGTCCGGCTCGAGCTCGTCTGCCTGGAGCGCCGGTCCGCCAAGCCATTCGCGGTTGAGCCGGAGGATCTCTTCGATCAGCGCCGGGTCGATCGGGCCAGGTGCGGGAGCGAGCAGCCCGGCGATCCAGTCTGCTTCCTGGCTCAGCTCGGTATCTGCCTGCTCGTCGGCCGAGCGCGAGAAGTCGACCATGACCAGGAAGACGAGGAGCGCCCCGATGACCAGTCCAACGAGGAGCAGCCACCATTGAAACTCGGCATTCATGGGCGCCAAGTATAGGGAGCGAAGGCGCACCCAGAACTCGGGTCGAGGCCCTCCCCGGACGATCGACGACCAGCGATTACACTCCGGGGCGATGATCGACTTCACCCCCCAACCGATCGCCCTCCAGATCGGTCCGCTACCGATCTACTGGTACGGGATCTGCTACGCCCTCGGCCTGATGCTGACCTACGTGGTCATCCGGAGCGGGGTGCGCAGGCGCGGGCTCGACGAGAACCTGTTCGCGAACGGGATGATCATCGTGGCGGTGGTCGCCCTGATCGGCGGCCGGGCCTATCACGTGATCGACCAGTGGGCGCTGTACAAGGACGACTTGAGCCGGATCATCCTGCCGCCCTACTCAGGCCTGGGCGTGTACGGGGGGATCTTCGGCGGCATGGTCGCGGTGATCGTGTACGCCCGGCGGAAGCACCAGTCGTTCTGGGCCTGGGCAGACGTCATCGCGCCCGGCCTGTTCGCGATGGAGTTCGTGGCCCGCTGGGGCAACTTCTTCAACCAGGAGCTGTACGGGCCGCCAACGACGGCTCCCTGGGGGATCGCCATCGAGTGCAGCCATCGGGTGGCGGCCTACCTCTGTCCGCCCCTTGGGGCGACGCCGGCCAATGCCCACTTCCAGCCGCTGTTCCTGTACGAATCGATCTCCGGCCTGGTCGGCATGGTCACCCTGCTGTGGCTGGCGAATCGCTACGCGAGCCGCCTGCGGACAGGTGAGATCGCGCTGGTCTTCTTCATCTGGTACGCGGTCGTCCGGTTCCTGCTGGAGTTCCTGCGGGTCGACAACTGGACCTTCTTCGGGATCCCAACCGCCCAGCTGATCTCGACCGCGGTGATCGTCGTGGCCGTCGGGATCCTGGCCATGCGTCACCGTCGCCTGCCGCCCGGGTTGTCGCTGCCCGCCGATCCGGACCAGCGGGGCGACGCGCCGGCGGCCGACGGTCCCGACGGATCGAGCCCGGCCGAGGCCGGTGCCGCGGGCGGCTGACCGGGCATGATCGATCCGGCATGATCGATCCGGTCCCGGAGCCATCGTCGAGTTCGCCCGCCGGCCCGCCCAGCCGCCGCTCCCAGGCGCGCACGTCGCCTGAAGCGCTCGCCCGAGGACGTGGCGGCGTCCGCGAGGGCCTCGACTGGCTGGGCCGAGCGCCGGAAGCAACGGCGGGGCCGCTCGTGCGGGTGATCGCGGTCGTCTTCCGGTTCGTGGTGTTCGGGGTCCTGCGCCTGCGCCATGAACGGCTCGGCTCGGAGAACGTGCCCGCGACCGGCGGCTACATCGTGGTCGGGGCCGTCCACCGAGGCTGGATGGACCCGTTCCTGATCATGAACGCGCTGCCGCGCGAACCGCGGATCTGGTTCCTGGGCAGCGGCCCCTCGGCCTTCAGCGCCCGCTGGCGGGAGTGGCTGCTGCACCGGATCGGGGGGATGCTGCCGGTCTGGCGGGGCGGCGTCGGGATCGACCAGCACGTGGCCTCGGCACGGGCCGTCGTGGCAGCGGGCGCCGTCTTCGTGCTGATCCCCGAGGGCGGGGTGACCGGGCCGCCCGATCGACTCGCGCCGTTCCGCTTCGGTTCGGCCCTGATTGCCCTGCGGACCGGCGCCCCGATCCTGCCGATCGTGATCGTGGGCAGTGCCGAGCTCTACATCGGCCGGCGGATGGCGACTCGGCTGCTCGAGCTGACAACCGTCGCCGAGTTGCTCGGCCCTGAGTGGCCCGCCGGCGGGCGGCTGCCCGACCCCGGGAGCCGGGCCGAGCTCGACCTGGCCCACCGGCTCACTGACCGCTTCGCCGACATCCTCGGCCCGGCTGTTGCCGAGCTGTACCCCCGGACGGTCGACCCGCCCGGCCGGCCGAGGCGGCTGCAGGGCCTGACCTGGCTCTTCCTTGCCCGCCCGAAAGCCCACCAGGCGGGCGAGTCGCAAGATGGTCTCTGAGCCGGCGACCGTCGGTGCCGCCCAGGTCCGGGCGACCGGCTATCCTCGCGGGGATGGACTACGCCCGCTCAATCCTCGACCTCGTCGGCAACACGCCGCTCGTCCAGCTGACCCGGGTGACCCGTGACCTGGGCCCCGCCGAACGGCAGCCGCTCATCCTGGCCAAGCTCGAGACGATGAACCCGGGCGGCTCGGTCAAGGATCGGATCGGCCTGCCGATGATCGAGGCGGCGGAACGGGCCGGCCTGCTCCGACCCGGTGGCACGATCATCGAGCCGACCAGCGGCAACACCGGCCACGGCCTGGCGATCGCCGCCGCCCTGAAAGGCTACCGCTGCATCTTCGTCATGGCCGACAAGCAGTCAACCGAGAAGCAGGCCCTCCTCCGGGCGTACGGCGCAGAAGTCGTGCTCTGCCCGACGAATGTGGCGCCCGAGTCGCCCGAGAGCTACTACTCGGTTGCGGCCCGCCTGGCCCGCGACATCCCCGGAGCGTTCAAGCCCGACCAGTACTGGAACCCCGAGAATCCGGCCGCCCATGAGCGCACGACCGGTCCCGAGCTATGGCGCCAGACCGACGGCAGGCTGACCCACTTCATCGCCAGCGTAGGGACCGGCGGCACGATCACCGGCGCCGCCCATCACCTCAAGGCACGCAATCCGGCGATCGAGGTGATCGGCGCTGATCCCGAAGGCAGCGTCCTCTCGGGCGACACGGCCCGGCCCTACCTGACCGAGGGGATCGGGGAGGACTTCCTGCCCGGCACGTTCGATCCGGCGATCATCGACCGCTGGGTCCGGGTGTCCGATCGGGACGCCTTCGCGGCCGCCCGGCGACTCACCCGCGAAGAAGGGATCCTGTCCGGCGGCTCGTCCGGGACCGCCCTGGTTGCCACCTTGACCGTGGCCCGCGAGCTGACCGAGACGGATGGCGGCCACCAGGCGATCCTCGTGATGCTCCTGCCGGATAGCGGCCGCAACTACCTGTCCAAGCTTTATAACGACGAGTGGATGCGGGTCAACGGCCTGCTCGCGACGAGCGGCGGCGCGGCCCACATCGCCGACCTGCTGACGGAGTGGCACTTCGACATGGGCCGGCCGACGCTGGTCCTGGCCAGGACGACCGAGCGGGTTGGGGCAGCGATCGAGAAGCTCCAGGCGTACGGCATCAGCCAGATGCCCGTTTCGGAGGCCCATGCCGACGCGCCCGGAGCCGATCGCCTCGATGCGATCGTCGGCTCGGTCTCGGAGAGGGGCCTGCTCGACCGGGCCTACCATGATCCGTCGGTCGTCGAGCGGACCGTCGGCGAGGTGATGGACCCGCCGCTGCCGGTGGTCGAAGTGACGGCGTCGCTCGACGATGCCTTCCGGCTGCTGTCGGGGACAGCCTCGGCGCTCGTCGCGGTCCAGGCGGGCCGGCCGGCCGGGATTGTCACCAAGCTCGACCTGCTCGAGTACGTCGCCCATCGTCCGGTCCCGGTCTGATCGGGATGCCGCCCGAGCCGGACGACGCTCGCCGTTCTGACCTGACACCGGCCGACCGGCCGTTCGCGGAGCGCTACGCGACCGATGAGGGCTGGTCCTTCGGAACACTGTCGGTCCATGCCGGCCAGGAGCCTGATGAGCTGACCGGCGCCGTGGCCCCGCCGATCTACCAGACGAGCACGTATGCCCAGGACGGGATCGGCCGGCCACGGGACGGCTGGGAATACGCCCGGACCGGCAATCCCACCCGCCACCGGCTGGAGCGCGCGGTGGCGGCCCTCGAAGGCGGCGAGCAGGGGATCGCCTTCTCATCGGGCGCCGCGGCGACGGCGATGCTCGCCGAGCTAGCCCTGCCGGGCGACGAGGTCGTGATCGGCGACGACGTCTACGGCGGTACCTACCGGCTGTTCGAGCAGGTGCTCCGGCCCAAGGGAATCATCGCCCGCTACGTCGACCTTGCCGCCGCTCCGGCCAACGTCCGGGCGGCCCTGTCGCCGCGGACGCGCCTCGTCTGGTTCGAGACGCCCACGAACCCGCTGCTCAAGCTCGTCGATATTGCCGCGGTCGCCGACGCGGTCGCCTCACACCACGGGGCGAACGGCGAGCGGCCACTGCTGGTCGTCGACAACACGTTTGCCTCGCCGGCCGTCCAGCGCCCCCTCGATCATGGCGCGGACATCGTGTTCCACTCGGCCACGAAATACCTGGGCGGCCACTCGGACACGGTCAATGGGATCGTCGTGACCAGCCGGCCGGCCGTCGCCGAGCGATTGCGCTTCCTCCAGAACGCGATCGGCGCCGTGCCCGGGCCATTTGACTGCTTCCTCGTTCTGCGCGGCCTCCGGACGCTCTCGTTGCGAGCCGAGCGCCACGCGGCGAATGCGGCGGCGGTTGCGGCGTTTCTGGCCGCGCGCGACGACGTGGAGTTGGTCCGGTATCCGGGCCTCCGCGATGGCCCACATGCTCATCCCCAGGCCGCCATCGCGGCCCGGCAGATGCACGGCGCCGGCGGCATGCTTTCGTTCGTCCCGCAGGCCGGCGGGCCCCACGGCCGGAGCGCCCGTGAGCGGGCCGCCGCGATCTGCGAATCGACCCGGTTGTTCACCCTGGCCGAGTCGCTTGGCGGGGTCGAGTCGCTGATCGAGCTGCCGGCCGCGATGACCCACGCCTCGGTCGCCGGCTCGCCGCTGGCCGTGGATCCGGCGCTGATCCGGTTGTCGTGCGGGATCGAGGACGCGGCGGACCTGCTGGCCGACCTGAGCGCGGCGCTCGACCGCGCCTAGCCGACCAGCGTCGTCCGGTAATCGCTGACGTTCTCTGGCGCAGGTGCAACCGCACGTGCCGCCCGGGTGTTTAGACGATGCGCCGCGGACTACCGGCGCTTCGCTGAGCCTGGCCTCGGGCGCTCGGCTCAGTTCTTGCCGATTATCGGTGGGGAAGTTCGTAAACAGGAAATGTTGTCGTTTTGGCCTGATTCGCGGACGAGACTGGTCCGGTAGCGTGCGTGGGAAGCCGACCGCATTAGCGATTCAACGCGTCTGGACGGGCGATTCCTTGAATAGCAGCGCTGCGAGCAATAATCGGCAAGAACTCGGCCCGTTGCGACGCCCGGCCGCGCCCGGACCCGCGCTGCTCCGACCTGAAGCCGCGAACTAGCGCTTCTTGCCGCGGACCGAGATCAGGTGGGCCGTCCAGGCCGATGGTTGACCATCGATGCCGACCGAGCTGCCGTGCCAGCCGCACACGCACGTGACGGTCTGCTCGCGGTGCTTGTACTCGTCGATCACGTGTTTGAACTCGGGGATGATACCGGGCTTGGTGGGTGGAATGAGGGCCAACGCGGGCTCCGTTCGGTCGCTGCGGAACTGGGCATGCCTGACCGTCACGCTGGGACCACGGCAGGGTAAGTAATGATACGCCCTTGCGGTCAGTGGTGCCTTCGGACCGGGTCCAGCCTGTCGCGCAGGGCGTCACCGAGGAGATTCACCCCCAGCACGAAGAGGACGAGGAACGCCGCCGGTTCAAGGGTCAGCCACCAGGCTCCCTGGAGGTAGTCGCGACCCTCGAAGATCAGTCGACCCCACTCCGGCGTGGGCGGTGGCACGCCCAGGCCCAGGAACGTCAGCCCCGCGGTGAACAGGATCACCTGGGGGATCTCCAGGGTGACGATCACGACGATCGAGCCGGCAATGTTGGGCAGGATGTGCCGGCTGAGGATCCGCCAGTCGCCGGCCCCGACCGCCCGGGCCGCCTCGACATACGGGCGTTCACGGATCGCGAGCACCTCGCCTCGCACGACCCGGTGGTAGTAGAGCCACGATCCGGCGCCGAGGACGATGACCAGGTTGAGCACCGACGATCCGACGACGGCGATCACTGCCAGGGCCAGGATGAGCAGCGGGATTGCCTGCTGGATATCGGCCAGGCGGCCGATGAGCGCGTCGACCCAGCCCCGCCGGTAGCCAGCCAGCAGGCCGCTGCTCAGGCCGATCGCCGCCCCGAGGAGGACGCTCAACAGGCCGATCTGGAGCGACGTCCGGCTGCCCCAGATGATCCGCGAAAGGATGTCGCGGCCATTGGCGTCCGTCCCCAGGAGGTAGGCTGGCGAACCGCCCGGCAACCAGGCCGGTGGCTTGAGCCGATCGGGCAGGACCTGGGCGAGCGGATCGTGAGGGCTGATCAACGGCGCCAGCACGGCCATCAGGACAACGGCCACGACGATCCCGCCACCGACGATGATCGGCAGGTCATGTCGCCCCGGAAGGTGGCGGCGTTGAGCGGTTGGCCAGGTCTCGTCCATCAGCCCAGCCGGATCCGCGGATCGAGCAGCCCGTACACGACGTCCAGGCCCAGGTTGACCGTGACGATTGTGAGTGCGGCCACGAACGTGAACGCCTGGATGACCGGCAGATCCCGGTTGGTCACGGCCTGGACGACGAGGAGGCCCATGCCCGGGTAGCTGAAGACCACCTCGACGATGATCACCCCCGACACGATTGCGGCGAGGTCGAAGGCCAGGAAGGTCACGAACGGGATCGCCGCGTTGCGCAGGGCGTGGCGCACGACCACCCGGCGCGGACCGACGCCCTTGGCCCGCGCGGTCCGGATGTAATCGCGGCCCAGGACATCGAGCAGGCTCGAGCGCAGGATCCGGGTCAGGCCGGCGGCCGAACCGAGGCCGACCACGATCGCCGGCAGGACCAGATAGGCCGGGCTGCCTGAGCCCGACACCGGCAACAGCCGCCAGGTGACCGCGAACAGGAGGATCAGCACCTGGCCAAGCACGAACCCGGGAACGGCCTGGCCGACCAGGGCGACCGAGCGGGCAACGACGTCGACCCACGACCCCGGCCGCATGGCGGCCACGATCCCCAACGGGAGTGCGATGACGAGCGCAACGCACACCCCGGCGATGCCCAGCGAGAGCGTCGCCGGCACCCGCCCGAGGACCAGCCCGAGGGCCGGCTCAAGGGTCCGCGTGGAAGTCCCGAAATCCCCCTGGATCGCGCGGCCAAGGAAGCCGACGAACTGGATCGGGATCGGCTGGTCAAAGCCGAGCGTTCGGCGCAACGATTCGATCGCGGCAGGTGGCGCGTCGAGGGGCAGCAGGGCCCGCGCCGGATCGCTGGCCAGGAAGACCAGGGCGAAGACGATGAACGCGACGCCGAGGACCACGACCGCGTTGGCCAGGAGTCGGCGGACGAGGAACCAGACCATATGGGGGACAGCGTAGTCGCTGGCGCGCACTGCCCATGGGACGATCGGGCCACCTGAATCCGGACGACCGTTCCCGGCACGGATCGCCGACCTGGGGTACCGTGAGTGCATCAGCGTGCTCAGTGGAGCGTGCTCAAACGTACAGCGGGCCCTTCCCAGTCGCGACCCTGATGCCGGTCGCTGCGGGCTCGTGCGCAACGAGGAGACCGAGCCAATGACCCACCACGCGATCCGCGTCCCCCTGCGACTCTCGGGCCTGGCCGTGGCCGCCTTCCTGCTGGCTGCGACGCCCGCCGGAGTCGCAGCAACGACAAACGCGCCGATTGCCCAGACGGGCGGCATGACCGCAACCCTGCCCTTGCTGGGTACACCACTCACGGTCGCCGTGACCCTCGACTCGATCGGCAACATCTCGGGCGTCGCGCTCAATCCGAGCACAGCCCTCTCGAAGACCAAGTCGGGCGATGATTTCGTCAAGTTCACCAACAGCGGTGGCACGGTCAAGGTCACCGTCAAGGCGATCGGCGGTCGCCTGTCGATCAAGGCCAGGACGAAGACGCTGAGCGACCTGGGCGGGAGCGGGACCTGGTCAGCCGATGTCTTCGGGACCGGCGCGAAGTCCACCGCCTCCTACACGATCGGCAAGGACCCCAGCGGCAAGCCGACGGTCGTGATCGGGGCGGTCCACCCGGCTGCCGGCGTGGCCTGGAAGCTGGGTCCGTTCGTTGCCACCAAGGTGACCCCGAGCACGGCGAAGTCAGGCGCTGCCGACAAGGGCAAGGCCAAGGGCGCCCACGCCGCGGCCGACGGCACGTTCTCGTGGCAGGGCTTCACCAAGAGCCTCACGATCTCGGTCAATGTGGCCGGAGACGGCACCGCCAGCATGGCGATCACCCTGAGCGGCCGTGACGCCCAGAAGCTCAACGGAACCCTGGCCAGCCTGGCCGGCGCGCGGACCTGGTCGGCGCACACGTGTGCTGGGACGGCGGTAAGCGTCAAGTACCACGTGGCGAACGGCACCGTCGTCTACGACGGGGCAACCGGCGCCGCGGCCACCGAGAAGGCCTTCGGAACCGGGTTCATGGCCTCGTTCGACAAGAACCGGGTCGCGCTGTTCGCGAGCCTGGTCCGCCAGCCGGACGGCACGTACTCGCTGTTCGTCCATGGACGATCGGGCGATTGCGGCCATCGCCAACCGGGCGGTTTCGGCCCCGGACACCGTTCGGGCGGCGGACACGGCCAATGGGGTCCTCCCGCCAAGCCGGGCAGCAAGTCCAAGTCTCACTGAACCTCAGCTCGACTCCGCCGCCTTCGGCGCGGCGGAGTCGTTGCTCCGGTCCCCGAGGGCGTCGTCGCACGAGCGGCGTCGCCCTCGTTGGCCTTGGCCTGGTCTGCGCGGCCGCGGGCCTCACGGCCGCCTGTGCGCCATCAACCAGCCCGAGTGCCGCGCCGACTGAGGTGACCGCCGCGGGCTCGCCGCTCGGCGACGCCGGGGGCGGGCTGGCTGCCGCGCTCGGCCGGCTCGCGAGCGGCTACTCCTTCACGTCGACGGTCAGCGTCGGTGGCCAGGTGGCAACCCAGGCAACCGGGCGCTGGATCGGCGGCGCCAGTGAATTCACGGTGACGACGAACGCTGTGTCGATCACCTACCGCACGCTGCCGCCGCGCTCGTGGGTGCTCCAGGCCGGCAAGGGCTGGGTCGAGGTCAACGGCTCGGTGCCCAGCGGCAGCCCACTCGACGCGCTCAAATCGCCCAACCAGTCGAGCCTCGTGAAGCAAACCAGCGACGCGCTCGAGCTGACCGCGAGCTATCCGGCGGCCGTGCTTGGCCTGGCCGGCGATACCCCCGTGGCGGTCGATCTCGTGCTGGCCTCGGATGGCTCGCTCAGCGCGACGTACACGGCGCCCGCCGGCAGCGCCACCTCAGTGACCACGATCAAGCCGGACCCCAGCCAGGCGCCCATCGCGGCGCCGTCGCCCTCCTGAAGGGCCGGGTCCCAGCCAGGGCTTCGGCCCACTGTCGGAGGCCCCCGCCAGGGGCTCACCGCGCGACGGCGTTCCGCGGCGAGACCGGCCCGGGCAGCGGCAGAATGTCTGCGGCCGGAAGCCCTAGGTCGCGACCTCGGTCCGACCGGTTCTGCGCCGGTCGCCCTGGAGGCGCTCCTCAGCGATCCGGATCGCAGCCGCGAGGTCGGAGCCCGGGGTGGGGCAGGCCCAGCCCAGGGCGATCCGGGTCGAGATCGAACCGGCCGCCAGCCAGCGATCGCACTGGGCCCGGATCCGCTCGGTGTAGTTGATCGCCTGGATCTCGTCGGTCTCGGGCATCAGCACGCCGAAGCGGCTTGCGGCAAGGCGTGCAACGTGGTCGGCCGCCCGGCCGTTGCGGACGAGCGTCTCGGCGATCGCCGGGATCAACCGATCGGCGGCATCGGCCCCCAGCAGGCTGACCAGGCGCTCGAAGCCGTCCAGTTCGACGAGGACGACCGTGACCGGCCGACGGTAGCGGATCAGGCGGATGCCCTCCTCCCGGACCCGACGCTCCCAATCGACGGCCTGGTCGACCCGGGGCAGCGGAGTCGCGTTGGTCTTGCGGGGCTGCGGGGCCTCGGTCCAGACGACGGTCTGCCCGGCCGGTGCACCGCCCAGGTCGCCCGCCCGCGGCGGGGCCGAGTCGTACTCGGGCTCGAACGCCCGCTCGAACTCGGGCTCGAATTCCGACTCCGACTCGGCCTCGGCCTCGGCCTCGGCCTCGGGTGGCTGCTCGCGTGGTCCGAGGGCGGTCGGCGGGGAGACGAAGAAGGCGATCGCCTCCTGGTCGGCGGCGTGGGGCTCATCCTCGAGGACGGAGCGGAAGCGGCGGGCGTCATCGGCAGCGGTCACGGGTTCGATGCTCTCCTGGGATGAGTCTGAGAGGCTGTTGCTCAAGCTGTCCGGTGTGGTCGTTGCCTTGGTCAACCGGGCCTCGTCGACCGCGGTGTCCGTCCCGGCCGGCTCCGGCCGCCATCGACGAACGAGGGTCACGATGAGAGCACCCATGATGACAAGATTCGCGACAATGGCGATTCCGATGACGATGATGAGCGGCTGGGCGGGCATCTTGACTCCGGTTTGAGCGATGGATCGCCCGGGTTGAGCATGATCGTCCTGACCCCCGGCTTGTGACAACAGTCCTAACCACCCCCCGGACGAATCGTTGGTGCTGTTGGTCAACGAGCCGGGCAGTCCGGACGGGAACCGTGGACTCCGGTGCGCACGGGGTGGTGCGCGGGGCCGGCGCGGGGTTGCGTGTCCGGACGTACCCGCGTATTCTCCCGGCCCGATCCGCTCCGGGTGAGGCGGACGGTGAACCGAGGTCAGCCGTGGCACGCTCGATGTGGCGAGGGGCCATCCAGTTCGGGCTCGTGACGATCCCCGTCCGGCTCTATCTGGCCACCGAATCCAAGGGCATCAGCTTCAACATGCTCCATGCCAAGGACCTCTCGCGGATCCAGATGAAGACATACTGTCCGCTGGAGGATGAGGTGATCTCGCGGGGTGACACGGTCAAGGGTTTCGAATACGCGCCTGGCCAGTACGTCGTGGTGACCGACGAGGACCTGGCCTCGGTCCCGCTCAAGACGGTCCGGGCGATCGAGATCGAGCTGTTCACCGCCGCCAACCCCGACAACGCGGCGGTGCGCTTCGTGAAGGGCGCCTATTACCTGGAACCAGACCCGATCGGACGCAAGGCGTTCTACCTCCTGCGTGAGGTCCTGGCCGAAAAGCAGCTCACCGCGATCTGCAAGGTCGTGATCAAGGACCGAGAAGTCCTCGGGGCAATCGACCCGTTCAGTACGACGATGCTCCTGACCACGCTCCACTGGCCGGACGAGATCCGGAGCGTGGCCGAGCTCGACCTGCCTGACCAGCTGCCGCAGGCCAAGCCGGCCGAGAAGGCGATGGCCGAGCAGCTGATCGGGGCGATGACCGCCGAATTCGACCCGGCTGCCTACCGCGACGACTATCGCGAGGCGCTGCTCAAGCTGATCGAGGACAAGGTCGCCGGCCAGGAAACGATCGAACCGGTGGTCCCCCAGCCGGCGACCAGTATCGTCGACCTGATGGCCGCTCTCGAGGCGAGCGTCAAGGCGGCCGTCGAGGCGCGCGGGACGACCGCGCCCACGTCGGTCGAAGAGCACGTCAAGGCCCGGGACACGGCCAGGGACACGGCCAGGAGCAAGGCATCCGCGAGGGCGACGACGAAGGCCGACGCAGAAGCCGAAGCCCCACCCGCCCGGCGCCGGAAGTCCGCCTAGCTCGGCCGCAGCGCGAGCCGGCCGGACCGGGCCAGCCTCTCGATGCCGCTCGACGCCTACCGCCGCAAGCGCGACTTCTCGAAGACGGCCGAACCGGCCGGCGCGACGCCCGCGAGCCCCGATCGCGTCCTCGCCGGCCGGTTCGTCGTCGGGCGCCATCGGGCGACCCGGCTGCATTACGACCTGCGCCTCGAGATCGGCGGCGTGCTCGCCAGCTGGGCCGTGCCCAAGGGACCCACCCTGGATCCCGATGCCCGGCGCATGGCGATCCACGTTGAGGATCACCCGATCGAGTACTTCGACTTCGAGGGCACGATCGCGCGCGGTGAGTACGGCGCCGGGGACGCGATCGTGTGGGACTGGGGCACCTACGAACCCGAGGCGCCCACCCTGGACCCGGCCGCGTCGATTGCTGCCGGCGAGCTGAAGTTCCGGCTGTTCGGCCAGAAGCTGCGCGGCCGCTACACTCTCGTCCGGACCCGGGGATCGGGTGGGAAGGGCTCGGCCAGGCCCCGGAGTGGCGCGGCTCACGCCGAGTCCGACCGCGACGGCGACCCGTGGCTGCTGATCCACAAGCGCGACGCAGACGCGCTGCCGGGCTGGGATGCCGAGGACCATCGCGAGTCGGTCAAGACCGGCCGCACCAACGAGGAAGTCGCGTCTGGCGTCCCTCCACGCTTCGACGCGCCGCCGCCGGGCGCCCAGCCGTCGCTCGAGGCCTCGGGCGCGACGGCGGCTCCGTTTCCCGGGTTCATCGAGCCGATGCTGGCGACCCTGGCCACAAAGGCATTCGACAATCCCGCCTGGCTGTTCGAGATCAAGTGGGACGGCTACCGGGTCGAGGCGGTCGTTCGCGACAACCAGGTCAGCATTCACACGCGAAACGGCAAGGACGCCGCGGCCTACTTCCCAGGCCTGCTGAACAACCCGGCCGACTGGATCGCCGCCCGGGAGGCCGTGGTCGATGGCGAGGTCGTGGCCCTGGATCCGGACGGCATGCCCGACTTCGGCCTGCTCCAGGAACGGCTCGGCGTCCACTACGGCGCGAAGGGGCCGGGCAGGCGCGAGGCCGGCGGTCCCGAGACCAGGGCTACCGAAGCCGCGGCCGCCCCGCTCTTGTATCAGGCCTTCGACCTGCTCTACCTCGACGGCCTGTCGCTCCTCGATGTCCCCCTCGAGGAGCGCAAGCGCGTCCTCCGGTCCATCCTGCGCGACGGGCCGCGGGTCCGCTATGCGACCCACGTCGAAGGCGCGGGCAAGGCATTCATGGCCGCTGCGTCGGCCCGCGGTCTCGAAGGGGTCATGGCGAAGCAGCGCCGCTCGATGTACGAGCCCGGCCGTCGCGTTGCGAGCTGGCTCAAGCTGAAGAACCGGCCGGAGCAGGAGTTCGTCGTCGGCGGCTACGTGCCCGGCGAGGGCAACGCCCGCGACCTCGGCAGCGTGATCGTGGGCTACTACGAAGACGGCGCGCTGCGCTACGCCGGGCGGGTTGGTAGCGGCTTCGACTCACCCACCCGGGCCCGGCTGAAGGGGCTGCTCGATGCCGGCGCCCGGCCCAACCCGGCGTTCGATCCACCTCCGCCGGCCGGTCCGGACCTGCGCGGCGTGATCTGGACCGAGCCGGCGGTGGTGATCCGGGTTGCCTTCTCGAACTGGACCCGCGACGGCGTGATTCGGCAGTCCTCGTTCAAGGGCTTCGAGCTCGACCGCGACCCGAAGTCGGTGACCCGCGAGCGGGCGATGGTCGACCCGTCGGTCGAGCCCGACGTTGAGCCGTCTCGTCGACCGGAGTCCTCGGCCCTGGCGGATCGGGCCACCCCGGCCGAGCTGGCCGAGCTCGCCCGCCTGCCGGCCAAGAGCACCTGGCGGGTCGGCGGATTTGAGCTGAGCCTGACCAATCTCGACAAGGTCCTCTTTCCGGCCCGACCCGCCCGGCCCGGTTCCAGGCCCGACGGTGCGACGCTCGATGAAGGGCCGGTCACCAAGCGGGACCTGATCAACTACCTCAGCCGGATCGCACCAACCCTGTTGCCCCATCTGGCCGAACGGGCCCTCAACCTGCAGCGCTTTCCGGACGGTGCAGGTGGCCCGGCCTTCTGGCAGAAGCAGATCCCGGCGACAGCGCCGGCCTGGCTGCGGCTGTGGCACGAGACCGGCGTCGAGGACCGCTCGGCCAACGATCACCTGGTCGCCGACCGGGTCGCGAGCCTGGCCTGGCTGGGCAACCAGGCGGCGTTCGAGTTCCATCCGTGGACGGCCCGGATCGAAGACCCGGACCATCCGACCTATGCCCTGATCGACATCGACCCGGGCGAGCGAACGACCTGGGACGAGACGCTCGTCCTGGCCCGCCTCTTTCGAACGGCTCTGGCCCATCTCGGCCTGCGTGGGGCGCCGAAGACGACCGGCAAGCGCGGAGTCCAGGTCTGGATCCCGATCCGGCACGGCCGCTACACGTTCCGCGAAACAACGGACTGGATCGAGCAGCTCAGCCGGGCCGTCGGCGCGATCGTGCCCGACCTGGTGAGCTGGGAATGGTCGGTGGCCGGCAGGGCCGGCAGGGCCCGCCTCGACTACACGCAGAACAGCCGGATCAAGACGCTGGTAGCCCCCTACGCCGTCCGGCCTGCCGCCGGGGCGCCGGTCTCGGCGCCGATCGCCTGGGAGGAGCTGGACGATCCGGACCTGCGACCGGACCGCTGGACGATCCGCACGATCCTGCCCCGGGTTGCCGCGCTGGGCGACCTGTTCGCGCCCGCCCTCGCGCAGGACCAGGAGCTGCCGCCGCTGGGCTGATCGGCGGGTACCGACCGCCTGGCCACCGCCGGCCCGTCGCCGCCAGGCGCCCTGTTCGCCGACCTGCTTCGGTTTGGTGCCAGGTTCCGGTCACAGTCGCGGTATGGTCGAGGCCCGTCCGACTTGGTGCCGCTCGCGCCGATCGCCGAGGGGATCCGTGCGTGGCCCTGGTGGCGGTCCGCCCAAACGAGCCGTGGCCAGCCCGAAACGGCTCGTGCAGGTTCCTGCCGATTAGTGCTGCGCGTGCTGCTATTCAAGGAACCTCCGTCGATGCCGCCGGATCTTGGGCCGATCTGCCCGACTCCACGCACGGGTCGACCCATCGGCGCGTCGACGGACCCCTCAATTCAAGTGGCGTCCTGGAATAGCAGCATCGGGATCGCTAATCGGCAAGAACTGAGGCCGCCGAAGCCCGCAGAAGCCCCCGCGAGCCCGCCGAAGCCCCCGCGAGCCCGCCGAAGCCCGCCGAAGCCCGCCCCGCGCTCGCCGACGCCGGCCAATGCCCTCCGCCAACTCGCCGCGGCTCAGCGCCAGGGCAGGGGATCGCGCGGCCGGTAGCCCTGGCGGAAGAAGGCGACGACCGGCGGACCGCCCGAATACATCAGGCCGAGCTCGCCGTCGGGCTCACGCCGGACGACGAGCCGAACCGATCCGTCGCCGGGCAGGTTCGGGTCGTAGATCCGCAGGCTGAGCGAGCCCGCGGCGGGTCCGGCTTCGATCCCGTACACGACGACCTGGTGGTCCTGGATCAGGGTCGCCGGGTTGGCCGACACGGCGTGGACCAGGCCGATCGCCACCGGCCGGCCGGCTGCCAGGTCGTGCCGGATCCGGGGCAGCTCGCGCCGCATGACTTCGCGCGATCGGGACGCCTCGGACCGCCAGGGTGCTCCAAGCAGGTAGAACCGAGCCGGCCCCAGACCGAGCTCGAACGAGTCGAGCTGGCGTCGGACGAGGTAGCGGAACGCCGGCGTTCCTTCAGCCGGCGGCAGCGGGTCGACGTCGGGCCGCACTCCTGCCAGCCACAGGTCGATCGCCGCGAACGCCATCCCGCCGCACAGGCCGTTCGCCGCGTCGCCGATCGCCAGCTCGATCGGAACCGGCCCGCCGGCGCGGAAGCGCAGCGGAGGGACGTGGGGCCAGCGATTGGCGAAGGCAAAGCCATTGGTGGACGCGGAGAAGATGCCATTCATGGCTTGCGCAGGTCCTCGTCACGGTAGACCCGGGTGCTCGATGACCACGTATCCGAAACCTCCACCCGGGCGGCCGTCACGTAGCGGGTCAGGCCCGAGACCGCGAACAGGATCGCGAAGGCGGGATAGCCGAGCGGCAGGACCGCCAGGATCGCGGCATTGGCCATCTGGCCGGCCGTGATCCCGGCGGCCGAGCCGGCCACGAAGCGGCCCTGGGCGCGGATCAGGTCGGGGCCCGGCGAAAGGCGCATCAGGCGTTCATTCGACGAGAGCGTACCGGCCGACGCTCCGGCAGCCGCCAGGACCGTGACAACGCAGATGATCAGGCCGGCCAGCGGGTTCTGCGGGAACGCCGCCAGGCCCAGGAGCATCGACGATCCACGCATCAGGAACGACACGCGCAGCGTCCGCGACGCGCTGCCCCGGGCCAGCAACCCGCCGACCACGGTCGCCGACACGAGCGAGGACGCCGACGAGATGGCCGACAGCAGGATGGCGAAGCTGGGCGGCAGGTGGAGGACGCTGATCGAGTAGATCGAGAGGTACGGCCCGAAGCCGGCACCGAAGGCCGCCACGGTGATCGAGCGCAGGAATGGCTGCAGGTGAGGCGATGGCGGGGACGAGATCGGCCCGCCTTCCACGTGAGCGGCCGAGCGGGCTACCTGGACCCGGCCGGGCTTGGTCAACTGGCGCAGGACCGAGATTTCGATCACGCCGGCGATCCCGCTGATCAGGAAGACGATGGCGTAGATCCGGACCCCGACCGAGGGCAGGAACAACTGGACGAGGAGGGCCACCGGCAGCAGGAGCACCGAACCGAGGCCCAGGGTCATGCCCATCACGCGGGGCGCCACGAAGCGCCGCTCCGGGTCGGCCAGGATCGCCCCGTACCAGGCCAGCAGGTTGGTGCCGCCGATCGTCGTCGCGGCACCGCCCAGGCTCATCACCGCGCCGATCGCCACGATCGCCAGGCCGTTCGGGATCAGGCCGACCCACGCCGCCAGGGTGAGCGCGCCGAGGATGAATCCGCGCGTCTCGCCGATTGCCAGGATGATCAGGGTGACGCCACGCAGGTTGCCGTCGAACCGCCGCAGGAGCCAGGGCACGCCAAGCTGGGCGGACGAGAACGCTGACGGCAGCACGCCGATCACTGTGGCCAGCGCCGGGCTTGCCCCCAACGCCAGGAGGAGCGGGATCGTGAGCCCGTCGCCGGCCAGGGCCGCGACGACCGCGCCTGACCCCCCGATCCCCTGGAAGCGCCGGTAGCGCGGTCCGAGGAAGACCTGCCACTCGCGGATCGCGGCGGCCGCGCCGGATCCGCCGGGGATGCTCATGGTGCCTGGATCGGCGGACCGAACCAGACGCTGGCGGCGATGATCACATACAGCGCGATCAGCGCCAGGCCCTCCAGCCAGGTCGACTCACCGTCGAACACGACGAACGCGCCGAGGATGACCGAGAGACCCAGGGCGCCGATCAACAGCGGCGAGGTGACCAGGGTGAGGGCCGGCCCGCCCATCACGACCGAGATCAGGACGAGTACCGGGATCAATGCCAGGGCGACCTGCAGGCTGGAGTTCAGGACAAGGCTGATCGCCAGGTCGGCCTTGTTGCGCAGCGCCTGTTGAATGCCGGCGACGTTCTCGACGGCATTGCCTGCGATCGCGACGATGACCAGGCCGGCGAACGCCTCGCTGATCCCGAGGCTGGCCAGGGCAGGCCGGAGCGAGTCGACGAACCAGTCGGAGACGAAGGCCGACCCGACGCCGGCGCCGACGAGGACACCAATGGCCAGCCGGATCGGCCAGACCTCCCCCGACTCGAGCATCGGCTTGAGCGAGCTGGCGCCCTGGCCGCCGCGCACCGAGAACGGGATCGAGGCCGCGAACAGGATCAGCAGGACGATCGCGGTGATGATGCTCAGGTCCTGGGCGTGGCCGGCATCGGGGGCGCCGGGCGCGGTGGCCAGGGTTGGGATCATCAGGGCAGCGACCGCCAGGACCAGCAGCGTGGCGATCATCCGGACGGGCTGGACGCCAAATGTCTGGGTCCCATTCTTCAATCCGCCGGCGACGAACGCGAGCCCAAGGACCAGCAGGCTGTTGGCCAGGATCGAGCCGATCAGCGCGCTCTGGACGACCACGATGAGCCCGGCGCGCAGGCTGAAGATCCCGATGAACAGCTCCGGGAGATTGCCCAGGGCGGACTGCAGGACGCCGGTCAGCCCCGGCCCGAAGCGTTGGCCGAGTTGCTCGGTACCCTCGCCCACAAGTCCGGCCAAACCGGCCAGGGCGATCGCCGAGGCGATGAACGTTGCGGTCGGGTCCCCATGGCCGAGTTTCAACGCCAGGCCGATTCCGCCACCGACCAGGGCCACCGCGACCAGGACGAGCGCGCGCCTGCCAAGGATCGCGGCAAGCGTCCGGCGGGGCTCGTTGGGGACCGGAGCTGTCTCGGCGACCATCCTCCCGATGATACGGGCGGCGGTACCATCGCGGCGATGGCTGCCCATAATCGGCTCGCGGCCGAGACGAGCCCGTACCTCCTCCAGCACGCCCACAATCCCGTCGATTGGTACCCCTGGGGGCCGGCCGCACTTGAGCGGGCTCGAGCCGAGGACAAGCCGATCTTCCTGTCGATCGGCTACGCCGCCTGTCACTGGTGTCACGTGATGGAGCGGGAGTCGTTCGAGGATCCGGTCACGGCGGCCGAGTTGAATCGCGACTTCATCGCGATCAAGGTGGATCGCGAGGAACGGCCCGACCTCGACCAGGTCTACATGGCGGCCGTCCAGGCGATGACCGGCCAGGGTGGCTGGCCGATGAGCGTCTTCCTGACCCCGGACGGCCGGCCCTTCTATGGCGGGACGTACTACCCGTCCGTGCCCCGCGGCGAGATGCCTGCGTTCCGCCAGGTGCTGGCTGGGGTCGCCCACGCCTGGCGCGACCAGCGCGCCTCGGTCGAGGCATCGGGCGACCGCCTGGTAGCGGCGCTCTCAGCGGGCCTTCGGGCAAGCGCAACAACCCCCGTCGTGGGGGCCGCGCCTGGGCCACTGCCGGCCGGCGCGGCGCGGACGGCCGTGGCGACGCTCGAAGCCAGCTTCGATCCGCGCCATGGGGGCTGGGGCCGGGCGCCCAAGTTCCCCCAGCCGATGGCCATCGAGTTCCTGCTCCGACAGCTGGCCGCAGCCGACCCAGGCAGGGATCCGGTGGCCCTGGGCATGGCCCGGACCACGCTCGACCGGATGGCGGCCGGCGGGCTGCGCGACCAGCTTGGCGGCGGCTTTCATCGCTATTCCACGGACGGCCAGTGGCTGGCTCCCCACTTCGAGCAGATGCTCTACGACAATGCCCAACTCGCGCGGGCGTATGTCCACGCCTGGCAGCTCCTCGGGGAAGAGCGCGACCGGACTGTCGCCTGCGGCACGCTCGACGCGATCGTGCGCGACTTCACGACGGCCAACGGTGGCCTGGCTGCCAGTCGCGATGCCGACACGGATGGCGTTGAGGGGGCGACGTTCACGTGGACCCCCGGCGAGATGGCTGCTGCCCTGGCCGACGACACGGCCGACGACCTCGCCCTCGTGCTCGCCGCCTGGGACGTGACCGACGCGGGCAACTGGCATGAGAGCCTCGGCCGGACGATCCTGCGCCGGGTCCGGACCGACGCTGAGCTGGCCGAGTCCTTCGAGCTGCCCGCCGCCGACGTCCGGGAACGGCTCGAGCGGGCTCGGATCGTCCTCTTCGCGGCCCGCGATCGGCGACCCCAGCCGAACCGCGATGACAAGGTCCTGGCCGGCTGGAACGGGCTGGCGATCGCGGCTCTCGCTGAGGGGTCGGTGGCCGTCGGCGCTGGCGGAGACCAGGCCCGGGCCGATCGCTACCGCGAGGCCGCGATCGCGGCCGCCGGGGTGTGCTGCGATCGGTTGCTCGACGCCCACGGCCGGCTGTGGCGAAGCTGGAAGGACGGCCGAGCCACCGGCGCGGGTGTCCTCGAGGACTACGCTTGCCTGGCCGAGGGCCTCCTGGCCCTGTACAGCGCCACATTCGACGAGCGCTGGTTCCGGGCGGCCAGGGGCCTGGCCGAAGCGATCCTGGCCCGGTTCGGCGATCCGGTCGGCGGCTTCTACGACACCGCCATCGACCACGAGATCCTGATCACGCGACCGAAGGAGCTCCAGGACAACGCGGTCCCGTCCGGCAATGCGATGGCGGTGACCGTCCTCCTCCGCCTCGCCGCGCTCACCGGCGAAGGTCGCTACCGCGATGCCGCCGAAGCGGGACTGCGCCTCGTGGCCGAGGTTGGCCCACGCCATCCAACATTCTTCGGCCAATGGCTCGTCGCTCTCGACTTCGCCCTGGCCGATGTCGACGAGATCGCGATCGTGGGCGACGTGGATCAGGGCGCGACCCGACGCCTCCTGGCGGTGGCCGAGGCCGGCTTCCACCCGAACCAGGTCGTTGCGCTGACGGCGACACCGGCTTCAAGCGAGATCGAGCTGCTGGGTGACCGGTTCCAGCTCGACGGCCGGCCAACGGCGTTCGTCTGCCACGGGTTCGCCTGCCGCCTGCCCGTGACGGAGCCGGAGGCGCTCGATGCACTCCTCGCCCGCCGGCGGCCGGCGCCCGCCGGATGACCGAGCCGGCCCGCCCCCGGCCGGCGCGCTCGACTGCTGCCCGGCCCGTCGTCGCCCGCCCGGCCGCCACAGTCGTCCTGGTCCGGCCTGGCCCCGATCCCGCCCGGCCTGAACCCGAGGTGCTGCTCACCCTGCGTCCTGATTCGATGGCTTTCGGGGGCGGCCTGCACGTCTTTCCGGGCGGCCGGGTCGATCCGGGCGACGGTGACCGGCGGATCCTCGGTCGGTCACGGGCCAGGGATCCCCACCGGGTGGCGGCCCTGCGTGAGCTGTTCGAAGAGGCCGGCGTCCTCGTGGCCGACCGCGCCGATGGCTCGCCCGCCGGATCCGACCCCGGATTCGCTGCCGAGCTGCCCCGGTTGCGGGCCGCGCTGGCTGGCGGCGAGCTGGACCTGGCCGCGATCCTCGAGCGCTTCGAGCTGACCCTGGCAACCGACCGGCTCGTCCCGATCGCCCGCTGGCAGACGCCGCGCGCCTATCCGCGCCGGTTCGACACGCGGTTCTTCGCCGTGGAGCTGCCCCCCGGGGCGGAGCTCGATCTCGATCCACGCGAAGTCGCCGGCCATTCGTGGCTGACGCCCAGCGCGGCGCTCGGGGCGATGGCCGCCGGCGAGATCCAGCTGTGGCCGCCCACGTCGACCACCCTCCAGCGGCTCGAGCGTGCGCCCGACGTCGCTGCCATTCGAGCCGGGCTCGTCCTCATCGAGGCCCTGCCGTTCACGCGCGACAGACTCGAAGGGGGACTCATCCGGCTGACCGGGGGCAGCGCCTTCGGGCCGGCCGGCCGCCCGGCGAACACGATCCTGATTGGCCGGGAGCGGATCGTGGTGGTTGATCCGGGCGATCCCGACCAGGCATTCATCGACCTGATCGAGGCCGAGGCGGGCGCACTCGGAGGGCGGATCGTGGCGATCGCGCTGACCCATGTCGATCCCGGCCACGCGGCGGGCTCGCTTGAGCTCCACGAACGGACCGGCGCGCCCATCTACGCGGGCCCGGGCGGGGCCGCCCCGCTCCCGTGGCCGGTCACAGAGGTTGCCGACGGGGCGCTGCTCGATCTCGGCAATCTCCCGCTCGAAGTGATCGCGACCCCCGGCCATCGGCCGGACCACCTGGCGTTCCGGCTGCCTGACTCCACGCTCCTGAGCGGCGACGCCCTGACCGATCGGCCGACCTTCGTCCTGCCGCCGGCTGGCGACGTCACGGCTGCTCGGGCAGCGCTTGGGCGGCTCGCCCGCCTCGGGCCCAACCGGGTCGTGCCCGGCCACGGCCCCGTCCTGGAAGATCCCGCGGCGGCAATCCGCGCGGCGATCGAGGCGCTGACCGGCGCGCGCGCGGGCGGCTAGCCCCGGATCGACCGGTGGAGGTTGCGCAGGAGGTTCAGGCCTTCGTCCACTTCCTCCACCGGGGCATACGGCCCGGGCATCAGGAAGCACGGTCGTCCGGCGAGGGCGACGCCGGGGAGCTGGCCCCACTTCTCCGCGAGCGGCCGGCCGGCCGCGATCTCGGCGGCCCGTTTGTAGATGAAGACGACCGCACTGGGGCGCCAGATCGCGACCTTCTGCCAGAGCGGCCCTACGCCCAGGGTCAGCTCGCGGTCAGTGGCCACGTCCCGGGGCGACGGCACCTTGAGCAGGTCGCTGATCCCGTGTCCCGCTGCGACGAGCGCGTCATCAGCGGTCTCGACGCTGGTTCCGGCCGGGAGGACGCCGGCGAGCATCAATCGTCGCCAGAAGGTCCGGCCCAGCCGGCCCTGGTGGTAGTGGCCGGCGGTCACACTCACCGGGGAGGGGTTCAGCCCGACGAAGAGGAGCCCACCACGCGCCGGTGGGAGGTCGACCAGCGTTTCCAGATCGGCGTCGTCGACCGTGATCGGAGCGCGATGGGTACCAGGCCCCGGTCGGGCAAGGAGGTCGTCGAGCTCGGCCATCGCCGGAGGGATCGAATCAGGCCGGCCCGGGACCGCCTGGACCGGGAGCCCCGGAACCCGGTGGGCCGGTGACCGGCGTGGTCGGCGCGACCGGAGCCGCGGCCGGCGCGACGGGTGCCGCAATGGTCGTGGTCGCGCCTTCGTCCTTGTGGATGTCGACCTTGATCTCGGCCGCCTCGCGCCGGGCCTCCTTGACTCCGCGGCCGAGCATCCGCCCGATCTGGGGCAGGGTCTTCGGGCCGCGCCAGACGATGACGATGGCCAGGATCACGATCAGGATGATCAGCGGGTCCTTCATGCGCCGATGGTACTCGACTCATCGGAGCGCAACCGGGATGACCAGGCGGAGCGAGGTATGAGTCGACGAGAACGCCACGACCTTGTTGTCGACGAGGCCGAACGACTTGGCGGCCTCGATGACCTCGACATCGCGGACCGTGGCTGCCGTGCCCTTGCGCGAGACGACCCAGATCGCACCGTTCGGGACGATCTGGCCGCGCAGGAAGGCCAGCTGGGAGAGCTCGCGCCCGTCGTCGATCCCGATGAAGATCAGGTCCGACCCGGCCAGCGGCTCGCCCTCGGTGATGTCGTCGGTCCGCTCGGCGAGGAGGCGTCGGAAGTCCACGTCCTCGATGTTGATCAGGGCCACGCGCGAACCGGGGCGGACGCCCAGCTTGTCGATCAGGGGTCGGGTGCTGACGGTATCGGCCATGGGCGGATCGTGCCACGCCCCGGGCTACGATGCGTGACGTGACGACCGGCCCGCTCCTCGTTTTCGGCCCGCACTCGACGACCTATGACTTCGGTCCGAGTCATCCGCTCACGCCGCGGCGCTTCGGGCCCGGGATCGACCTGCTCCGGACCGTCGGGGCGGTTCCCGGCCTCGGACCCGAGCCAGCCGACGAGTCCGAGCTCCTCCAGGTCCACGCCGCCAGCTACCTCGCCGCCGTCAAGCGTCTGTCAGCGAACCCGTTTGGCAAGGCCGAAGCCGGCATCGCCGCCTTCGGCGACGACCCGCCGTTCGCCGGGATGCACGAAGCCGCGGGCGCTGTGGCGGGCGGCTCGTTGCGAGCGGTCGAGGCGATCATTCGGGGCGATGTGGAGCACGCCTTTCACCCCGGCGGCGGCCTCCACCACGCGATGCCGGGGCGGGCGTCCGGGTTCTGCATCTACAACGATCCCGCCCTGGCGATCGCGGCGGCCCGGCGGGCCGGCCTGCGGGTGATGTACGTCGATCTCGACGTCCACCACGGCGACGGAGTCCAGGCGATCCACCTGGACGACCCCGGCGTGCTCACGGTCTCGATCCACGAGAGCGGCCGGACCCTCTTTCCCGGGACGGGCTTTGTCGATGAGCTGGGCGATGGCATCGCGGCCGGCACCTCGGTCAATCTCCCGCTCGATGCCGGAACGGGGGAGGGCACCTGGCTGGCCGGCGTTCGAGCCCTGGTTCCGGCCCTCGCCGCCTCGTTCGGCCCGGACCTGATCGTCAGCCAGCATGGGGCTGACAGCCACGCCTGGGACCCGCTGGCGCACCTCCTCGTGACCACGACGGCGATGGGCGAGGCGGCTCGACTCGTCGACGCGGTCGCCCACCGCCATGCCGGTGGCCGTTGGCTGGCGACCGGCGGGGGCGGCTACGACGTGTACCGGGTCGTGCCGCGGGCGTGGGCGCTCACCTGGCTTGCCGGGGCCCATCGGGATCCACCCGAGTCGACGGACCCCGCCTGGCGAGCGCGTTGGGCGGACGCCGCGGCAGATCACGAGCAGGGACCGCCGCCGGAGACGTTCCAGGACCGTCCGAATGCCGGCCTGCTCGAATCGGAGCTCCAGCGACTGGCCGAATCGCGCTCGATGGAGACGATCGAGCGAGTTCGGGCGCTCGTCCTGCCGCGGCTCCTCGTGGTGGCCCAGGAGCGGCGCTGGTGGGATCCGCTCATACCGCCGGTCGGGCTCGGCGGCGGCCGGGCGGTGATGGGCGCCGACCGGACCGAAGGGGCTTCTGCCCCGACCGTCCTGGCCGATCTCGACCCTGGGCTCGTCGAGCGTCTTGTCCTTGCCCCGCGCACACTGCCGCCGGCTGACCCCGAGCTCGGGCGGGCGATTCTGCTGGCCGCCCTGCTAGCCGGGGCGCGCGCCGCCGGTGCGATCGTGGGCGAGCGGCTCGTTGGCGTTGCGCTGGTTACGCCGAGCGGCGACGGCGGCCGCCACGCCGAGCTGCTGTCGATCGGGGTGGCGGCGGACCATCGCCGGCAGGGGATCGCGACGGCGCTCCTCTCGAGTCTCGTCGCCGCCCGGATCGACGGGGCTGGGTCCGGCCGGCTGATCGCAAGGGTCGGCGTCGCCGAGCGCGATGTCGTGGACCCACTGCCGCTCGACCAGCGGCTGGCGATCGCGGGCCGCCTCCTGGGCCGGGCCGGTTTCCTGCCGGTCAATGCGGCGGATGGGGACTCGAGGCGATCGTTTGCCCGCGGCTGAACCCGTGGGCAGGAAAGCGAGATGCCCGGCCGATGTGGTCCCGGCCGGGCATGTCGTGATCGTCCGGGCGCACTTCGCGCCCTGGGGTCAGGTCAGCTGACGGAGCCGGGGCTGGCCGCGACCGGCCCTCGTGTCGTGCGGGCGCCCCACGGGACGCCGAGACGCGGCAGCAGGTAGCGGTCGACGCCGTAGTAGCCGGCTACCTTCCAGGCCAGGATCAGCCCGATGGTGAACGCGAACATGACCGGGTTGACGGAGGTCGAGCCGGCCAGCAGGTACGACATGTTCATCGTTGCCCCGAAGAACGCCGCGATGCCGGTCAGGATCCCGAGGAGCAGGCCAATGCCGACGGCCAGCTCACCAACCGCGACCAGCCAGGCGAACCAGCCCTGGGCACCATGGTCGATGAGGAATTGCAGGAAGGAGCGATACCACTCGAACGTGATCGCCGCATGTCCGGTGGTCGGGATGGCGACGGCACTCTTCCAGTAGCCGAGCAAAGCCGCCCCGCCGTCGGTCCAGCCGGTGCCGGTCAGCTTGTCATAGCCGGCCACGGCCCACTCAAAACCGAGGAACAGGCGGATCGGCAGCCAGACGAGGCCGGCCCGCGTATTGCTGAAGAGGTAGCGGGTGAAGGCGGGACCTTCGACCTCGACCGTCTCGGCCTCCGGCGCCTTGCGATCCTCGAACAGGAGCACGAGGACGACGATCATGAGAACCCAGAAGACGACCGTTGCCACGCCGCGCTCGGTTGAGCCCACGGCCGGGAAGACCCACGGATTCACCATGTAGAAGAGAACCGCGGCGGCCACCACGGCGAGCGGCACCGCGAAGCTGCGATAGCGAGCCAGCATGACGTATCCCTCTCTCGATCTATGCTCGGGCGGGCGATCACGGGAAACAACCCCGGGCATCGCCCTCCTTGTATCCTGCACCATCACCTACCGGCCGCATAGCCCCGAGGGCCGAAGGTCACGACCTTCCGTGCCCAAGGTCGCCTCGCGGGTCCGTCATGATCCGGCCGGGGCGGTTCGTTTTCGCTCATCTGTTCGGTTCTGCCCCGCCGTCCTATACTCCTCGTCCCGTGGCTGCCAGACGCACTCCGCCGACCCACAGCCAGCCCGCGGCCGAGCCGCTTGCGGCGTTCAGCCCGGCCGTTCGCGACTGGTTCCTGGGGTCGTTCGCGCAGCCGACCGCCGCGCAGGTCGGGGGCTGGGCGGCCATCGCCGCCGGCCGGCATACGTTGATTCACGCGCCAACCGGCAGCGGCAAGACCCTGGCGGCCTTCCTGTGGTGCCTCGACCGGCTGGTCCGCCAGCCGAGCCCGGCGCCGACCCGCGAACGGCCCGGCCTCGTCCGGATCCTGTACGTCTCACCGCTCAAGGCCTTGTCCTACGACATCGAGCGCAACCTCCGGGCACCGCTCGCCGGGATCGCGCTGGCGGCCGGCCGGCGGGGCGACCCCGCCCCGCTCATCTCGGTCGGGCTGCGAACCGGCGACACCTCGGCCGAGGAGCGCCGCGCGATCGCCCGGCGCCCGCCGGACATCCTGATCACCACCCCGGAATCGCTGTATCTCCTGCTGACGAGTGCCGCGCGGGAGGCGTTGACCGGGGTCGAGCACGTGATCATCGATGAGGTTCACGCGATCGCCGGCTCCAAGCGCGGCGCCCATCTCGCCCTCAGCCTCGAGCGGCTCGATCGGCTGACCGCGCGGCCGCCGCAGCGGATCGGACTGTCGGCGACGCAGCGACCGCTCGACACGATTGCCCGCTTCCTGGGAGGCGTCGGGCCGGGTCGCGAGGTCAGCGTGGTCGATGCCGGCTCGCGCAAGCCGCTCGAGCTGTCGGTGGTCGTGCCGGTCGAGGACATGAGCCGGCTCGGCGAGCAGATCCCGCTGGAAGAGCGTCCCGCTGGACCGGTCACCGGTTCCGACCCGCGGTTCAGCATCTGGCCTTCGATCCATCCCCGGATCCTCGAGCTGATCCGGGCGCATCGGAGCACGATCGTGTTCTGCAACAGTCGGCGCCTCGCGGAGCGTCTCGCCCAGCGGCTCAACGAGCTGGCCGGCGAGGAGCTGGTCCGGGCCCACCATGGTTCGATCGCTCGCGAGCAGCGCCTGGCGATCGAAGACGACCTCAAGTCCGGCCGCCTGCCGGCGATCGTGGCCACGTCGAGCCTTGAACTGGGGATCGACATGGGCGCGGTCGACCTCGTCATCCAGGTCGAATCGCCCACCTCGGTCGCGCGCGGCCTGCAGCGGATCGGCCGGGCCGGCCATCAGGTCGACGCCCCATCGCGGGGGGTGATCTTCCCGAAATACCGCGGCGACCTGCTCGAGGCTGCGGTCGTGGCCGAGCGGATGCATGCCGGAGCGATCGAGGAAACGCTCGTCCCGCGCAACCCGCTCGACGTGCTCGCCCAGCAGATCGTGGCGATGACCGTGATGGATCGCTGGACGGTCGGCCAGCTGGCCGAGACCGTGGGCCGGGCGTCTCCGTACGAAACGCTGTCACGCGAGGCGCTCGAGGGGGTCCTCGCGATGCTCGCGGGGGCCTACCCCTCGGCTGAGTTCGCGGAGCTCAGGGCCCGGATCGTGTGGGATCGGGTGACCGGGGTGGTCGAGGGCCGGCGCGACGCCCGGGTCGTGGCCGTCACGTCGGGCGGGACGATCCCCGACCGAGGGCTCTTCGGAGTCTTCATCGCCGGCGATCCGGGTACGCCCGGCCGGCGCGTCGGCGAGCTCGACGAGGAGATGGTCTACGAGCTGCGGGCGGGGATGCATGGCGATGTCGTGGTCCTCGGGGCGAGCTCGTGGCGGGTGATCGAGATCAGCCACGATCGCGTCGTGGTCGAGCCCGCGCCCGGCGTGCCGGGCAAGCTGCCGTTCTGGCACGGCGACGCCGTCGGCCGGCCAATCGAGCTTGGCCAGGCACTTGGCGGCCTCGTCCGTGAACTCGAGGGCGACCTCGGTCGGGGAGCCGCCGGCCGAACGGCGGCGCTGGTGCGCCTGGCCGCCCGGAACGACCTCGATCCCCTGGCCGCCGAAAACCTCATCGCCTACCTCGAGGATGAGCTGGCCGTGACCGGCGCCCTGCCGACCGACCAGCGGATCGTGGTCGAGCGCTTCCGCGACGAGCTCGGCGACTGGCGCCTGTGCCTGCTGACGCCGTTCGGCGGTCGCGTCCATGCGCCCTGGTCGCTGGCGCTCGAGGCCCGACTCGGCGAGCGTCTCGGCACAGCCGTCCAGACGATCTGGTCGGACGATGGGATCGCGATCCGGCTGCCCGAAGGCGAGCTGGGCGGGACCGACGGACTGTTGGCCGGCGGAGCCCTGGATCAGGGGATCGAGGACCTCCTGTTCCCCGACCCAGCGGAGATCGAGGACCTGGTCGTCGGCCAGCTCGCCAATTCGGCCATGTTCGCGGCGCATTTCCGGGAGAACGCCGCCCGTGCCCTGCTCCTGCCCCGCCGCCGGCCGGGAACGCGCACGCCGCTGTGGCAGCAACGCCAGCGCTCGGCCGATCTGCTGGCGGTCGCCAGCCGCTATGGCAGCTTTCCGATCCTGGTCGAGACGTATCGGGAGTGCCTGTCGGACGTCTTCGACCTGCCGGCCCTCAAAGGGATCCTGGCGGCGGTGGCTGGGCGCGAGCTGGCTGTCCACCGGGTCGAAACGGCTCGGGCGTCGCCCTTCGCCAGCTCACTCCTGTTCGACTACGTCGCTGCCTACATGTACGAGGGCGACACGCCGCTCGCCGAGCGACGAGCCCAGGCGCTCACCCTCGACCGCGACCTGCTCCGCGAGCTGCTCGGCCAGGAGGAGTTGCGCGAGCTGCTGGATGGCGGTGCCCTGGCCGACCTCGAGCTCCAGCTCCAGGCCCTCAGCGACGAGCGGGCCGCGACGACGGCAGACCAGCTCCACGATCTCCTGCGCCGGATCGGCGACCTGACCGAGCTCGAGGTTGGAGCGCGAATCGTGGGTGGCACCGAAGCGGCCGGGCCATGGCTGGCCGAGCTCGTCGCGAGCCGGCGGTCGGTGGCTGTCCGGATCACCGGTGAGCCGAGCGGTTCGCGCTGGATCGCGATCGAGGACGTGGCCCGCTACCGCGATGCCCTTGGCGTCCAGCCGCCGTCGGGGGTGCCCCAGGCATTCCTCGAGCCGACCGTTGCCGCCCTCGACGGCCTGCTCGGCCGCTGGGCGAGGACCCACGGGCCGTTCCTGTCCGTGGAGCCCGCCGCCCGCTGGGGCCTGCCAGTCGGCCTGATCGAGGACGCGCTGCTCCGCCTGATGGCGGCAGGAACCCTCCTCCGGGGCGAGTTCCGGCCGGGCGGAGCCGAGCGAGAGTGGTGTGATCCGGAGGTGCTCCGCCAGCTTCGGCGGCGATCGCTCGCCCGGCTGCGCCGAGAGGTCGAACCGGTCGAACCGGCGGCCTTCGGTCGATTCCTGCCCGACTGGCAGGGCGTTGCAGCGATCCCCAGCCTCGGTGACGAGCCGGGCTTCGGGCCAGCGCCGCCGCGCGGCTCGGCCGCCCTCGAACGCCTGGCCGAGGTGATCGACCAGCTCGCCGGCCTGCCGATCCCGGCGTCGGTGCTCGAACGGGACGTCCTGCCAGCGCGAGTGCCCGGCTACCAGCCACGCCTGCTCGATGAGCTGGGCGCCCTGGGCGAGGTGATCTGGGTCGGGCGAGGCAGCCTCGGCCGGGATGACGGCAGGATCGCTCTCGTCCGGCCCGGCCGAGAGGCGCTCCGGGAGGCGCTGATCCAGCCGGCCGGCGGGGCGAACGACGAGATTCGGCCGGCCGGCCCACGTCATCTGGCAATCCGCGAGTTCCTCGCCCGGCGAGGTGCGTCGTTCTACCGGCCGATCCACGCCGCCGCGGGCGGCGGACCGGACCGCGCTGTCCTCGATGCCCTGTGGGACCTGGTCTGGGCCGGCGAAGTTACCAACGACACGTTCGCCCCGCTCCGGGCATTGCGCTGGAACCGGCCCGGCCGCGAGCCGCGCCGCCGACTCGGCCGGCTGACGAGCCTTGGCCCGCCGGAAGCCGCCGGGCGCTGGTCGCTCGTCGAGCCCGTCGGCGAGATGACTCCGACCGAGCGGCTCCATGCCGTTGCCCTGGCCCTGCTGGACCGCCACGGGGTGCTGACCCGCGAGGCGGTCGCGAGCGAGGGCATCGCGGGCGGCTTCTCGGGCGTCTATCCCGTCCTGCGGGCGCTCGAGGAGGCGGGCCGCATCCGGCGAGGCTACTTCGTGGCCGGTCTTGGCGCGGCACAATTCGCCTTGGCCGGGGCGCTCGAACGCCTGCGCTCGATCCGCGCAACCGGCGACGGTCCGGCGCCCGGCCGGGTCCACCTGCTTGCCGCGGCCGATCCGGCCAACGCCTATGGCGCCGCGCTCGCGTGGCCGCGCCGCTCCGACGACGATCGGCGCCCATTCCAGCGCGCGGCCGGCGCCTACGTGGCGCTCGTCGACGGCCGGGCCGCCTTCTACCTCGAACGCGGTGGCCGCTCACTCCAGTCGTTCCCGGCCGCGGACGAGGGCTCCGTGGGCCTCGCGGCCCTGCGCGCCCTGGGCGTCCTCGTCGCCGACCGGCGCGTGCGCGAGCTCGTGATCACAAAGGTCGATGGCCGCTCGATCGTCGACTCGCCGTGGCGGCCGGTGCTCCTCGAGGCGGGTTTCCAGGCGGGCTACCGCGGGTTGGTCCTCCGCTCGCACTGAGACGTGGACCAGCTGTGGGCCGACGCGAGCCGGGGTTCGGGCGCTCGCCAGCCCTATCATCAGCCCTGATGTGTGAGCATTTCGTCGCCCGCTCGGGGCGTCCGTTCCGGATCGATCAGCTCTATCCGTTCGTGGAGGGGCTCGAGCGGTATGGGATCGCCGGGTTTGGCTGGGGCGCCGCCTGGGTCGCCGGCGCCGGCCGCCTGGCCAGCTATCGCGACGTGCACGCGTTCCGCGATGACCCGGGCAGGGAGGCGATCGGCCAGATCGAGACGACCAGCCTGCTCGTCCATCTCCGCCGGCCGTCGCGGCTGTCAACGCTGAACCTGGCCGACACTCAGCCATTCGACGACCCGGCCGGCCGGTTCGCCTTCAGCCACAACGGCGACTTGCGCGAATTCCGCGACCAGCGTCGGGCATTCCAGGCTGCTGGCCGGATCCACGGTCGGGCCGACTCCGAGGTCGGCGAGCGCTGGCTCGAGGATGCCTGGCGGCTCAACGAGCCGGTCGACAACCTGCTCGGGACCCTCCATGCAACGTTCGGCGGCCAGGCCAACCTGGCCGTCCTGGCCGCCGACGGCCGGGCCTACCACTACGCCGGCAACCGCGAGAATCCCGTGTTCAGCTTCCGGATGGGTGAGTTCGCGATCGCCTCGACCGGGATCTACTCGATTGATCGCTCGTTCTTCCGTTATGTCGCCCCGGGGGGGACCAACCGACGCCTTGTGGCGCTCGGCTCGACCGCCGCCCTGGCCTGATCACCCGGCCCGGTTCTCGAGTCCCAGGAACGCCCGGATCTCGACCCGCACCTGCCGGCGTGCCCCGCCCGGATCGTTCGCCCAGTGCCGGCGCCAGGCGCCCAACCGGATCCGCAGCGCACCTAGGTTTGTCGGCCATGTCCGCGGGTCGAGGCGGTTGAGGGCGGCCGGGTGGCGCCACAACCAGGGCACGCTGGCCCACAGGAGGACCAGGTAGTCGAATCGGGGCGGCCGCGGCCCGAAGCCAAAGAGGGCCTGGAGCTGGATGATCGTCAGCGGCAGGGTCAACAGACTGAGCGCCCCGGCCAGGGCCAGCCAGCCCAGGCCCCAGGTCCGGGCTCGCGGCGCGAGCACGAGCCAGAACGGAGCCGGGACCCATTTCATCCACGTCGCGATCGCCCAGATCGCGCCGGCCACGCGGGCATCGGAGAACTGGGCGACCCACAGCCCGAGGGCCAGGACGAGGGTGACGTTGCCCGTGTCGAGGTTGGCCGCGATCGGGAACGACAGGACGAGGACGGCGAAGGCCGTGGCCAATGGACGACGTTCGTAGGCCCAGTGGATCGAGGCCAGCCAGGCGATCAGGATTCCGCCCCGCCAGACGAACCAGGCGACGTCCCAGGGCAGGAGCGCCCAGGGCGTGAAGAAGGGCAGCATCCAGGGCGCGTAGACATAGGGCAGGAACGGCCCGCTGGGGTGGTATGGGTCACCACCGTTGAGCCAGATCCTGACCGCGCCCCAGTAGGCCCGGGCGTCGGCGCCGGCCTCTTCACCGCGGGCCAGCAGCCCGGCGCCGATCGCCCCGAACACGACCACCAGGACGACGATTGCGACGATTCGGCGGGGATTGTGCAGTCGCTCGAGCTCGCCCCGGAAGGCATGCCGGACAACCCGGAGCCGGCGGTCCATCGCCGACGACGGCCGCGGGACGCGACGAGATCGAGCGGCGCTCATCGGGCGAATTCTCGCATGGCCGGCTACGACCCCAGAAGACGCCGGCCCGATGCACTCCTGTATCCTCTCGGGAACGTTCTGGAGGCGGGTGGAATTCGTGCCCGAAGGTACCGTCATCGTCATCGGGGGCGCCGAGGACAAGGTCCGGGATCGGGTCATCCTCAGCCGCTTCGTCACGCTCGCCGGCGGGCCGCAGGCCGTCGTGGCCGTGATCAGCACGGCCTCGTCGATGGGCCTCGAGGCGGGTGAGCGTTACCGCGCCGTGTTCGGGCAGCTGGGTGTCCGATCCGTCCGCCCGATCCACGCGGCGACCCGCCAGCAGGCCAACGACGAGCCCACTGCGAGGACGCTGCGCGATGCGACCGGGATCTTCCTGACCGGTGGCAATCAGCTCCGCTTGAGCTCGACCCTGGGCGGAACTCGCCTGGCCGACGAGATCTTCGAGCGGTTCCAGCACGGCGCGGTGATCGCCGGCACCTCGGCCGGGGCGTCCGCGATGAGCAGCCACATGATCGCGTTCGGGGCGTCCGGCGCGACGCCCAAGCTGCGGATGGCCCAGATCGCCGCCGGCCTGGGCGTCCTGCCCGGGGTGATCATCGACCAGCACTTCCAGCAGCGGAACCGGCTCGGTCGGTTGCTCAGCCTGATCGCCCAGAACCCGAGTCTGCTGGGCCTGGGCATCGACGAGGACACCGCGGGAATCGTCGGCCCCGACCACGTCATGGAAGTGATCGGGCGCGGCAGCATCACGATCATCGATGGCGCGAACTCCGAGACGGATGCCTGGGAGATCGGCGGCCATCGGCCGCTGATGATCAGCGGCGTCGTGCTCCATTCGCTGCCGGCCGGCTACCACTTCGACCTTCGCCGTCGCCGCCGGATCGCGACGCCCCAGCTCCGGGCGCTCGCCGGTGGGGAGGCTGCCTCGAGTTGACCGCGCGACGCCGTGCCGGATGGGCGGAAGTCGAATGAACCATTCCGTCGGAGGAGTTCCCGTGGCCGAGACCGCATCGTCGCCCCGACCGAAGTCGTCGAAGGGTCGGGGTGCGTCCGGCGCGCGGCCCGAACCAAGCCTGACGATCGTCGAGACGCGGATCATGCGCGGGCCGAACTACTGGGCTCGCGAGCCCGTCGTCCGGATGCTCGTCGACCTGGGCGGGCTCGAGGAGTTTCCCAGTAACAAGATCCCCGGCTTCGTGGATGCCTTGATCGGGGTCCTGCCCAGCCTGGAGGATCACGCTTGCTCGCTCGGCCGGCGGGGCGGCTTCGTCACCCGCCTGCGTGACGGCACGTGGACCGGCCACGTCGCCGAGCACGTCGCCCTCGAGCTTCAGAACCTGGCCGGGACCGATGTCCGTCACGGCAAGACCCGCTCAGCCGGTGGTTACGGCCGCTACAACGTGATCTACGAGTACCGCGAGGAGTCGGTCGGGATCGAGGCTGGCCGGATTGCCGTGGCCCTCGTGAACCACCTCGTGGACCCACCGGCCAGCGCCGGTTTCGACATGCTGGCCGAGCTCGAAGGCCTCATCCGGCTGGCCGAGCGAGCCGCCTTCGGGCCATCGACCCAGGCCCTGATCGACGAGGCGGTCAGCCGCGACATCCCGTACATCCGGCTCGACCGCCACTCGCTCGTCCAGCTCGGGCAGGGGGTCCATCAGCAGCGGATCCGGGCAACGATGACCTCGCGGACGTCGGCGATCGCCGTTGACATCGCCTCGGACAAGAGCCTGACCAACAAGCTTCTCGACTCGGCCGGCCTGCCGGTGCCGCGCTCCGAGCTCGTCGATAGCGAGGAGGCCACCGTCGCCGCGGCAATCCGGCTCGGCTATCCCTGCGTGGTCAAACCGCTCGACGGGAACCACGGCCGGGGCGTCCACCTGGACCTGCGCGACGAGGCGGCGGTCCGGGCAGCATTCGAGGGCGCCCGTCGCGAGAGCCATTCGGGCGACCTTGTCGTCGAGACATACGTCACGGGCCTCGACTATCGCTGCCTGGTCATTGGCGGCAGGGTCGCCGCGATCGCCGAGCGGGTGCCCGCGTCGGTCGTTGGCGACGGGCAGTCAACGATCAGCGCGCTGGTCGAGGCGGCCAACGCCGATCCGCGCCGGGGGATCGGCCATGAGAAGGTCCTCACCAGGATCCGGGTCGACGAGGATGCGGTCGCCCTGGTCCGGGCCCAGGGCTTCGAGCTCGACGCGGTCCCACCGGCCGGCAGCCGGGTCAAGCTGGCCCTGACCGGCAACATGTCGACCGGCGGCACCTCGATCGACCGGACGATCGAGGCCCACCCGGACAACGTGGAGATCGCCGAGACGGCGGCGCGGGTCGTTGGTCTCGATGTCGCGGGCATCGACTTCGTCTGTCCCGACATTGCCACGCCGGTGCGCGAGACAGGCGGCGCGATCGTCGAGGTCAATGCCGCTCCGGGCTTCCGGATGCACACGAATCCCAGCGAGGGCGAGCCGCAGTATGTCGCCCGGCCGGTGATCGACGGGCTCTTTCCGGCGGGCACCCCGGCGCGCATCCCGATCGTCGCCGTGACCGGCACGAACGGCAAGACGACGACCGTCCGGATGATCGCCCACATCCTCAAGCTGATGGGCCGCCGGGTGGGGATGACCTCGACCGACGGAATCGTGATCGATGGCCGGATGATCAAGAAAGGCGACATGTCGGGTCCGAAGTCGGCCCAGATGGTCCTTCAGAATCCGAACGTCGACACCGCGGTCTTCGAAGTGGCGCGCGGCGGAATCCTGCGCGAAGGGCTGGGCTACGACCGCAACGACGTGGCTGTCGTGACCAACGTCACCGGCGACCACCTGGGCCTGGGCGGGATCACCTCACTGGGCCAGCTGGCCAACGTCAAGGCCGTCATCGTCGATGCCGTGCCCCGCTCGGGCTCGGTCGTGCTCAACGCCGACGATCCGCTCGTCGCCAGGATGGGCCGCCATTCGGCCGGCCGGGTCGTCTACTTCTCGATGCAGACGACGAAGGGCGAGGAGGGCTATGACCGGGTCGATGGCCACGTCGGCCGGGGCGGCGCCGCGTTCAGCATCGACGAGACGCCCGAGGGCGAGCTCGTCGTCCTACGCCTGGCCGGCCGGACGATGCCGGTCCTGTACACCCACCTGATCCCGGCAACGTTCGGGGGCAAGGCCCGGATGAACGTGGCCAACGCCCTCGCCGCAGCCGCCGCCGCGTGGGCCGCGGGCGCCCATCTGCACGATATCCGGCAGGGTCTGCGGACGTTCTCGACCTCGTTCTTCCAGGCTCCCGGCCGGCTCAACCTGCTCGAGTTCGGCGGGGTGCAGGTCGTGATCGATTACTGCCACAACGTCGACGGAATGCGCCAGCTGGCCGATTTCGTCGAGCGGATGATCACCGAGCCCGACGTCAGCCTCGGCCGCGTGCCCCGGTCGAAGCTGGCCACGGTACCGCCGGTCCGCCGCGGCCGGGCGATCGGCGTGATCGGGATCCCGGGCGATCGACCCGACCAGGACCAGCGCGACTATGGCGCGATCGCGGCAACCTCGTTCGACGAGCTGATCATCCGCGAGGACAAGAACCTGCGCGGGCGGACCGCCGGCGAGTCGGCCGGTCATATCAGCGAGGGAACCAGGGCCGCCCAGGGCGACGGCACGGGCCGCACGACCAAGGTCGAGGAGGTCCTCGACGAGATGACCGCGGTCCGCCTGGCCTTGCGCCGGGCGACGCCGGGCGACCTCGTGGTGATGTGCGTCGACGACGCGGTCGGGGTCTACCGCGAGGCGATGACCGCGGCGCGCGGCCGGGGTGAGGCGATGGCCTTCGCCGATCCCGGCGAGCTGGAGGTCCCTGAGGGCTAGGTCTCTGCGCGTGCTCGCCCGGCTCGGCCTCGGCCGCGGGTGCCGGGGGGCTGGTCCGTGACGGGGGGCTGGTCCGTGCCGGGGTGTGCGCACAGAACACCAAAACGCCGATTTCGATTACTGGCAAGCTCTCTGGCCAATGCCAACGCTCGAGCATCGCCCCGGCGAAAGCGTGGCGCGGCGCGAATCCGCGCGGGCAGGCCTGCGCAGGACCCACAAGGCACCCGGAACGACCGCGTTTCGGTCCGAACATGGCGTTTCGATGTTCTGTGCGCACATCCCGGCACGAAACCCGGACCCGGCAGGGCCCCCAGGCCCGAGGACGGAGCCCGGAACGGTGCGACGAGCCTACCGGCGCCGGCGATCCTGCAGTCGGGGGATGAGCTCGGTCAGGTCCGAACCGAGATCCAGCGGCCGCGCGCCAAGCTCGGCCAGCATGGCGAAGACCGCCTCGCGCTCCTCGTGGCACATCAGGACGACGATCCGGGCGGCATCCGGCCGCGCCCCGGTGCGGGCCGCCTCGGCGGCCGCGGCCCCGTTCAGCTCCGCGTGGAGGGCCGCGGTCTCCGACTCGTAGACCGGCACCGGGGCCTGGGCGGCGGGAGTGCCCGCCGAGCGGATCCCGGCCAGCAGCTCGCCGACGATCGATTCGCGGGTCCGACCACGGAGGTAGTTGCGGGTCTCCTTGATCGCGACCCGCTGGGCTCGCTCGGCGGCGATTCGCCCGATCCCCCGGAGCGAGTCATCGGGTCGATCGCCGGCCGTGCCGATGATCACCGTGATCGGCGTGGCCCGCCCGGCCGCCCCGCCGGCAATCCCTTCGGCCACGTCGAGGATTGCCGAAGTGCCCGCCTCGTTGTGGGCAAAGTCGACGATCACGATTCGGTTGCCCAGGCGGTAGATGTTCAGGCGCCCGGGCGATCGCTCCGAATTGGGCCGGAAGTCGATCAGCCCCCGGCGGACCTGCTCGATCGTCGCGCCCAGGGCCCGGGCCGCGCCGGCGGCGGCCAGCGCGTTAGCGATGTTGTGGCGGGCCACGCCGCCGATCGTGATCGGCAGCTCCGCGACGCTCGCGATCTCCGCCGTCCGGCCGCCAGCGACCTCGACCAGGATGTCCCGGCGCAGGAGGTAGGCCCGTCCGCCGTCGGCAAGCTGGCGGACGATGATCGCCGGCGGCCGGCCGGCGATCGAGAAGAACGCCACCCGGGCCCGAACGCGGCGGGCCATCGCGGCGACGAAGGGATCATCGCCGTTGAGGATCGCCCAGCCATCAGGTTTCGTGATCCGGCAGATCGTGGCCTTCACCTCGGCCAGCTCGGGGAGGGTGTGGATTCCCTGCAGGTCGAGGTGATCGGCGGTCACGTTGGTCAGCACGCTCACGTCGTTCGACTCGTAGCCGACGCCCTTGAGCACGATCCCGCCCCGCGCCGTTTCGAGGACCGCGACCTCCACGTCGGATCGGCCCAGGATCTGGGCGGCGCCGCCGGGCCCCGTCCAGTCACCCGGGTCGACCATCCGCTCATCGACCAGGACGCCGTCCGAGGTGGTTGTCCCGGTGTGCCGGCCGGCGACGACGAGGATGTGGCTGATCAGTCGGGTCGTCGTGCTCTTACCGTTCGTCCCGCTGATCGACACGATCGGGATGCGCCGATCTGCATCGCGGAGCCAGGTTGGTGCGGTCGTGTCTGCTGCGCCGATCCGGGCTGCCCAGCGGGCCAGCAGGCGAGCCTGACCACCCGTTAGTCTGGCGGTCCGGGCTGGCGACACGTTGCGCTCGACCAGGCCCAGGGCCGCCTCGGCGATCATCCGGGTGCGTCCGGCAGCCGACCACGGAAACGTCACGATCCAGTGGCCGGGGTCGGACGAGCGATGGACCACGAGCCCTGCCCGGCCGCCGCCGTGATCTGCGCGGAGACGTTTGAGCCAGGCCGCCAGTGCGGCGACGTCATCCGGCCAGTCGCGAACCGGCACCGCCTGGCCGAGACGCACGAGCGCGTGGCGGGCGGGGTTGCGCTGGCCATACCAGGTCCGCCGGCGGCCGATGGCGACTTCGATCTTGGCCACCGGTTCCAGCCGGTAGACGTTCGGACCCTCGAGCAGCCGGATCTCGATCATTCGCACGGTTCCGGGGAGTCTAACAACGCGGGTAGACTGCCGGAATGGATGCTCTGCACCCGCCCGGCGCCGCCGTCAGCCCGGATGAGCTGGAGGAGCTCGAGGAGATCGTCCAGGACGAGCTGCCGGCCTTCCTCGAAGACCTGGCCACCCTGGTCAACGTCGATTGCGGCAGCTACACCAAGGCCGGTGTCGACCAGGTCGGCAGCTGGACGGCCGCCTTCCTCGAGCGACTCGGCGCCCAGGTCGAGATCCACGCCCATTCGGTCCTCGGGAACACCGTCGTCGGGACGTTCAATGGCCGGCCCGGCGGTCCCCGGGCGCTCCTGATCGGCCACCTCGACACGGTCTTCCCGGAAGGCACAGTGGCCGCCCGGCCGCTCCGGATCGACGCCGGCATCGCCCGCGGGCCGGGGGTGACCGACATGAAGAGCGGCCTGCTGGCCGGGCTCTACGCGATCCTCGCCCTGCTCTCGCTGGGCGAGGGCGACGGCGAAGGAGAACGGGCGGCGGCCACCGGCGAGCTACCCTTCGAGCGACTCGTCTTCGTGGCCAACCCTGACGAAGAAATCGGCTCGGTCTCCAGCACGGCCACGATCCGCGAGCTGGCCCTCGCCTCCGACGTGTGCTTCGTCCTCGAGTGCGCCCGGGCGAACGGCGACATCGTGTCCGCCCGGAAGGGCACGATCGATCTTCGGCTCACCGTGCACGGCCGGGCCGCCCACGCCGGCGTGGAGCCGGAGAAGGGCCGCAACGCGATCCTCGCGGCGGCCCACCAGGTGCTCGAACTGCAGGCCCTCAACGGGCGCTGGCCGGGGGTCACCGTGAATGTCGGCGTCGTCCACGGCGGCAGCCGACCGAACGTCGTCGCCGAGGAAGCTGTCCTCGAGGTCGACCTGCGAGCCCCGAGCCGGGAGCTGCTCGAGGCCGCCGAGGCCGCCGTCCGGTTGGTTGCGGCGACTACCGCCGTCGCCGACACGCAGGTGACGATCGAGGAGACCGCTCGCCACTGGCCGATGGAACGGCTCGAACGGAGCGGCCGGCTCGTCCTCCACGCCCAGGCCCTTGCCGGCCGACTCGGCTTCGCGTTGGCCGACGCGGCGACGGGGGGAGCCTCCGATGCCAATACGACCGCCGGCCTGGGCGTGCCCACGCTCGACGGCCTGGGGCCGATCGGGGGGAATGACCACTCCGCGGACGAGTATCTCGAGGTCGACTCGATCGTTCCGCGGACGACCCTGCTGGCGGGTCTCCTGCTCGCCGTTGGCCGGGATCCGCTGGTCGGATCCTGGCGTCCGCACCGCGCCTGAGATGGCCCGCGCGGAACGCCGCCGGATTTCCTCGGGTGGGCCGTTCGAGGCTCGCTATGGCTACAGCCGGGCCCTTGTGGCCGGCAACGCCTGCTGGGTATCGGGCACGACCGACGCCGGGCCGGATGGTCGATCGCTCCATCCCGAGGATCCCGCCGGCCAGGCCCGGGCGGTCCTCATGATCATCGAGGCGGCCCTCCACGAGGCTGGTTTCTCGCGTCAGGACGTCGTCCGCGTGCGGATCTTCACGACCAACATCGGTCACAGCCGGGCGATCCTCGAGGCCCTCGGGGAACGCCTCGGCGCGGTTGGGCCGGCCGCCACGATCGTCGAGGTCCGGGCCCTGATCGAGCCGTCCCTGCTCGTGGAGATCGAGGCCGACGCGGTCCGCGACCCCTGATCCGGCCAGGCGCTAGTCAGGCGCCGGCCAGGCCGAGTGCCCGCGCTCCGGCCACGATCACGACGGCCAGGACGATGCCGAGAAGCAGGTTCCGGCGCCAGGCTACGCTGGCGACGCAGACGCCGACCGCCAGCCATTCGATCCCGATGTGGAGCGTGGGAGCCCCGCCGCGCGTGCCCGGAGTGACGAAGATCTGGGCCGCGGCGATCGAGCCAAGGACGGCCGGACCGACGAGCCGGAGGTACTCGAGCGCCCGTGGCGGCAGGCGGTCAAAACCCGGCGCCAGCAGCGGGATCGCCCGGCTTGGGTAGGTCACCAGGGCCATCAGCAGGGCCAGTCCGACCAGTCCGGTCGTCATGACGGCATTCCGCCGCCCAGGTCCTCGACGATGTCGCCCATCGGCGTGGCGTCGGCGGCGCGGGGCATGGCCAGGCCAGCCAGCGGCCCGATCAGGCCGCCGACGACGATTCCGACCCGACTGTCCCACAGCAGTCCGATCGCGACAGCGCAGATCACTCCGACCGTTGCCGCCACGACTTCCCGGCGACCGTTCGACAGACCCACGGCCAGACCGGCCATCGCTGCCGGGAAGACGACGTCGAGGCCAAGGACCCGGGGATCCGGGATGAACTGGCCACCCAGCACCCCCACGATCGTGGCCACGTTCCAGGGGATGAACGTCGAGCCGATCGCAGCGATCCAGTAGCCGGCCGGGTCCACCCGGCCCAGTCGGCGGAAATGGACACTGGCCAGGGCAAACGCCTCGTCAGTCAGGAGGTGGGACATGACCAGCCGCGCGAAGAAGGGCTGGCCCCGCAGCCACGGAGCCAGCGAGGCCGAATAGAGCAGGTGGCGGGCGTTGACGAGGGCAGTCAGGACGACGATCGCCGGCCAGGCGAAACCGGCCGCGACCATGCCCGTGGCCGCGAACTGGCTGGCGCCCGCGAAGACGATCACCGAGAACGCGATCGCCTCGATCGGGGAGAAGCCCGCCGAACGGGCGGTCAGGCCGAAGACAAGGCCGAAGCCGAAGGTCGAGGCGACGAGCCCGCTCCCGTCGACGACCAATCTGCGCCGGGCCGCGCGCAGGATCGTCGAGTCGATCGGAGGCAGGCCGTCAATCGGAGGCAGGCCGGCGGCGGGGTCGCTTGGGCCGGTCAGCGCAGGAAGGTCTTCGCGCAGGCCCCGTCGCAGACGACGTAGACGGCGTGCAGGTCGTGGGCGAAGCCGGCCACGTGGAGCAGCCCGGCACAGCCCGGGGTGGGGCACTTGTAGACCCACCAGCGATCCCCCGGCTCGACCGGCGTCGTCTCGGTGGCCAGCTTGGCCGCGAGCCCGTCGCGCTCGGCGGCAAGGCGGGCGATCGTTGCCGCCCGGGCGGCCTCGGTTTCGCTTGAGTAGGGATAGTTCTGGCCGACGTTCGACGTCACGGGACCCCTCCCAGCGGTGCTGCGGCGTCGTTGCTGCGTCCTCGCCATCGCAGCGGCAACCGGCACTTCGAGTATAGGCGAGGGACCGCGGCCGGTCGGCTGGGTCTACCAGGTTGCCGGCAGGCCCTGGCTGCGCGGATCTGTCGCCGCGGCCAGGCTGCCGCCGCGGGCAGGTCCGCCGGCGATGATCTCGATGGCATGGCAGTGGCCCAGGGCGCCATCGAATGGCTCGGTCGGCGTCACTTCGTGGCCAAGAGCGGTCAGCCCGCCGAGGAGCTCAGGACCGAAGCGGGGCTCGATCCGGACGGTGTCGGGTGGGGCAAAGTGTTCGTCGGGTTCGACGAACCAGCGTGGGTCGGCCACGGCCGAGGCCACGTCGACCCCGCCGTCAACCAGGGCGGAGACCACCTGGGCATGCACCTGGGGCTGGGCGTCGCCACCCATCGAACCGAGGATCAACCATGGCCGGCCAGCGCGGAAGAGCATCCCGGGCATCAGTGTGTGGAGGGTTCGCTTGGCCGGCGCAAGGACGTTCGGGTGGTCCTCGTCAAGGCCGAAGTACGACCCCCGATTCTGGTAGGCAATCCCGGTCTGCGGGTCAACGATGCCCGACCCGAAGCCGGCGTAGTTGCTCTGGATCAGGCTGACCGCATTGCCGTCGCCGTCCACCACGCCCAGCCAGACCGTGCCGCCGCCGCGTGGGACGCCCGCCGCTGGTGGCTGAGCCGCCCGGCTGGGATCAATCATCCGGGCGAGGTCCCGGGCATAGGCCTTGTCGAGGAGGCGCTCGAGGGGTGCCCGATAGTGCTCGGGATCGGTCAGGTGGGCATCCCGGTCGGCCATCGCCAGCTTCGAGGCCTCAATCCCGAGGTGGGCCCAGCGGAGGCGTTCGGAGAGGGCGGCCGGGCCCGGCTCCGCAGCCGCCGGTGGGTCGAACGTCTCGAGGATGTTGAGCAGCTCGAGAGCCACGAAGCCCGAGCTGTTCGGCGGGTGGCCGGTCACCCGGACCCCGCGATAGGTCGTCGCGATCGGCTCGGTCCAGGTGGACCGGTGCGACCGCAGGTCCTCGAGCCCGATCGCCGAGCCCGACGCGGCCAGGACGGTAGCCTGCCGGTCCGCCGTAGCGCCTTCGTAGGGCTCGGCCCAGCCGTTGGCCGCGATCCGCTCGAGGGTCGCGGCGAGGGCCGGCAGGCGGACGCGTTCGCCCAGATGCCAGGGCCGGCGGGCCGACCGATACACGGCGGTCCAGCCGGCACCGCGGGCCCCGAGTTCGCGCTCGAACAGCAGCCCATTGACCTCGATCGCGTGGCAGAACGCGTCGTCGGCCGGGAAACCGTCCCTGGCGATTTCGATCGCTGGCGCGAGGAGAGTTGCCCGCGGCAGGCGGCCGAAACGATCATGGGCATCGCCCCACGATCGGACGGCGCCCGGCACCGTGATCGACAGACCGCCGCGCGCGGGCATCGTCCGGAGCCCTCGCGCACGGAGCGCCGCCGCACTCGCGGTCCGGGCCGATCGGCCGCTGCCGTTCAGACCCAGCTGGCGTCGCCCCGCCGCGTCCCAGATCAGCCAGAACGCATCGCCGCCGATCCCACAGGCCTGGCTGTCGACGACGGCAAGGACGGCATTCGTGGCGATTGCCGCATCCACGGCGGAACCGCCCGCCCGGAGGATGCCCAGGCCGGCGGCGGATGCCAGGTGATGGGGCGCGACCACGGCGCCATGAGCGCCGCGGGCGAGAAAGGCGGGGACCAGCGGGCGGGACATTGCTCAGCCGGAGTCTACCTGCCGCCTGGATGGGTCGCGGAGGCCCACGGAAGCCCTGTGCTGCCCTGTAGGCTTGGCGGCCATGGATCCCGCTGTCGCCAGAGCCCAGGAGGCGCCCGACTCCGCGACCGCCCAGCCCGATCACACGGGACGGTCACTCACAGCCGTCCTGTTCGGCACATTCACCCTGCGCCTGAGCACCGGCCTGACCGGGGCGCTGCTGACGTACCACCTGGCCCATTTCGAACGGGTCGGCGGTCCGCGAGTCGATCCCGAGATGATCGGCCTGTTCGCGGCCCTGTTCTTCGCCGCCGAGCTGCTGATGTCGCCCGTCTTCGGGGTCCTGTCGGACCGCTTCGGGCATCACCGGATGATGCAGCTCGGGCCGCTCTTCGGCTTCGTTGCCGTCATCATCACCGGGCTCAGCACCGTGATTCCCGTGCTCGCCGGCACGCGCGTGCTCGAAGGACTCTCGACAGCTGCCTCGGTGCCTTCGATCCTCGGCTTCCTCGCGATGGCCACGGCCGGTGACGAGCTTGCGCGGGGTCGCGCCTCGGCTCGCTTCGAAGGGGCCACGCTGGCTGGCCTGGGCGTCGGGATCGTGCTGGCCGGGGTCCTGATCGACCTTCTCGGCCGGAACGCGTTCTTCCTGAACGCGGGGATCTATGGCGTGTCATTCCTGATCTATCGCTACGGCGTCACGTTTCGCGAGGACCTCCGGGCGATGCGCAAGGCCGATCACGGCGGGCTCAGGCGCTATCTCCAGATCCTGCGCAGCAGCCATGTCTGGCTGCTGGCCCCGACCTGGATCGCGATCAACGCGGCGCTCGGCCTGTGGACCAACCAGTCGCTCTTCCAGCTCACCCAGAAGCCGTCGCCGGAGTTCACCGACCAGTACCTGATGGGCCACTTCGTCCCGTCGGAGATCAGCATCGGGCTGGCCGCCGGCTTGCTCGTCTTCTTTGCCGGGCTGGTCTTCTGGGGCAACCGGTTCAAGCGCTACCGGCGGACCTCGATCATCTTCTTCGGGATCCTGGGCGGGTTGGCCGTGATCGCCGCCGTGGCCGTGATCAACCACAGCGAGGGGGCGCCGGGAATCGCCAGGGCCCTGCCGGGCGCGGCGGTCGTGGGTGGCCTGTTCGTCCTGGCCGGTGCGACGCCCGCCGCCCTGGGCCTGCTGGCCGATGTCTCGGAAGCGTATCCAAAGGACCGCGGCGCGATCATGGGCCTGTACTCGGTGTTCCTCGCAATCGGCCAGATCAGCGGAAGCCTGCTGGGCGGGGAGGCCGCCCGGATCGCCGGCATCGACGGCCTGCTGCTGGGCACCCTGCTGCTGCTGTTCGTCGCCCTCATTCCACTGGCCCGGCTGCGCGAGGTCGAGCACCTGATCGGCCAGCCTGCCGTTCAAGCATGATGGAGGGACTGCCCGTGAGCCAGGTCGCCATCGTCATCGACTCGGCCAGTGACCTGTCACCGAGCCGGGCGGCTGAACTCGGGATCACGGTCGTGCCCCTCCTCGTCTCGTTCGGGGACGAGACATTCCAGGCCGGCGTCGAGCTGAGTGCGGCAGACTTCTGGGTCCGGATGACCGCCCCCGACGCGCCATTCCCGAAGACCGCCGCGGCCAGCCCGATCGCCTTCAGCGACGCCTTTGAGGCCGCCTTTGCCGCCGGCGCCGACGCGGTCGTGTGCATCAGCGTCGGGGCGAGCCTGTCGAGCACGTTCAGGTCGGCGACGCTCGGTCGGGAGGCGCTGCCCGAGCGCGAGATCCACGTGATCGACTCGGACACGGCATCCTTTGGCATCGCCCTGCTGGCCAAGCTCGGTCGCGACCTGGCGGCGGCCGGCCGCTCCGGCGCCGAGATTGCCGCCGAGGTGACGGCCCGGACAAGGGATGTCGAGGCAATCGTGTGCCTCGATACGCTCGAGTACCTGCGCCGGGGCGGCCGGATCAGCGGTGCCCGGGCCGTGATCGGGACCCTGCTCAATGTCAAGCCGATCATCGCAGTTCGGAACGGCACGGTGGAGCGGGTCGACCAGGTCCGCACCCGGGGCAAGGCGCGCGAGCGGGCGATCGACTTCGTGACGTCGCGGCCGATCGAGCGACTGGCGATCCTGGACGGCATCAGCCCTGACCTCGACGAGTTTCGGGCCGCCGTCATCGCCCGGGTCGGAACGATCGACCCGGCGGACGTCGAGACGGCGACGATCGGGGCGTCGGTCGGGCCGCACGTCGGCCCCGGCGCGCTCGGCGCGGCCATGCTCTACCGCAAGGCCTGACCCCAGCGGTCCGGTTCAGGACGGCTCTCGCAGGCACGCACCGCCGGTTGCGAGCGGGTTGCGAGCAGGTTGCCGGTCGGTGGCAGGGGCGGGCTATACTCGGTCTGATTGTCGCTGCGGCAAGCGCCCGACTGGATCGATCGGGCTGTTTGTCGCGACCGTGGGGTCGTCCGGGAGACGGCCCGCAATGTCGGTCGGGGTCCGCCTGTCTGCGCTCGACCGAGACGGAGGAACACGCAGCTCATGACAACTGAACACGCCGCCCCCGCGGTCATCAATCCGTGGGAGGTGGCTCAGCAGCAGTTTGACCTCGCGGCCGACCGGCTCAACCTTGACCCCGGCCTGCGCCGTGTCCTGCGGGAGCCCCGCCGCGAGCTGATCGTCCACTTCCCGGTGAAGATGGATGACGGTGCCGTCCAGGTCTTCACGGGTTACCGGGTCCAGCACAACCTGGGTCGCGGGCCGGCGAAAGGCGGGATCCGCTACCACCAGGCCGTGACCCTTGACGAGGTCAAAGCCCTGGCGATGTGGATGACCTGGAAGTGCGCGGTCGTGGGCATCCCGTACGGCGGCGGCAAGGGCGGCGTGATCGTCGATCCCAAGCAACTCTCGCAGCGCGAGCTCGAAGGCCTGACCCGGCGCTACGCGACCGAGATCAGCATCATCATCGGGCCGGAGCGGGATATCCCGGCGCCGGATGTGAACACGAACAGCCAGACGATGGCCTGGATCATGGACACCTTCTCGATGCACGTCGGCTACACGGTGCCCGGCGTGGTCACCGGCAAGCCGATCGCCCTGGGTGGTTCCGAGGGCCGCAACGAGGCGACTGCCAGGGGCACGGTCTACTGCATCGTCGAAGCCGCCCGCCACCTCGGCCTCGACCTGGCTACGGCCACGGTCGCCGTCCAGGGCTTCGGCAACGCCGGCTCGATTGCCGCCCGGCTGATCGGCGAAGAAGGCTCGAAGGTTGTCGCCGTCAGCGATTCGACCGGCGGGATCCACGACCCGAGCGGTCTGGATATTGCCAAGGTCGTGGCCTGGAAGGCCGAGCACGGCACGGTCCAGGGCTTCCCGGGAGCCCGCGACATCACCAACGCGGCCATCCTCGAGGTCGCCTGCGACATCCTGATTCCGGCGGCTCTCGAGAACCAGATCACCGACCGCAACGCCGCCAGGGTCAAGGCCAGGATCGTGGCCGAGGCCGCCAATGGCCCGACGACGCCCGAGGCAGATGCGATCCTGTTCAGCAAGGGCGTCTTCCAGATCCCGGACATCCTGTGCAACGCCGGGGGAGTGACCGTCAGCTACTTCGAGTGGGTGCAGGACCTCAACCGCGACTTCTGGGACGAGACCGAGGTTAATCACAAGCTCAAGGGGATCATGGTCAAGGCGTTCAAGGACGTCCTGTCGATCAGCCTCCGCGAGGGCGTGAACATGCGGACGGCGGCCTACCTGCTGGCCGTCCAGCGGGTCGCCGACGCCACCGCGATGCGTGGCCTTTACCCCTAAGCCCTGGCCCGAACCGGCGGATCGCGGCAGCCTGCCCGATCCGCCGCGTCGCCTTGCGGCACCGGAACCTGCTCGGCGCCGCGCCGTCCAACACCGGAAGCGGCGCCACCCGGTGCTACCATCGGAGTCATGCTCGACCACGAAGAGAAGTTCCTGTTCAAGGAGGAGATCCTCCACCTGGCGAACTCGGTCGCAGAGCCAGGCATCCTCGACAACGTTGAGGACCTGCTGACCGACGTGATCACCAGCCCCCGCTTCGATTCCGAGGTGTTCACCCTCGAGCGGAGCCTCCAGGTCATGCTCGGCCCGCGGGCCGGCACGACCCTGGTCGGTCTGCTGACCGTTGCCCCGGAGGTCTTCGAAGAGGTCGCCGACGTCCATATCCCGTCGGAGGTCCACGAACGCCTCGTGGCCTGGCGCGCTCGCTTCGGCCTGGCGATCGACAACGCCCTGAACTTCCTGAATAACCCGGATGGAATCCAGGGCCATAACTTCGCCACCCAGATTGCCCACGTCGAGGACCGCCGCGTCCTGCAGGGCCGCCTGACGATGGTCCGCTACAACAACGAGCCCCAGTTCTTCGTCGCCGACGCGAGCGTCCTGCTCGGCCTGGTGGCCGACATCATGGAGCGCCTCGGCCCGTATCTCGAGACCGACGCCGTGGACGCCGAAACGATCACCCGGCTCAAGGACGCGGTCGCGCTGGTGGATCGCCGGACCACGACGCGCAGCTAGGACCGGGCCGGTGCGCCAGGTCTATCTCGCCGCCACCGGCCAGAACCGGGGCAAGACCACCACCAGCATCGGCCTGCTCGACGGCTTCCTCCGGCGCGGCCTTGACACCCGCTTCATGAAGCCGGTCGGACAGCGCACGATCATCGAGGACGGCATGCCGGCCGACGAAGACGCCGTCCTTGTCCGGAATGTGTTCAGCCTGACCGACCCGCTGGGGGTCATGAGCCCCGTCCATATCCCGCGCGGCTTCACCAAGGCCTACATCAATGGCGAGATCGTCGAGGACCTCGGGGCACGGATCCGGTCGGCTCATGCGGCGCTGACCCGGGATGGCGAGATCCTGCTGATCGAGGGCACCGGCCATGCCGGGGTCGGTGCCGTGATCGGCCTGTCGAACGCGACGGTGGCCGCGATGCTCGGCGCGCCCGCGATCATCGTGTCCGAGGGTGGGGTGGGGCGGCCGATCGACGAGATCGTGCTGAACGCGTCGCATTTTGCCAGCCAGGGCGTCCGGGTGGCCGGGGCGATCGTCAACAAGGTCGACCTCGATGCCCAGCCGGGGATCGTCCGGACCCTGGAACGGGGCCTGGCGCTGCACCACATCCCGCTGCTCGGCGTCCTGCCATACCGGCTGATCCTGTCGAACCCCACCCTGGCGATGATCCTCGAGGGTGTCCACGGCGAGACGGTTCATCCCGGCCCGGATCTCGACCGGGTGATCGGCGGGGTGGCGATCGGGGCGATGGAGCCCGCCCACATGCTCGAGCGGATCAACCCGGACACGCTCGTGATCGTGCCCGGCGACCGCGAGGACGTGATCCTCACCCTGACCACGGCCCATCTCACCGGCGGAGCCGCCCATGGCGCGCGGGTCGGGCCCGCTTCCGCGACGGCCGGCGAATCGGGAGCGGGGCCTGCTGGAGGGGCCGCCCTCGGCCTCGTCCTGACCGGCGGCTACCGGCCCCGCCAGGCCGTCCTCGACGCAATCCGTCGGGCCAATCTCTTCGCGACGATCGTGCCCGAGGACACCTACGTCGTGGCCTCCGAGGTCCATGACCTGCTGGTCAAGACCCACTCGGCCGACGTCGGCAAGATCGAGATGATCAAGGCTCTCGTCTGGGAGCACCTCCAGATCGACCGTGTCCTGGAGGCTGCCGGCCCGGTTCCGGGCTGAACCTCCGCACGCGCGGTTCCGAGCTGTGCCGTGCCCGCCCGCCGGAACGTGCACTCAGAACACCAAAAGCGCGATTTCGACCCGATGCCGGTTTGCCCCGGTCTGTTCGGCCCCTCCGTTCCGCTCGCGTGAGCGTGGCCGGGGACGAAATGCCGGCTTCGAACGCGATGCGACGGCGGCGCAACCCGAATCCCATCCCGAAATCGGCGATTTGATGTTCTCAGAACACACCACGGCTGGGCGGCGGAGTGCCCCGAGGCCGCGACAGTCTCGCCCCAGGCAAGACCCTCGAGCGGTGCGCCGGCGATGAGATCAGGCGCACCGTGGTCAGGACGTCCGCCTGTTCGAATGGATTGGCGAGTACGAAGCCCAGGACTACCAGCGTCCAGACGAGCGCGGTAGCGCCGAGGGCTTTCACATCAGCCGGGCCACTCCAGGAGCTCGTTGTCGATCAGGCGCGTCGAGCCGAAGCGGACCGCCAGCGACAGGAGGGCCGTGCCTTCAATCCGATCGAGCTCGCCCAACGTCAACGCGTCAGCGACCGAGACGTACTCCGGCTGGGCGAGGGGCACGCCCGCCAGGGTCGAACGGAGCATGGTCCGGAGTGCCTCGCCCGAACGCTCGCCCAGGCGCCACTGGGCGGCGGCGGCGAGCAAGGCCTGGCGGAGGACCGGTGCGGCGGCGCGTTCGGCCGGCCGGAGGTGGACGTTGCGTGACGAGAGGGCCAGCCCGTCCGGCTCGCGGACCGTCGCGCAGGCGATCACCTGGGTCGGCAGGGCGAGGTCGCGGGCCATCTGCCGGATCACCATCACCTGCTGGGCATCCTTCTGGCCGAAGTAGGCGTGTTCCGCTCCGACCAGCCCGAAGAGGATCGCCACAACCGTCGCCACGCCATCGAAATGGCCGGGCCGGGCTGCACCCTCGAGTGGCATCGCGATCGCCCCGACCGAGATCGTCGTGTCGAAACCCGGTACGAAGACCTCATCGACGGGCGGCGCCCACACGATGTTGACGCCTTCCTCGGCACAGATCTGGACGTCACGAGCCTCGTTTCGAGGGTACTTGCTGAAGTCTTCTGCCCGATTGAACTGGCGGGGGTTCACGAAGATCGTGGCCACGACCGTCCGGTTCTCGGATCGGGCCCGCCGGATCAGCGAGCGGTGGCCGTCGTGCAACCAGCCCATCGTGGGTACGAGGCCGACCGGTCGGGGCAGCGAGGTCAGGACGGCCCGCAGCTCGGCCCGGCTGCGGAGAAGCTGGGTCACGCCCCTTACAGGTCGCGGTCGAGCGGGATGCCGCCCGCCGGAATTGAGCGGCTCGGGCGGTCGAGGACCGAGTGGCCGAGGACGGCGTCGATCACGTCGTCGTCCATCCGGACCGTCTCGGCCGGTCCTGGGAACGTGCCCGCCTCGACGTCGGCGCGGTAGGCCCGGGCGGCGCTGAGGATCGTCTCGCGCAGGTTGGCGTACGGTCGGGCATGGCGGGGATGCCATTCCTCGTAGCCGAGCAGGTCGGTCAGGACCTGGACCTGGCCGCCGCAGCCGGCACCGGCGCCGATCCCGATCGTGGGGATCTGGAGCCGCTCGCTGATCGCCGCCGCGAGCTGCTCGGGCACGAGCTCGAGGACTACGGCGAACGCGCCGGCCTCCTGGATCGCCACTGCATCGGCGAGGAGCTCCCGGGCCGCTTCGCGGGTCTTGCCCTGGACACGGACCTTGCCGATCTGGTTGATCGCCTGGGGCGTCAGCCCGATGTGGCCCATCAGGGGGATCCCGGCCCGGGTGATCGCCTCGATCATCCTGGCGCTCCGCCGGCCACCCTCCAGCTTGACGGCCTGGACGCCGGCCTCGGCCAGGAATCGGCCCGCATTGTGGACGGCCAGCTCTGGCGTCGAATAGGACAGGAACGGCATGTCGCCCACGACCAGCGCCGAGCGGGCGCCACGGACGACCGCTTTGGCGTGATGGAGCATGTCCTCCATCGAGACCGGGATCTCGTTCTCGTAGCCGAGGATCACCCGACCCAGCGAGTCGCCAACGAGGAGGAGCGGGATGCCCGCCTCGTCGAGCAGCCGGGCGACCGGGTAGTCGTAGGCCGTGATCATCGCGATCCGCTGGCCGTCGAAATGGAGGCGGGCAATGTCGCTGACCGTGAGCCGCCGAACCGGAGCCGGAATCTGGCCGGATGGACCGCTGGCGGACGGCGTCGGGTTCGGGTTGGCGGTGGCGCTCACGATCGAAACTCCTGGGGGACGTCGCTCCGTCCAGTCTGCGCGACGCCGTCCCGGGCGTCCAGCCGGGCCGCCAGCCGGTCGAGGAGCCGATCCGCCACCTCGCGTTTCGTCAGCAGTGGCCAGGCCTCGGCTGCCGCGTCCGCGGCGAGCAGGGTGATCCGGTTCGTGTCCGTCCCGAAGCCCGAGCCGGCCTCGGCCACGTCGTTGGCAACGAGCAGGTCGACGCCCTTGCGCTGGAGCTTCTCGACCGCCCGCTCGAGCGAGCCGGTCTCGGCGGCGAAGCCGACCAGGATCGGGGTTGGCCAGAGGTGGCGGGCAACCACGACGGCCTCGGCCAACAGGTCGGGCGTGGGCTCGAGATCGAGGGTCAGGGCGGACCCGCGGCGGAGCTTGGCCCGCGCCGGGTGGCGTGGCCGGAAGTCAGCGACGGCCGCGGCCATGATCAACGCGTCAAAACCGGCCCGGCCGGCGGGACCGGCCTGGAGCAGCGTGGCGAGGGCCACACCGAGCTCGGCCGTGCTCTCCACCCGGGTGATCTCGACTGCGTCGGGCAGGGCAACCTCGACGCTGCCGGCGATCAGGCTCACCCGGGCGCCCCGGTCCAGGGCGGCTTCGGCGATTGCCACGCCCATCTTGCCGCTCGAGCGATTGCCGATGAACCGGACCGGATCGATCGCTTCGCGGGTTCCACCGGCGGTCACCACGATGTGTCGCCCGTCGAGATCGGCATCACGCGGACGCCCAGCCAGACGGGGCGGCCGGTCGGCGTCGCCCACCGCCCGGATCGGCCGGTCGCCGATCGCGGTCACGACGGCCTCGACGATCCGGGCAAGCTCGGCCAGCCGCCCGACCCCGGTCTGACCGGAGGCCAGCGGCCCCGTCTCCGGCTCGACGATCGTGTAACCGAACTGGTCGCGCAAGCGGGTCACGTTGGCCTGGGTGGCCGGGTGAGCGTACATGTCTCCGTCCATGGCCGGTGCCACGATCACCGGGGCGCTCGTCGCGAGGCATGCGGCGGTGATCACGTCGGCGGCCAGCCCGTTGGCCATCGCTCCCAGCCAATGGGCGGTCGCGGGTGCGACCACGATGGCGTCGGCGCTGTCGGCGGTCACGATGTGGCCGATCCGGCCGTCGGGCAGGAGGGCCATCACGTCGCTCTCGGCCGGCCGGTGGCTGAGGGCCTCGAGCGTCAGTAGGGCGACGAAACGCGTCGCGGTCGGCGTCAGCAGGGCCTGGACCTCGGCCCCCTCGGCCTGCAGTTGGCGAAGCAGCTCGACCGACTTGTAGGCTGCGATCGAGCCCGTGATCCCGAGGGCCACGAACCGACCGGACAGGCGGCCAGCGTGGGTCATCCGAGACCGGCCTCGATCGGCTCGCCGCCGGTCACCTCGGCATGGAGAATCGCCAGCCCCTTCAGGGTGAGGTCCGGATCGATCGTGCTGATCCCCTCGATTCCGGCGGCCCATGAAGCCCGGGAAAGCCCCCCGGTCAGGATCGCCAGGATTGTCTCCGGCTCGACCGTGGCCGCGTCGGCGAGCTCGCGCCGGACCCGGGCGAGGAGACCGCCGACGAGGGCCTGGTAGCCCAGGATGCTGCCGGCCTGGATTGCCCCGATCGTGTCCCGGGCGATTGCCCGGTCCGGCTGGCGAAGATCGATCCGGGGCAGCTTCGAGGTGCGGGCGGCGAGCGCCTCGAGGCCCAGCTCGAGTCCCGGGGCGATCGCCCCGCCGATAAAGGCGCCATCGGCAGCGACCGCGTCGAACGTCGTCGCGGTCCCGAGGTCGACCACGACCGACGGCGTGCCATACAGGCGCGCAGCGGCGAGGGCGTTGACCAGCCGGTCTGCCCCGACCTCATCGGGCCGCTCGACCCGGATCGGCAACGGGACGTGGCCGGCGGTCGCCAGGACCAGGGCAAGATCGCGGCGGATGGCGATCGACTCGATCGCTGCGGTCAGGCTGGGTACGACAGAGGCACAGGCGATCGCCGCGATCCCGCGCAGGTCGAGCATGTCAAGCCCGAGCAGGCCCTCGATCAGGAGCTCGAGCTCGTCGGGCGTGGCCGCCCGGTTCGTTGCCGCACGGCGGGTCGCCACGAGCAGGCCGTTCTGGAACAGGCCGGTCGTGATGTTCGTGTTGCCGATGTCGATTGCCAGGAGCATCAGCCGATGATACGCGGCGTGGATGCCGCACCGGTCGGCGGCCGGGGGAGTACGATTCCGACCCGTCGATCCCGGCCCGTCGAGCCCCGGAATGCCGGTCCGCGCAGGAGCCCGCCGTGACATCCGTGCCGCCCGCGAAATTCTTCGTCAACCGCGGAATCGTCTCGAGCCGGACAGACCTCTCGAACCTCCTCCGACCGCTCCTGAAGCAGACCGTGACCTACCGGTTCCTGCGCGGCCGTGAGCTGGTCGCCCATGGCACCGGCTGGGTCGAGCGGATCGTGATGGACCAGCCCGAAGTTTCGACCTACTTCACGCCCCTGGCTATCTGCCTGAATATCGACTCGTTCGAGCATCTCGAGTTCGAGACGCGGCCCGACCAACTCATCGTCTACACGCTGGTCCAGGGTGATGAGCGGGTGATCATCGAGTTCGCCCCGATCGAGGGTGCGGGTCCGTCGCCGTTCGCTCCGCGCCAGCTCGAGTTCGACACGAGCGGCTTCGTCCAGATGGAGCTGCTGGGTCTCGAGCGCGACGAGGCCTAGGCCCACCAGCGGAACCGCGGGGCGGCTTCGCTCCTGCGATCAAGTACGATCCCTTGGATGTTTGAATGCACGGCGCTGCCCGATGGGCCGCGCGTGATCAGCGCCCGGGTGCCCGGGTCGCGCTCCGTCTCGATCGCCGCGTACGTCCTGGCCGGTTCGCGCCACGAGGGCCCGGGCCAGGCTGGCGTTGCCCATTTCATGGAGCACATCACGTTCAAGGGCACGGCCGCCTATCCCACGACCCGCGCGATCTCCGAGGCGGTCGAGGGCGTGGGCGGCTCGTTCAACGCGGCCACCGAGCGGGAGTCGACCGTCTACTGGGTCCGCGTCCCCGCCCGCGAGGCCGCCCGCGGGATGGCCGTCCTGGGTGAGCTGATCGTCCGGCCCCGCCTCGAGGACGCCGAGATCGACCACGAGCGAACGGTGATCGTCGAGGAGATCCGTTCGTACCTCGATGATCCTTCCGAGTACGCCCAGATCCTGCTCCAGCAGGCACTCTTCGGCCGGGGCTCGCTCGGTCGAGAGATCTGCGGTGATGAGACCGACGTCCGGAGCCTCCCGGAACAGACGATCCGCGACTTCTGGGCCGCCACCTACCGGCCGTCGAACATCGTGGTGGCCCTCGCCGGTGATCTCGACCACGACATGGCGCTGGCGCTCGCCGGGCCGAGCTTCGGCCGGGGCGACGGCGCGCGGACGGCCTACACCCCGGCCCCGGTCCTGCCGGCCGGCGAGCGTTACCTGCTCGGCCATCGCGATGCCTCGCAGGCCCAGCTCGCCCTGGCCGTGCCCGCCTACCGCCGCGATCATCCGGATGCCTGGCCGCTCGCCGTCCTCAATGGCGTCCTCGGCGACGGGATGAGCAGCCGGTTATTCCTGTCGGTCCGCGAGGAGCGCGGCCTGGCCTACGACGTGGGTTCAGGCGTCACCGAGTATGCCGACGCCGGCTCGCTGTCCATCTATGCCGGGGTCGACCCAAAGGGGCTCGAAGCGGCCCTCGAGGCGATCCTGGCCGAGCTGCAGCGCCTGCGCGATGAGCTCGTCCCGGCCGATGAGCTGTCCCGGGCGAAGGCCTACCTGTCTGGCGGGCTCGAGCTGAGGATGGACGACTCGCGCCACGTCGCTTCGTGGCTGGGCGGCCAGCTGGCGCTCCACGATCGGGTGCTGACTCTCGAGGAGGCGCTCGCCGCAATCGATGCGGTCGGGCCCCAGGATGTCCAGCGGGTCGCCGGCGAGCTGTTCCGGGACGAGCTGCTCCGGATGGCGGTCGTCGCGCCGCCGCGCCACGGCGAGCGCCTTGATGACGCGCTCCGTCTCGGCGCCTAGTCTCATGACGAGCGAGGGCAGCCCGCCCTTGGCACCCGAGTCCGAGCCGCAGCCCGAGCCCGAGCCTGAACGCCCGCCGGGACCCGTCCGGGAGCCCAACCCACAATCCGAGCCGCAGCCGCCGGCCCTGCCCGCAGCCGCCGACCGACCGCTCGAGCTGCGCCTCGCGGCGATCCATCTGCGGACCGGCGTCCTCGCGCTCGCCCGGGCGGAGCTCGAGACGAGCGCGGGTCGGGGTGAGCTCGACGATGCCGCCCTGCTCGACCTGGCCGAGGTCCGCTGGCGGACCGACGACGTCACGGGTGCGGGCGAGGCCGCGGCCGCCTATTTCGCGACCGGTCGCGAGGACACGCTGGCCCTGGTGATCGCGACCGAGGCGACGGCTTCGCTGGGCCGGTCGACGGAGGCCCGCCGGCTCGCCACGCGCGCCCTTGCCCGGGGGGATGTCGCCCTCGACTCGATCTTCCAGGGGATCCGGCCGAGCTCGTACTGGCCAGCCACGAGCGCAATGGCCGGAGAGCCGGCCGGAACGTTGTTCGGAAGTCCCCGGCCTGGTTCCTCGGCCGGGATGGCCGGCGTGACCGGTGCCGCCGTCCTCGACCGGCTCGCGGCCGGGATCGGTGCTGAGCTGGCCGGCGAGGCCGCTGCGTCGTCGGGTCGAAACTTCCCCGACGGTCCGGCCGGTTCCCAGGTCGCCCCAATGCGCGGGGTCCCGGACGAGCAGAACGCGCCCACCCTGTGGCCCGATGCCGAGATGCTGCCGGCAACCGACGGGCCTGCCCCGGACCGGGACGGGACGCAACTGCCTGAACCGGCCGATGAGCTCGAGGCCGCCGGCGAGGACCTTCGTGCCGGACGCTCATCGGCCGGCGCTATCCGCCTCGCGGTGGTGCTTCGCCTCGCGCCTGCGCTAGCCCCGGCGGTGCTCGAGACACTGGCGGATCTGAGCGGCCCGTCGCTCGAAGTGGTCCGGGGAGACGCACTGCGGTTGGTCGGCCGCGAGCGGGACGCTCGTCTCGCCTATGCTGCGGCTGCCGCCCAGTTGGACGACCAGCCCGCCGCCATTCCGTCACACGAGGGTTGAACGGCACCCTGCCCGACCGTCGTGCCCCGCTCGGCCAGGGAGTTCGGCGCCGCCTGCGCTATTGTTCGGCGGCTCGCTTCATCCCACGTCCTGCAGCAAGGTGATCGCGCCAGTGACCGAACAAACCCTCGTCCTGATCAAGCCCGATGGCGTCCAGCGCCTGCTCGTCGGCCGGATCCTCGTCCGCTACGAGGAGCGTGGCCTGAAGCTGGTCGGCCTCAAGCTCGTCCAGGTTGATCGCGAGCTTGCCGAGCGCCACTACGCCGTCCACCGCGACAAGCCGTTCTTCGCCGGCCTCGTCGAATTCATCATCTCGGGCCCGCTCGTCGCCCTCGCCCTCGAGGGCCCGAACGCGATCAGCGTCGTGCGGGCGATGAACGGTGCCACCCGGCCGTGGGAAGCAGCGCCGGGCACGATCCGCGCTGACTTTGCCCTCGAGGTGGCCGAGAACATCGTCCACGCGTCGGACGGGCCGGGCACGGCCGCTGCCGAGCTGGCGCTCTGGTTCAGGCCCGCGGAGCTGGTCGCCTACCCGCGCGACATCGATCGCTGGATCGTCGCGGCGGCCGAGTAACGCCCGGGTCGCCTGGGCGCGCGCGATCGCCCAGGCGGAGCGGATTGCGTCGGCTCAGGTTGTCGGTGAGACCAGCGGAGCGGCCGGACTCGCCTGCGGCCCGGCCGCGCGGGCCGCGGCCGGGCCGCCGAAGCCACCGGCGGCTACGACGACGGTGATCAGGACGAGGACCAGGACCAGGCCTGCTGCGACCGGCGCCTGGTTCGCCCTCCAGCCGGCTCGCAGGCCTTCGGACGCTGTCCGGCCGCGCCCGGTGGCCACCGGGCGGTCGCCGGGGGCGGCCCCGACCAGCAGGCTCGGCCGCCCAAGCCCGATCGCGAGGATCCGACCGTAGTACGCGAGGCCCGCAAACCCTCCGATCAACAAGACGGCCTCCAGCGGCTCGCCGGCGGCGCCCTGTGCCAGTTCAACGCGGACGTTCCAGGCCAGCAGGCCCGGCGCGCCGAGCGTGCCCAGCGCGATCCCGACGAGGGCGACCGCGAGCAGCGGCGAGCGCCGCCCCCAGCCGCTCAGCTCGGGCAGGCGAGCCGTCCGAAAACGGGCCCCGACGACGGTCGCCCAGGCTGCGAACGCCGTCTTGGCAGCGATCAGGACGAGCAGCCAGGCGCGGGCCGGCTCGTGGGCGGCGGGGCCGGCGATCGCGAGACCGAGCAGGACGAACCCGGCGTCCTGAACGACGGAGTAGCCGACGACGTGCTCAAGGTCGTCCTGGAGCCATGCCCCGATCGCGCCCAGCAGCAGGCTGGTCGTCGCGATCGTGACGATCAGCGCTCGGCCGATCCCGGACGGCACGAGTAGCGCCACCGTCGATCCGTCTGTCGCGCCGAGGACGACGACCGCCAATGCAGCTGGGCCCCACACCAGCAGGAGGGGGATCGCCGTACCCGGCGCCCTGTCGGTCAGGCGGGCTACCGGCCGATGGAACGGGATCGCGCCGAAACGGACCGCCACCGCCAGCACGATCGCAAGGTCGGCCAGACCCAACGCTTCCGGGTCACCGCCGATGCCCCCACCCGAGGGGGTGGCCCAGGCGATTGCCACGATCGCCATGGCGCCGGCCAGGACGATCGCGCGGACGTGACGAAGCACGACCTGCAGGTCCGAGGCGGTGACCGAAGCGTTCAACATCACGAGCGAGCCCGCGATCGACGAACCGAGCAGGACCATGATCGCGATCAGGGGATCGGGCACGGACAGGGCGATTCCGATTCCGCCGAGGCCCACCAGGATCGCCGCGGGCAGGTTCGATTGCCAGGTGGTGGCCAGTGCCACCACGCACAGGAGAAGCCCCATGGCCGATCCGAGAACCAGGAACAGCCGCCCGTACGCCGTGCCAACGAGCACGTCCCCGCGGCCCAGCTCGAGCTGGTCGCCGGGCACGATCACGAGCGCCCCGATCGTCGCGAGCAGGAGGCCGCCCAGGCCGATCGGAATCTCCAGGGACGTCTGCTGGCGCGCGACGAGGCAGGCAGCTGCCGCCGCAAAGGCGATCAGGAGGAAGGGCAGGAGGCTCACCCGGGCTGGTCTCCCCCTGCGGGGGCGGAGGTGTCCTCGGCAGCCGCGGCGGGGCCGGCAGTCCGCTCGGGCAGGGCGAGCCCGTCCTCGGCAGCCGCGGGCGCGATCGGGACGGTGGCGGCCCCAGGCAGGGCGGCGGCCGGCTCGGGTTGGTCGCCGGATTCGGGCGGAGTCGCCAACCGGAGTCGCTCTTCGAGCGTCAGCTGGTGGGCCGCCACGTCCCGCCGCGGCCGGGCCGCCGGGCCGCGGCCATGGCGGCTGGAGTCCTGTCCCCGGCCGGCCCGTGCTGCGTCGGCCCCTCGATCGGCGGGGGTTCGACGCCCACGGTCGGCCGCCGAGGTGGCCAGCGGGTGAGCCTCGAACAGGGTCTCTCGGGGCGCCATCGGTTCAACCGATAGATCGTGGCCGGCGGCCAGGGCGCTTGCGGCGATCGCGGCCGTCGTCCCGAGCAGTGCGACCGTCAGGCCGGCGGACACGACCTGCTCGAGGGATCCAGGCGTTCCAGCCAGGCCGGTCCGGATCAGCTGAGCCGCGGTGACCAGGAGGGCCATCCCGAGCCCGATCCGGAGGACATCCCGGCCGAGGAGGAGCGGGCCGAGCGCGAGCGTGGCCAACCCGAACCCGATGGCGGTCGCCACGGGCGGCCCAAGCGCCGGTGCGCCGACACCCGATGTCGTATAGCCGACCACACACGCGGCTGCCGCGGCCAGGGCGGTACTGAGCGGGCCGAGGCCCGCGCTCCGCGTCCGGCCTGCTGATCTTCGCAGGACCACGAGGAGGAGCTCGGCGCCGAGCAGGGCGGCCAGGAATCGGGCCGCGATTGCGATGGGTGAGGGGATCGGCTCGGCGATGACCGGCGCGAGCCCCAGGGTGGCGACCAGCCCACCGAGGACCAGCCGCGTATCGCGGGCGGACAAGGCCAGGATTGCGCCGGCCAATACGACGAGCCCCGCCCCGAATTGGAACGGACTCACCGGCGCCACCTCATGGGGCGGCCGCGGGGACCCCAGGGTAGGCGGGTGTCTGGAGGATGCCGAAACCGTCGAACGGCCAGTAGCGCAACCAGGCCCGGCCGATCACCGATGCCTTCTGGATCATCCCGAAGACGCGTGAATCCTGCGAGGCGGCCCGGTGATCGCCGAGGACGAACAGCTCGCCCGCCGGGACCACCCAGACGCTCTGAGCCACCGGCGGGTCGGTCGGCTGGCCCTCGAAGACGTACGGCTCGACCAGGGCAGCACCGTTCACCCAGACCTTTCCGTCGTGGATCGAGACGCTGTCGCCGGGCTCCCCGATCACCCGTTTGATGAACGGGGTCGTGCCGCCATCCTCGAAGCCGGTTGGTGGCGAAAAGACGATGACATCGCCCCGGTTGTAGTCGTCGAAATGGGGCGTGAGCTTGTCGACCAGGACGTAGTTGCCGGGCTCGAGCGAGTTCTCCATCGACATCTGCTGAACGAGGTATGGCTGGGCCACGAAGTTCTGGATGACGAGGAAGATGACGAGCGTCAGGACGAGTGTCTCGATGACCTCGAACAGACACCCGAACGGGCGCTTACTCACAAGTCCGGCAGTATAGGCGGTGTGCATGCCAGCCGCCCCGGCCTCTCTTCCGCGGCGGGATGAAGCTCAGCGTCGAGCTTGACCCAGGGCTCCAGGACCGCTTGGCTCCCCTCAACAACGAAGAATCCGTCCAGGTGAGTGCATAACCCGGCATCGCCGGGCGGTTTGACCCGGTATCGAGGCGCTTGCTACACTCGGCGGCGGTCTGCAATGTTTCGTCCCCGCCTGCAAGCGGGCCACCCGGCGGCCAGTCGCCATCCCGGAAGCGCCGTGCGAGATCGTCCGCGCTCCGGGTCACGTGCCCAGGAGGAGTCGCTCAAGCGTATGGACGCTTCAACTCTCAAGCTGATCATCCTGCCTTCGGGCCTGATCGCAGTCCTCTTCGCGCTTTATCTGGCCCGCGACGTCCTTCGCCGGGATGCCGGCACCAAGGAGATGCAGGAGGTCGCCGGAACCATCTTCGAGGGCGCGGTCGCCTTCATCCGGCGGCAGTATTCAACGATCGGGATCTTTGCTCTCGTCGGTGCCGTGGTCATCACGGGGGTGATCACCGCCCTCGTCACGAAGCAGGTCGCCGACACCCAGTTCAACGGCTTCGATCTCGGCTGGCGGACCGGGGTCGCGTTCCTGGTCGGCGCCGCCTGCTCGATGGCCTCCGGCATCATCGGCATGTTCATCAGCGTCAAGGCGAACGTACGGACGGCTGCCGCCGCCCGGCGCAGCCTGGTTGAGGCGGTCCAGGTCGCGATGCGCGGCGGGGCGGTCTCGGGCTTCCTCGTGGTCGCCCTGTCGCTGCTGGGCGTCTACTTCATGTTCGTCGCCTTCGGTGGCTTCGACCACCCCGAGGAGGCGCCGTTCCTGATCGTGGGCTACGGCTTCGGCGCGTCGTTCGTGGCACTCTTCGCCCAGCTCGGTGGCGGGATCTACACGAAAGCCGCCGACGTGGGGTCCGACCTGGTGGGCAAGGTCGAGGCGGGCATTCCCGAGGACGATCCGCGCAACGCGGGCGTGATCGCCGACCTGGTTGGCGACAACGTGGGCGACTGCGCCGGCCGCGGCGCCGACCTGTTCGAATCGACGGCCGCCGAGAACATCGGGGCGATGATCCTGGGTGTTGCGGTCTACACCATCGCCAAGGCGGCCGGTTGGCCCCACCCCGAGGCGTGGATCTTCTTCCCGCTCGTCGTCCGGGCCTTCGGCCTGCTGTCCACGATCGTGGCGATCTTCTTCGTCCGTGGGCGCGAGGACGAGAACCCGATGAACATGCTCAACCGGGGCTACTGGGTCACCACCTTGCTGTCGGTCGTCGGGTTGGCGATCACGACCAACGTGATGATGCAGACCGGTGCACAGGTCGGCGCCGGCGGCATTCCGACCTGGGTCTGGTTCTTCGGCGCCGGGGTGGTCGGCCTGGCCACCAGCGTCGCCTTCGTCTACATCACCCAGTTCTACACCGCCGGCTCCTACCGACCGGTCCGGGAGATCGCGGAGGCCTCGAAGACGGGCCCCGCGACCAACATCATCTCGGGCGTTGCCGTTGGCTTCGAGACGACCTTTGCCACGGCGATCACGATCGGGATCGCCCTCTTCGCCAGCCACTGGCTCGGCTCGCAGGCCGGCCTGACCGATCGCAACGGGGTGAACGTTGGCGGGATCTTCGGGACCGCCGTCGCGACGATGGGCATGCTGATGACGACCGCCTACGTGCTGGCCATGGACACCTTCGGCCCGATCACGGACAACGCCGGCGGGATCGCCGAATTCAGCCGGGCCGAGGCGGGGGCACGCGAGATCACCGACCGGCTCGACGCCGTGGGCAACACGACGAAGGCCCTGACCAAGGGCTACGCGATCGCCTCGGCATCGCTGGCGGCGTTCCTCCTGTTCAGCGCCTACATCGACAAGGTCAACCTGATCCTTGGCCGCCAGATCGCGGCCGGCCAGCCCGGGGTCAAGCTGCTGACCGCGGTTGACCTGTCCAACGTCAACGTGTTCATCGCCGCGCTGCTGGCCGCGATGCTCGTCTACTTCTTCAGCTCGCTGGCCATCCGGGCAGTGGGCAAGACCGCCCAGGCGATCATCGTCGAGGTCCGCCGCCAGTTCCGGGAGATGCCCGGGATCATGGACTACACCCAGCGGCCGGACTACGCCCGGGTCGTCGACATCACCACCCGGGCCGCGCTCCGCGAGATGATCCTGCCGGGCCTGGTGGCCGTCAGCACGCCGATCATCGTCGGCGTACTCCTGGGCTACGAGGCTGTGGCCGGGATGCTGATGGTCGGGACCATCTCGGGAGTGATGCTGGCGACCGTCCTGAACAACAGCGGCGGAGCCTGGGACAACGCCAAGAAATACATCGAGTCGGGCCACCTGGTCGACGATGCCGGCCAGGTCCTCGGCAAGAAGACCAACGCCCACGCCGCCGCGGTGGTCGGTGACACGGTCGGCGACCCGTTCAAGGACACCGCCGGCCCGTCGCTCCACGTCCTCGTGAAGCTCCTCGCGACCGTCACCTTGGTCCTCGCCCCGCTATTCATCCGGTAGCCCAACGACACCGCACCCGGCCAGATCCGGGAGCCGTTGTGCCGGCTGACGGCGGGCGATTCCGGCAGGCCAGCAGGAGGCCTCGGTGGAGACCACGTTCCAGGCGCTGATCATGGGCATCGTGCAGGGGCTCACCGAGTTCCTGCCGGTCTCCAGCTCGGGCCACCTGGTCATCGTTCCGCACCTGCTCGGCTGGACGGATCCGTTCATCACGTCGCTGGCATTCAGCGTGATGCTCCACCTGGGCACGCTGGTTGCCTTGCTGGTGTACTTCCGGGCGGACTGGCTGGTGATCATTCCGGCCGGAGTCGCGGTCCTCCGCGAACGTTCGATCGGGACTGATCCGAACCGGAAGCTGGCCTGGCTGCTGGTCGTGGCGACGATCCCGGCGGTGATCGCCGGGCCGATCCTCAACGACCGGCTCGAGGCCGCCGTCCGGACGGCGGAGGATGTTGCCATCGCCCTGCTGATCGGCGCCGCAATCCTGTGGCTGGCCGACCAGGTCGGGCGCAAGGTGGACGGCATTGAAAAGGTCACGTTCCCGCTGGCACTCGTCATCGGGCTGGCCCAGTCGATTGCCCTGGTGCCCGGCATCAGCCGGGCCGGGATGACCATTTCGGCCGGCTTGTTCGCCGGCCTGACCCGGGAAGCGGCGGCCCGTTTCAGCTTCCTGATGGCCACCCCGATCATCGCCGGTGCCGGGGTCTTCGAGGCCCGCAAGCTGGTCACCGGCGAGGCTGGCGTCCCGGTCCAGGCCGGCCCCCTGCTGGTGGGCATGGTCGCGGCCCTCGTGGCGGGTATGGCGGCGATTCACCTGATGCTGCGCTACGTCCGGACGCGCTCGTATGGAATCTTCGTGGTCGAGCGGATCGTAATCGCCGCTCTGGTTCTCGTCGTCTTCCTGTCGCGCTGACCGGGGCCGCGCCATGGAAGTGATGAAGCAGCTCCGGCAGCGCTCGATCCGCGACCTTGTCGACCAGCGCGTGATCCGGACCCAACAGGAGCTGGCCGCGGCCCTCCGCGAGCGCGGGTTCCGGACGACCCAGGCCACGATCAGCCGGGACGTGGCCGAGCTGGGGTTGATCAAGGTGACCCGGGAGGGCACCCAGGCGTACGCCCTGCCGCCGCGCCTGATCGAGGCCGAGATCAGCGGCGAAGATCGCCTGCGCAAGCTCTTCCGCGATCTGCCCGTCGAGATCCGCGAGGCGGGCCTGTTGCTCGTGATCCGGACCCTGCCGGGCTCGGCCCATGCGATCGCGGCGGCCCTCGACCGGGCCCGCTGGCCCGAGGTCGCGGGCTCGATTGCCGGCGATGACACCATGTTCGTCGCTTTCACCGACCGGGGCTCTCTCGGTCGGGTCAAGCGTCGGTTGACGCGGCTCACCGATCAGGCTGCTCTTTGACACCCCGAGGGCCGCGAAGTAGCATTCGGGCCCGGCTGAACTTCAGG
>JADGQK010000073.1 GCA_017881915.1 Chloroflexota bacterium | reverse complement strand
GTCCGCGGCGTGGCCGACCACCCCACTCAAGGTCTTAACCGGCAACCCGGTCATCTGGGCCGCCGCGGCGATGGCGATCGGCGTCGTCTATGCCTGGCCGAGTGTGCTCGTCCTGATCAAGCCAAGCCTTTTTCCCTTCGCGCTGTTCGGTGCCCGAACGCGCCGCTGGTGGCTCGCCCTCGTTGTTCTCATCGCCGTGAGCCTGCCATTCGGCTCGCTCTGGATCGACTGGGTCCATTCGGTGCTCAACTCCCAGGGCGGAGGGATCCTCTACTCGAGCCTGGAGATCCCGATGCTGGCTTTTCCGCTGATCGTCTGGGTCGGGAGGAGCAAGCCAGCGACGCCATGACCACGCAGTTCTCTTCCAGGCCAACGCGACCGACGGTGGTGTTCGGCGTTGTCAGCCTCGTCCTCCTGCTCCTCCCCTTGCACGACCTGATCGTTGCGCTGGCGAGCCCCGACCTCAATGGCTACGGCGGTGTCGACTACCGCCTGTACATGGATACGGCGACGCGCTGGCTCCACGGCGGGCCCTACTTCCAGCCGTACCAACTCGCTGCGCCGTATCAGATCAGCGCCGGCGACATCCTGTACCCGCCAGTCGCCCTGCTTCTGTTCGTGCCATTCACGTTCTTGCCGGCAATCCTCTGGTGGCTGATCCCGGCCGCGGCCATTGCCTGGAGCGTGGCGAGATTGCGACCAGGACCGATCGTCTGGCCGCTACTCGCCCTCTGCCTGGCCTGGCCGCCGACCCTTGTGAAGGTCGTGACCGGTAACCCGGCCATCTGGGCCGTGGCGGCAATGGCTCTCGGTGTTGTGTGCGCCTGGCCCAGCGTCCTCGTGTTGATCAAGCCGAGCCTCTTCCCATTTGCCTTGTTCGGGGCAAGGCGCCAGCGCTGGTGGCTCGCCCTGGGCGTCTTCATCCTCGTCTGCCTGCCGTTCGGCTCGCTCTGGATCGACTGGGGCCATTCGGTGCTGAACTCTCAGGGCGGCGGCATCGCCTACTCGAGTCTGGAAATCCCGCTGCTGGCCTTCCCGATCATCGCCTGGGTTGGACGAACGAAGCCCGTACGATCGTCTGATCGTCGCGTGCCGTCGGCCGGGGCATGATCCGTCACCGATGTTGGAACATCATCTGCGTCCTGCACATCCGAATGCGCGAGCTATGAACGCGGTCACCGTGGGAACCGGGCCCAACCGGCTCCTGCGGTTCGGGCTGGGCATCCTGACCCTGCTGATGTGCCTGATCGCACTCCATAACCTTCTAACCGAATACCCGTGGGGCGCGGACGTCGTGATCCCGTTGAGGGCAGCCGTGCGCTGGCTGGCCGGCGGGCAGCCCTATCTCGCCTCGAGCTTCCTGGCCGGGCCCGGCTACGACCTGCCCTACCTCTATCCGCCGTTCGTGCTTCCGTTCGTCGCCCTGTTCACAGCGCTGCCCCAGACGCCGGTCATCGTGGCCTGGTTCGTTCTGAGCGTGGCGGCCGCGACCTTCGCCTGCCGCCGCCTGGCGATCCCGTGGCCGGCGATCCCGCTCCTGTTCATCTGGCCACCGTTCACCGAGGGCCTCCTGGGCGGCAACGTCCAGGTGCTGATCTTTGCGGCGTTCGTTGCCTTCCTGTGGCGCAAGCCGCGGGCCGGCGAGGCTCGCTCGAGCTTCGAGCCGTTCGAGCACGACCCGGCGAGTGACGACCGGCCGGGCCGGCGTGGCCAGCTCCAGGACGGCCTGCTGGCAACGGTGGTCGGTGCCTTGAAGGCCTCGCAGGTCCAACCCTGGCTCTACCTCCTCCGCCGGAATTGGCGGGCAGCGGCAAGCGGCGCGGTCGTGGTGGTCGCCCTCGCCGTCGTCAGCCTGCCGATCCTGGGAACCCAGGTCTGGTTCGACTGGCTGGCCCAGCTCGGGCGGGCCAACGACCCGACCTGGATCCTGGCCGGGGCGGGAATCGCCCGGTCGATGCCCTGGTGGGTGGGCGACCTGGTGGTCCTCGCCTGCATGGCCGCGGTGCTGGTCGTGCCGAACCGCCACGCCGGCGCGTGGATCGGCCTGCTGGCGGTGATCGGCTCGCCCAGCCTGCGTGTCTTCGGCCTGCTCTTCGCCCTGCCGGCGATGCTCCTGATCCGGCGCGAGATCGCCCTCGTGGCGGGCCTGCTGATCGCGACCTACACGTTCGAGGGCTGGTGGATCGCGATCGCCCTGGTCACGGGGTCGCTGCTGCTCGGACGCCGGCTGCCGTGGCTGCTCGAGCCGCGTACGGCCGCCGCGACCGCCTACGGCGTCTAGGCCCGGGCTTCGCCCAGGACCACGTCCTGCGACGTCAGGCCCGGCCGACGAGCCGCGATCGGCCACAGGGCGGCGAGGATCGCGAAACCGGTCGGCCACAGGATCGGCAGGCCAAGGGTCGCGGCAACCGGGACCGTCCAGGCCCGGTCGGTCCGGCCGCCCCAGGCCACCAGCAGCGCCGCGGCCGGCAGCCGCAACCACAGTGGAATGCCCAGGGAGAACTGGTCGAGCGGGGCGCCCGTCGCGGTCTTCAGGATGTCGTCGGTCAGCCAGGCCTTCCAGATCGACGGATCGATCGCGAGCGAGACGGCCACGAAGATCGCCGTGACGCCAAGGGCGATGCCCAGCCGACGCCACTCGCGCCGGACGGCGAACCAGAGCAGGCCCACCCCCGGTGTCACCTTGGTCAGGATCACGAACGCCCAGGTCGCCGGCCAGCGGAAGCCCAGCACGATCGCCGCCGCGATCAGCAGGTGGACGTTGCCGTGATAGAGCTCCAAGGCAACCGGGGGAAACGCCAGGACGACCAGGCTCGAGCGCCAGCCCAGCCAGATGAGCGTGGCGATCAGCACGCCCGTCCACAGCCACAGGAAGCTGTACCAGGGCAGGGCCGCGAAGGGCGCGAAGAGGCGGGCGATCAGCGGGGTATAGGTGAACGCCCCCAGGCCGCCGGCCGACTGGCTGTACGGCGCGGCCAGGTCCAGGTGCCAATAGGCGTAGGCGTCGAAACCGAAGGTCCCGCTGACCGGCGCAACGACCACGAACAGGTAGCCGGCGAACAGCAGGCCGGCGATGACCAGCCCATCCCGTACAGCTCGGCGCGCGGCGGGCGAGCGCGGTATGAACCGCGGGGCGGCATCCATCGGGCGATCGTAGTCCCTTCTCCGTCCTCACCAGACCGTACCGGAGTGCTGGGGCAGGACCTCTGATGTAGGTCATTCGTACCGGTCGAAAGTGCCATGACCCGGTGCTACGGTGCACCAGATGCGCATCACCCTGCTCCGGGCCGCTGGCCTGTTCGCCCTTGCCCTCGGCGTACGGGTCCTGCTCCTCCTGTTGTACCCGGACCCGGCCTATGTCGATTCCTACTACTACGTGAATGTGGCCCGGGCGCTCAGCACCGGGCACGGCTTCTCGATCGACTTCATCTGGACGTTCGTGGACGTGGGCGGGCACTTGCCGGCACACCCGCTCCTGCCGATTCCGAGCAATGCCCACTGGATGCCCCTGGCCAGCCTGGTCCAGGTGCCGTTCCTGGTGGTCCTGGGCGCTAGTGCGTTCGCCTCGGCGCTGCCGTTCGCGCTGATCGGCGCGCTCGCCGCACCGATGACCTGGGCGTTCGCTCGCGAAGCCGGCTGCCGGCCATCCGTGGCCCTCGGGGGCGCGATCCTGGCCGCGCTGCCGGCCGGCCTGACCCCATTCATGGCCCAGCCCGACAACTTCGCGCTGTTCCAGGTCCTGGTCCTCGCCGCCCTGTGGCTGGGCGCCCGCGCCCTCCGTGGTGACGCGCGTGCGTTCGCCGCGGCCGGCGTCCTGGTCGGGCTGGCGACGCTTGCGCGCAACGATGGCGTCCTGGTCGGAGCCGCACTTGCCCTGGTCTGGATCTGGTCGCGCCTGCGCGCCCGACGGGCCGGCGCCGCCGGAACCCAGGCCCCGCCGGCCCTGCCAGCCTGGGCTGCGGTGGTTGCCGTCGGCCTGTTCCTGGCCGTCATGGCGCCCTGGGAAGCACGTCAGCTGGCCGTCTTCGGCAGCCTGTCGCCGTCGTCGTCCTCCGGTCGGATCCTGTGGATCCGTTCGATCGGCGAACTGAACAGCATCACCGGCACACCCACCCTCGCCAGCTTCTTCGGCCAGGGGATCGGACCGCTGATCGCCAGCCGGATCACCGGCTTCCTCCAGGCGGTCACGATCTTCAGCGTCCTCGTCGGTGGGATCCTGCTCGCTCCGTTCATGGTCGGCGGAGCCTGGCTGCGCCGCCACTCCTCGGACTTCCTGCCGTTCCTGCTGTACGCCGGCCTGCTCTTCGCCTTCTCGGGACTCGTCTCGGCAGTCCACGTTCCGAACGGCACCTTCATCCACTCCGGGGCGGCGCTCGCCCCGCTGGCCTACCTGCTGGCCCTGGAGGCGGTCGTGGCCGTCGTGGCCTGGGTCGCCCGCCATCGCCCGACCTGGAACGCCGAATCGGCCGGTCGGGTCTTCGTCGGCGGGATCATCGGGATCAGCCTGTTCGGGGCGGTCTACTTCACCACCAATGTCCACGACACCTGGGGCCACGAACGAGACCTCGACCAGGCCGTCGGGGCGGCCCTGGGCGCCCACGGCGCTGCGCCGGACGACGTGGTGATGAGCCTCGACACCGGCGCGATCAAGTACTGGACCGGGCATCCTGGAGTGGTTGCCCCGAACGACCCGATCGATACGATCGAGTCAGTCGCCCGCGCCTATGACGCGCGGTGGCTGTACGTCGAGCGGTCGGATGCCGTCGCGGCGCTCGGCCCGATCCTCGATGGCAGCGGGCGGCCCGGCTGGATCGGAGCGCCGGTGTGGAGCGTGACGGGCACGACGGCCACCACTGACGCCGGGCTCTATCCGATCTGCTTCAGCGCCAGCGACCCGCGCTGCACCGTCCTGGCAGGAAGCGCTGGAGGCCGTTCGTGAACTGGCGACCGAGCCGCCGCGAGGCGTGGGGCACGGCGGCCGTCCTGTTCATCTTCGCGCTGCTCGTCCGCGTTGCGTTCGCCCGGACGGTGCCGTTTCCGACGCCCGAAGACACCGCCTACTACGTGATGGTCGCCCGCAACCTGGTGACCGGCCACGGCCTGACGAGCGACGCCCTGTGGAGCTTCCAGACGCCTCCGCTCAGCTTCCCGCGGCCGGCGTTCGAGGTCTGGCTGCCGCTGCCGTCGCTGCTGATTGCCCTGCCGATGGCCCTCTTCGGGACATCGTTCGCGGTCGCCCAGGTGCCGGCGGTGCTCGTCGGGGCGCTGATCCCGGTCCTCGCCTGGCGCCTGGCCGGCGATGTCGCGGGGGAGCTGGGCCTGCCATCCGGGCGCGCTCGGACGCTCGCGATCGGGGTGGGCCTGACCGCTGCCGTTGAGCTGCCTCTCGTGCTGTTCAGTGCACTGCCCGACTCGACCGGCGTCTTCGCCGCGATCGTGCTGGGGGCATGTCTCCTGATCAGCCGGTTGCTGGGCAAGCCCGGCGGCATCCGGATCCGCGATCCGCGCCTGATCGGCCTGGGCGTCCTGATCGGCCTGGCGGCCCTGGCCCGGAACGAGGCAGTGTGGCTGGCCCTGGCCTGGGCCGGCCTGGCCTGGTTTACCGCCCGCGATGCGACCGGCCGCCGGCTGCCCCGGCCAGAACGACTGCGGCTGGTCGGCGTGCCGGCCGTCGTGGCCATCCTGGTCTTCGCGCCGTGGCTCGCCCGCGACTGGCTCGTCTTCGGCAATCCACTGCCCGGCCAGGCGGCGGCCAACGCCCTGTCCGTCTCGGGCTTCGACATCTTCGCCTGGAGCAACCCGCCGACCCTGGCGCGCTACCTGGGCGTTGGGATCGAGGGCCTGCTCCAGATGCGGGTTGACGGCTTCAACCACAATCTGCTGAGCGTCCTGCTCGTGCCCAGCTTCCCGATCGGGTTGATCGGCCTGTTGCGGTTGCCCTGGACGATCCGGATCCGAGCACTCCGCCCGCTCCTCCTCGTGGCGCTGCTCACGTTCGGGGTCACCACCCTCGTCTTCCCGGTGGCAACCACCTGGGGTACCTTCCTGCACGCAGCGGGCCCGGTCCACGTTCTCCTGATCATCGCCTGCCTGCTCGGTCTCGACGCGCTGTTCGCCCGGCTGAGCGCGTGGCGCGGGTGGACGAACGAAGTGGCCTGGCTGGGGGCGACCCTGACGATCGCCAGCGCCATCCTGTTCAGCCTGGCCCTCGCCGGCTACGGCCGCCAGAGTGCCGATATCGCCAGCCGCTACCAGGCCCTCGGCGTCCAGATGGCGGCAATCGGCCGCCCCCTCGATGCCTCGGCGGGCCCGGTCGTCAGCGACTTCCCGATCTGGCTGGCCTACCAGGCCCAAATCCACACCCTGGCCCTGCCCGACGAACCCCCGAGCTCGGTCGTGGACCTGGCCGCCCACTTTCCCGGGACCCGCTACCTGGTGATCAGCGAGGACCACGGCAGCTGGCCGGCCGTCCTGGCCAGCGGCGCGGCCCAGGCCGGCTGCTTCCACGAAATCCAGCTCGGAACGCCCACCGATCCAGCGGCCGCAACGACCCTGGCTGGGACCCGGGTGTTCGAGATCGGGTGTGCGCTGTGAGCGGCCCTCTATACTCGGGTGACATGGACGGCACGCGCGCCGAGGCACGGGACGGGCGAACCGACGAGCTGCACGCCGAGGCCAAGGCTGCGGTTGGCTACGCTGCGGACACGGTCCGCCAGGTCGCCGACCACTACCGCAAGATCCAGCACGAGGAACTCGTCCGCCTGCAGTCGCTGAGCGACGAGCTCCGGGCCAGCGATCGGCGCGGGCCCGACGCAAGTGACGGGAACGGCTCGACGATTGACGCGGCGGCGGTGGCGGCCGAGGCCGGCGCCGAGGACGGCCGGCGGCGGGCGCTTCGGCTCAATGCCGACAACCTGACCAGGGCCGCCGGCCAGCACCAGTCCGAGCTCAGTCGGCTGGACGCGGCCCTCAAGAGCCTCGAGCGGATCTGGCTGTTCCTCGAAGGCGATGATGCCACCCTGATCAATGACGCGGCGCCGGTGTCCAGCGCGGCCGAGATGAACATGCGGATCGTCGAGGCCCAGGAATCGGAACGGCTGCGTCTCGTCCGGGAGGTCCACGACGGGCCGGCCCAGGCGCTGTCCAACGCGATCTTCCAGATCGACTACCTCGGACGGGTGATCACCAGGGATCCGCCGGCCGCCGAGCGCGAGCTCGGGCTCCTCGGGGAGCGCCTCCGGCGCGAGCTCGGCGACGTCCGGGCGTTCATCAGCCAGCTCCGGCGACCCCTCCTGGCCGAGCTCGGCCTGCGGGGCTCGATCGGCGATGCGGTCGAGGCATTCACCGGATTGACCCGGATCCCGGTCGTGATCGACCTCAAGGCGGCCGCCGATGGGCTGACCGAGTCGGAACAGACCGCGGTCCTGCGGATCGTCCAGGAGGCGCTCCAGAATATCCGCAAACATGCCGCGGCCGGCACGGCCTCGGTCATCACCCAGGTCGATGGGACCGACTGGGTCCTCGAGGTGCGCGACGATGGGCGAGGCTTCGACGTTGGCTCGATGGCCGCCCGCGGCCGGCGCAACTTCGGGCTTCAATTCATGCGCGAGCGGGCCGAGTTGATCGGTGCTCGCTTCGAGGTTGGTTCCAGGCCCAATGGGGGCACCGTCGTCAGGTTGGCAATCCCGCTCCACAAGGAGATCGAATGAACGCAATCGACTATCTGGGTCCTGATCGGCGCCGAGGCGGGCCCGATCGGCGGACCGTTGGGGAGGTCACCAAGATCCTCCTCGTCGACGATCACGCCCTGTTTCGGATGGGCATGCGCGGCCTGCTCGAGCGCGAGCCGGACTTCGAGATCGTGGGCGAGGCCCAGGACAGCCGGGGCGCGATTGACCTGGCCATGGAGATGTCACCCGACATCGTGCTGATGGACCTGTCCCTGCCGCCCCCTGGCGGGATCGAGACGACCCAGCGAATCAAGCGTGAGCTGCCCTCGGTGGGGATCATCGTCCTGGCCGTCAGCGAGGACGAGGACGCCCTGTTCGACGCGATCAAGGCCGGCGCCGCCGCGTTCATCCTCAAGGATGTCGGCCCGGATGACCTGGTCACGATCATCCGGCGGGTGACTGCCGGCGAGTACCTGATCAACGACAAGGTCTTCGCCAAGCCGGCCGTCGCCAGCCGGGTCCTCAAGGAGTTCCGCGAGCTGGCCGTCTACGGTCAGGAGGCGGCCCCGATCTTCGCGCCGCTCTCACCACGCGAGGTCGAGATCCTCGACAATATCGCCCAGGGGATGACCAACAAGCAGGTCGCCTACGCCCTGTCGATCAGCGAGCAGACGGTCAAGAACCACATGTCGAGCATCCTCCGGAAGCTCAGCGTGAATGATCGAACCCAGGCGGTCGTCTATGCGATGCGCCAGGGCTGGATCCGGATGCCCGAGGATTGACCGAGCTCGAGACTGCGCTGGGACATGATCCGGGCGCACTGGCCGACCGGATCGGCAACGAGCTGGCCACGCTCGACTCGGAGCTGGCGGAGATCGAGCTGCTGGTGCAGCAGGCTCGATCCGAGGCGGACCGCCACGAGACCAAGCGGAGCCAGACCGCCGATCGGGTCGCGACGATGCGGGGCAGCGCCACGCCCAACCAGGCCGAGCTGGCCGAGGCCACCGGCCAGCTGGTCCAGCTCACCCGGCGGGCAGTGGTCATGGAGTCCCAGGTCGACGTCCTGCAGGGCAAGCAGAAGGCCCTCGGGCGCTACCGCGACGCCCTCGAGCGCTACGGCGGGGAGCTGCGCGGCGTGGCCCAAAGCGGTTGGGCGGCAGCCACAGACAGCGGCGGCGGGCCGGTCCCGGTGACGGCTGGCGCGCTGGCCGGCGCTGATGACAGCGACATGCCGGCGGCCGTCTCGCGGCTCATCCTCAGCGCCCAGGAGGATCTCCGCCGGGACATCGCCCGGGCGATGCACGATGGCCCGGCGCAGAGCCTGACCAACATCGTCCTGCAGGCCCAGATCGTCGACCGCCTCCTCGATCGTGATCCCGCCCTGGCCCGCTCGGAGGTCAAGGCCCTGATCGCGATGGTCCAGACCACCCTCGAGGCGACGAAGTCGTTCATCTTCGACGTCCGGCCGATGGTCCTCGACGACCTCGGCCTGGTGCCCACGATCCGGCGGGCCGCCCGCGATCGCGGACGGCGGGCCCAGATCGTGGTCGACTTCGACTCCCTCGGAACGGATCGGCGACTGGCAATGGAGCTCGAGAGCGGGCTCTTCCGGATGATCGACCAGGCCCTCGCCGGCTACCTCTCCACGGCCCCCAGCCGGGTGATCATTCGGCTCGACTGGGGCGACCAGGTCGAGACCCGGATCGCCGCCGTGGCCGAGGCGGCCGTACCCCGCCCGGAGGTTGCCCTCCCGGAGCCTGACACCTCGACACCGGCGGCCCTGGCCCGGATGACCGACGACCGCCGGTCCGGGCCACCCTCCGACGTCGACCCGGGGCCCGGCCATACCCTGCCGCCCAAGGCCTGGCGCGAGATCGTTCAGCGGGCCGCCACCCTGGGGGTCGTGGCCGAGCTGCTGGCCGAAGGGACCGAGGTCCGGCTGGTCGCCCACATTCCGTCCGGCGAAGTCCCGGCCGCGGGGACCGCCGCCCCGACGGGCGACGAGGCCTGACGATGGACCATCCGCCTGTCGCGATTGAGCAGGCCCGAACGCACCGGCCGAGCGGGACCGTCGTCGACTACGCGATCGTCGGACTGCTGACCCTGGGCCTGGTGGCCGTCCTGCTGGTCTTCTTCCGCGACCAGATCGCCACGATTCTCGCCTGGATCACGGGCCTGATCGGCTGAACGGGTCATGCCCACTGGTACCAATGACCTAATCGACTCGGAGCCGGCCTGGAACGTATGGTTGACCTGCCCTCAATCGGGGGTGGACTAATCAGGAGGCATCTTCAGATGCAGCTCGTCAACTCGTTCCTCGCGTGGCTGAACCGCGACGAGGAAGGCCAGGGCCTCGCCGAGTACGCGTTGATCCTCGCCCTCATCGCGATCGTCGCGATCATCGCCCTGATCTTCCTGGGCGGCCAGGTCTCCAAGATCCTGAGCAACGTCGGCAACTCGGTCTAGGACCGCGACTCGGCCCACTCCGGGCTGAGGCGGATTTGATCGACGCCGGGCCGACTTGTCGGCCCGGCGTTCCTCGTCCCGGACCGGGGCGATCGAGTTGGGCCTGGACGCACCACGTTTCGTCAGGCGGCATTGACACCGGGTCGGGTTCTCCCATAGCCTGACCCGCCGCTAGCTCCGGGGCCTTGACAGGCGCCCGGCACGATCTCTAACGTATTCCAGCCCTCGCCCGCGCTGGCGACGGGACTTCCAAAGGAAAGGAGGTGAACCCACAATGACGAACTACATCTCTGCACTTATCGCTTCGTTCCGCTCCGATGACGAGGGCCAGGGTCTGGCCGAGTACGCCTTGATCCTCGCCCTGATCGCGATCGTCGCGATCATCGCCCTGATCTTCCTGGGCGGCCAGGTCTCCAAGATCCTGAGCAACGTCGGCAACTCGGTCTAGGACCGCACCAACGGTCGGCCCCTGGCCGGCCGTTGAACCGCCGAATTCGACGAGCGGCATCGTTCCATTGACGGGACGGGCCGCTCTTCGATTTCGGTGGAACCTGGGTGGCGACGCACCGGCCGCGGGCGTCGTGGCGATCCGGCGGAGGACCTTGCAGCGAGCTTGCCGTCCGCTCGATTTCCGGCCATTTCTTGCTAATGGTCCTAGCCCTTTCGTATAGTCGCGCGGCCTTTGGGCGGTGCTACAGTGGTGCCACTTGTCACACGGCTGGGGAGAGTAGTTTGAAGCGAACGAGTCGGGTGTTCCTGCTTGGTGGGATCATCCTCGCCATCATCGTTTTCGTTCTGATCATCCTGTTGTTCTCGAATGGGAATGGTGGGACCACTGGCAGCAACCCGCCACCGGTGACCCAGCTCGACACGGTCTACGCGATCGTGGACATCCCGCTCGGGACGCAGGTCACATCGGACATGGTCGGCACCCACAAGGTTGATGTTGCCAGCCGGCCCTCGACGGCCTTCGCCAATGTCGACAACGTCGTCGGCCAGATCATCCGGACCCAGGTCGCAGCCAACACCGACCTCAACGCGTCGATGTTCGCCTCGAGCGGCATCATCGCTTCGATCACGCCGAACCTGGACAAGGGCCAGCGCGGGATGTCCGTGCAGGTCGACCAGGTGACCGGCGCCGGAACGCTCATCCAGGCCGGCGACCACGTCGACGCGATCATCGGCTTCGGCGGATCCGCGGGCACCTGCGGCGCCGGCTTCAAGCTGGCTAACATCGACCCGAAGACGGGCCAGGTCACGGACGGCCCGGCCCTCGGCGGCGCGAGCATCAAGACGGTCGTCCAGAACATCAAGGTCGTCGGAACGCTCCTGCCCACGCCGACCGCCACGCCGGCAGCGGCGGGCAATGGCACCACGACGACCGCGCCCACGGGCACGTCCCTCAACGGCCAGCAGGAAATCGTCCTGATGTCGGTCACCGCCCAGCAGGCCGAAGTCCTGCGCTACGGCCAGGTGGACGGCTGCCTCAGCCTCGTCCTGCGCTCGCCCAAGGACTACATCGATAGCGCGACTCCTCCGAACCCGATCACCCCGCCACCCGATGCCACCACGGGCGTGATCCTCAAGACCCTGGTCGATCAGTACGGCGTCCTGCCGCCCCAGATCATCCAGGCGATCCTGCCCAAGAAGTAGACCCAGGAGCCTGGGGGTCGAAGCCGGCTCTCAGGCTCTCCCAGCCCCGCGGCCGAACGGGCGCGACCGATCCCCACGGATCCCGCGCCCGTCTCACACTCCGGGGCCGGCCAGCCAGACCACCACCCCGACTGCACGAAGGCCACAAAGCGATCCAATGGCAGATCCGATCCGCGTCCTCATCGTCGACGACATCAGCGAGACCCGCGATCACCTGGCGAGGCTGCTTGGCTTCGAGAGTGATATCGAGATCGTGGGCCTCGCGGATTCGGGCCGGCATGCCATCGAGCTCGCGATCTCGCTGAAGCCCGACATCGTCCTGATGGACATCAACATGCCGGACATGGACGGGATCGAAGCGACAGAGGAGCTCACGGCCTCCGCGCCGGGCGCCTCCGTCGTGATGATGTCGGTCCAGGGCGAGGCCGACTACCTTCGCCGTTCGATGCTGGCCGGCGCGCGCGAATTCCTGGTCAAGCCGTTCAGCTCGGACGAGCTGACCTCCTCCATCCGCCAGATCTATGCCCGCGAGCGCGAGAAGCTCGAGCGGTTCCCGGTTCCCGTGGCTGCCCCGGTGGCTGCCCCGGCGGCCGACGACCCGGGCCAGGTGATCGCCGTCTTTGGACCCAAGGGCGGCGTCGGCCGGACCACGATCGCGGTCAACGTGGCCGTCGCGGCCGCTTCGGAGCTCGGCCAGCGGACTGCCCTCGTCGATGGCTGTTTCCAGTTCGGCGATGTCGGCGTCCTGCTCAACCTCAATCCGAAGAACAAGTCGATCGCCGACCTGGCGCCCGACCTCGAGGCGGACCTGGAACTGGAGTCGCTTGATCCATTCCTGACGCTCCATTCATCGGGCGTCAAGGTCCTGCTGGCCCCGCCCTCGCCGGAGATGGCCGAGCTGATCACGGCGACCGGGGTCCGCAAGGTCCTCGAGATGCTCCGCCGGACCAACGACCTGATCATCGTGGACTGCTCGTCGTCGATGTCGGACACCACCCTGGCCATCCTCGACCAGGCCGATGTGATCCTTACGATGCTGACCCTCGAAATCACCAGCATCAAGAACATGCGCCTCTTCCTCGAAGTCACCAACCAGTTGGGCTACGAGGACAGCTCGATCAAGCTGCTCCTCAACCGGGCCGACTCGACCCTGGGGATCCGGGTTGCCGATGTTGAGCATTCGATCGGCCGGAAGGTGGACCATACAATCGTGAGTGACGGTCGGAGCGTGGTTTACGCTCTCAACCGCGGCGTTCCATTCTTCATCAGCAATCGCGAGGCACAGGTGTCCCAGGACATCATGCGGCTGGCAACATCCCTCACCGGGGACGAACGCAAATACGCAGCCGAGGGCGCCCGCAAGGCCACGCCCGCCAAGAAGAGCCTGTTCGCATGGCGCTAGCAATCATCGGCCCGATTGGGCGGGAAGGGGTGTAGGGGATGTCCCTGCTGAAGCGGATCGAGA
>JADGQK010000024.1 GCA_017881915.1 Chloroflexota bacterium | reverse complement strand
TCGCGCTGGGTCTTGTCCATCTCGGACTTGACCTCGGACTGGATCCGACCCTTGAGCTCGAGGATCTCGACCTGGCGGGCGAGGAAGTTGCTGACGAGCTTGAGCCGCTCGGTCACGTCGATCGTCTCGAGCAGCTCCTGGCGCTGCTCGGTGGTCATGTCCGGGCTGTACGCGATCATGTCGGCCAGGAGGCCTGGTTCGGTGATGTTGCGGGCGGCGACCGCAGCCTCTGGCGGGACCGGGGCGCCGTTCGCGACGTACGCTTCGATCTGGGTCTGGACCGAGCGCATCAGCGCCTGGATCTCGACCCCGGCCGGCGTCGAGTCGGAGAGGTCTTCGACCGTGGCCAGGAGGTACGGCCCGGTCGCGTTGAAGCCGGTGACGCGGAGGCGGCTCTGGCCCTGGACGATCGCCCGAACGGTCCCATCCTGGAGCTGAACGACCTGGGCAATCTTGGCCAGCGTCCCGATCTCGTAGAGCTGCGACGGGTCGGTGATGTCCTCCATCTCGGCCGAGCGCTGGGTGACCAGGGCGATTGGTCCGCCGCTGGCGACCGCGGCGTTGAGGGCCGCCACGCTCTTGTCCCGACCTACCTGGAGAGGCACGATCATCTCGGGGAAGATCACCGTCTCGCGCAGGGCGACGAGGGGCAGCTCGCGGATGATCGGACCGGGCGAGGCCGGGGCGGGCGCCGTCTTGCCGGCTGCCGCCTTGCTCGACGAAGCCCTGGACGAAGTCTTGCCCGACGCCGGGTCGACAGCCCCTGGCTCGATTGAGCGCCTGGTCCGTCGCTTGGTCTCCGGATTCGACGGTTTGCTAGCCATTGCCTGGTTCTCCTTGTCGACGGCTCGTGGCCGCCGTGGGTTAGTCACGGTATCGGGTTCTCGATCGCCCGCCAGCGGACGAATCTCCTATGGTCTTCACTGGTGGTCGGCATTGACGGCCGGTCGGGTCGGGTTGGCCCGGCCTGCTTCGTTCACGTGGGTGGCGCCTGGCAGCCGCGCTGACCCGGGTGGCGCAGTCGATGCCGTGGTCGCGGCCCCCGGATGACGACCGGCCGTTGCGCCGGTCGCGGCAGTTGCGCCGGACGCGGCCTCCGGGTGTGCCTCGTCGAAGGCATTGGCCTCGTCGAAGAGGGTCTCGAGGATACGGGTCCCGAGCCGTTCTTCCAGCTCGAACAGGATCCGGATCCCGGCCAGGTTGACGCCTCGATTCTGGGTGAGGTGCCGGATCCACAGGATCCGCCGGACATCCTCCTCGCTGTACAGCCGAATGTTCGTCGCCGTTCGAGCCGGACACAGCAGGCCCTCGTCCTCGTAGATCCGGAGCGTGCGCGGATGGACGCTGACAATGCTCGCCGCCACGCTGATCACGTAGACCGGACGGGTGGGATCCCGATCAAGTCGGTGCACGTCAGTGGCTCCGGCGGCGGTCCCCCGCAGCCTCGTTGATGAACATTGGCGGAGTGTAGAACCCTACCAATGTCATTGTCAAGAGTTCGGACAGAACCAAGACAGCAATGCTAGTCGAGGCGTTGATTGGTGATCGGGCGGCCGTGGTCAGGGAATGCCACTCCTGAGCTTGCCGGTGCTTCGCTCTGGGCAGCGTTGGCCCGGCGTCGCTGGGCAGCGTAGGCGCGGCGCAGTCCCCGGAGCTAGTGCCCGGGGGTGATCGCCAGCTCGGCGGGATCAGGCGAGACGCCGATCAACTGGTCGTGGAGGGCGCCCTGGCACTCCGTTCGGCCGATCGCGATCACCTTGTCGCCCTCGGCCAGGACCGTGTCGGCCCGGACCGACAGTGCCACCTCGTCGCGGATGATGGCGAAGATCGCACAGCCCTCGGGCAACGGGATGTCGCGGGCATTCCGGCCGACGGCCGGGGAGGTGGGCTGCAGGAGCGCCTCGATCAGCTCGAGCTCGCCGCCACCCAGCGCGGCGAGGTGGAGGAGCTCGTGGACGGGGATGTCCTGCTCGATCGAGCCGAGGATCATCCGGGTCGGGCTGATCAGCTCGTCGACGCCGAGATGGCGGAAGAGCTCTTCATTCTTCGGGTTGTTCACCCGGGCGATCGTGCGCGGCACGTCGAAATGATGCTTGGCCATCTGGCAGATCACGAGGTTGTCCTCGTCGTCGCCGGTCACCGCAGCCACCACGTCGGCCCGGTTGCAGCCGGCCTCGGCGAGGTACTTGCCCTCGCAGCCGTCATGGGCCACCACGATCGAGCCGATCTCGTCAGAGATCTGGTTCGCCCGATTGCGGTCCTTTTCCATCAGGACGACCTCATGGCCAGAGCCGAGGAGCTCCTTGGCCAGGTAGTAGCCAACCTTGCCGCCGCCAATGACCAGCACGAACACGGCTCAGCCCTCCAACTTGATCGAGCCGCTCGAGACCACGTCGGCGGGCGGACTTGCGGCGTCGAGCGTCCGGGTCGGGACGCCGGCTTCTGCCAGTCCGGCGATCACGTCCGCGGCGACGCCCGGCTGTGCTTCACCCGACGCGCCATCGTGGCGGTGATTGCCGCTGCCCGAGCGAACGCCGGGCACGACCGCGACCGGCAGCTTCAGATACGACAGGATCGCGTTGGCCATCAGGTCGGTCCGACAGATCGTGGCGATCCCCAGCTCGGCGTAGGCCAGTGCCCGCAATGGGTCATTGATCTTGGCGATGACCTGCTCGACCCGAAAGGCCTCGGCCGCGAGCTGGGCGGCCATGATGTTCCGGTTGTCGCCCTCGGTCACCGCCAGGAACAGGTCGGCATCCTCGGCGCCGGCACGTCGGAGGGTGTCCTCGTCGGTGCCGTCACCGCGGATCGCGCTGCCCTTGAACGAGCTCGGGAGGCGGTCGAAGGCCGCCGTGGAGATGTCGAGAATCGAGACCTGGTGGCCACCGTCGTCGAGCATCACGGCGAGCATCGCGCCCACCCGGCCGCAGCCGACGATCACTGTTCGCATGCTGTTCAACCTCGTGCTGTCTCGCTGATCGGTTCCCGGACCACCCAGACGGCGCAGGGGGCGTTCGAGAATACGTAGGGTACGGTGCGCCCGATCGCGAAATCGCCGCCAAACCGCTTGCGGTAGGGCAGCCCCAGGATCAGCAGGTCGGCCGCCCGCTCGCTCGCCTCATCGACCAGCGCGGCGCCCACGTCGCGGGCCTGGAGGAGCACGGTCTCGACCGCCTGATGCTCGGATTCGGCGATGCCCTCGACGGCGTCCAGGACGCGCTGGGCCTCCTCCGAGCGGCTGGCGATATCCGCTTCCAGGGGCAGGCTCCAGTCGATCTCGACGACGTGGACGGCGACGAGCTGGGCCTTGCTGGCCCGCGCCGCCTGGCAGGCGAGACGGACGATGCGGGCATCACTCGAGCCGCCATTGACCGCAAGGACCGCCCGCCGGAAGGGCGGTTGATGAACGTCGGGCACGGCGGTCACGATACCACCGCCGTCCGCGCACGGACCGCCAGCCGCCGGTCGTCAGGGTTGGCCGGTGGTGTCGGGCAGCGGCGGCGGGTCGAAGCGGCTCTCTTCGTCGCGCCGGTAGGGCGCGCTCACGACCACGGTGTGGGGCCGACCGACCAGGGCGGTCCGGAGCCGCTTGGCGGACTGGTTGTAGAGGATCCGCTCCCACCAGTGCCGGGCGACGTACTCGGGGACGACCACGAACGTGATCGGCTCGGGCTTGTCCGGGGGCCAGGCCCGATCAAGGACGTCGAGGTAGGCCAGGAGCGGACCGACGAGGGCCCGGTACGGTGACTCGACCACGACCAGCGGAATGCCCGGGACCTGGCGTTCCCATTGCGCGCGCATCTCGAGCGCCGCCTCGGGGTCCTCCGAGATGTACACCGCGCGCACGTCGTAGCTGATCGAACGGCCCACGTTGAGGGCCTGGATCACGGCCCGGGTGATCCCCGGGATCGGGATCACGACGCGCTCCTCGCGGTGGGGTGGCCGGGCCACGAAGTCCGGTCGGACCGCGAGCTGCCGCTGCGAGGCGCTGTACTGGTGCTGGATGAACAGCATCATCGCGACCAGCAGCGGGATGAGGATGATCACCAGGTAGGCGCCGTTCTGGAACTTCACCGACGTGACCACGATCAGGACCACGAACGTGAGCAGGCCGCCGAAGGCGTTGACGCTGGCCCGCCACCACCAACCCGGCTCGCGGGTCACGAACCAGTGCTTGACCATGCCCGACTGCGACAGGGTGAAGCACACGAAGACGCCGACCGAGTAGAGCGGGATCAGGGCGTGGGTATCGCCGTTGAACAGGACCAGCAGGCCGAAGGCGATGGCCGCCAGGAGGACGATCCCCCACGAGTACGCCAGGCGGTCGCCGCGGAAGCTGAACTGGCGGGGCATGTAGCCGTCCGCGGCCAGGATGGCGGCCAGCCTGGGGAAGGCATTGAAGCTCGTGTTGGCGGCCAGGAACAGGATCAGGGCCGTGGCGATCTGGAACAGGTAGAAGAGCGGGCTCGCGCCGAAGACGGTGCCGGCCACGAGGGCCACCACGGTTGGCCCGCCGCTGTTGTCGACCGAGGGCACGATGGCGAAGGCGTGGGCGACGATCGTGATCCCGATGAAGATGACGCCGAGCAGGAATGCCATCGTGATCATCGTGTTCGCCGCGTTCTTCGCCTCCGGCTTCTTGAAGGCCGGCACGCCGTTGGCGATCGCCTCCACGCCGGTCAGGGCCACCGACCCGCCGGCGAAGGCCCTGAGCAGCAGGAAGATGCTGAGCTGCTCGGTCGCGCCCAGCGGCAGCGCATCGGGCTGGGGCGGCAGGGCGTGGGCCGAGCCGGTCACGATCCGGATGAAACCGCCGATCACGATCAGCAGGGCCAGGCCAACGAACAGATAGGTCGGGACGGCGAAGATGTTGCCCGACTCGCGCAGCCCGCGCAGGTTGCCGATCGTGATCAGCGAGATCGACACGAAGGCGATCTCGATCCGGTAGTCGAAGGCCGCCGGCAGGATCGACTGGATCTGCTGAATCGCCGAGGCCGTCGATACGGCCACCGTCATCACGTAGTCGATCAGCAATGCCGCGGCCGCGATCAGGCCGAAGATCGGGGCGAGGTTCTGGCGCGCGACGATGTACGCTCCGCCGCCGTTGGGGTAGGCCCGACAGACCTGTCGATACGAGAACGAGACGACGGTCAGGAGGAGGGCGATGGCGATCGACACGCCGATCGAGTAGGCCAGCGCGCCGGCCGCTCCGGCGATGATCAGGACCCTCAGGATCTCCTCGGTCGCGTACGCCGACGAGCTGATCGCGTCGGAGCTGAAGATGGCCAGGGCCTTCTTCTTGGCCAGCCGTTCGCCGATCTCCTCTTCGCTGGCGAGCGGCCGTCCGAAGACCAGGCTGCGCCCCCGGAAAATCAGCCGGCCGACCTTCGTGAGGGGCATGCTGGCCGCCTGTTTGGCCACCATCTGGCCCGGACCGGTGTAGCGGAAATAGGGCGAATGCGGGCGCTCCACGCGAACGCGCCGGTCGGCGAGCTTGCGCCCGGGCAGGGGCCGACGGCCGCCGATCATCCTGCGGCTGCTGTGCCGACGATATCCACCGGGCCTCCGTCTCCACTGCCTGCGACGGCCAAGGCTACCACTCGGATTCGGTCCCGCTCAGATCCCGAAGCCGAGGCGGGCGATCCCACGTGGCGGAAGCTTCGCCGCGCGCATCGCCCGCTGGGTTGCCTCGATGTCGTAGGCGGCCCGGACCCAGGTCACGGAGTGGCTCGTCACGTCCAGGACCAGCGCGCTGGCCCGGGGATCGCCGTCCCGGGGCTGGCCCACGCTGCCCGGGTTGACCAGCGCACGACGGCCGTCGAGGGCAAGGCTTGACCCGGGCTGGGGAGTCAGGGAGCCGACCACATCGCCGCCGAGCCGATCGTCGCCAACCACATATGCGACGGGTAGATGGGTGTGGCCGAAGAGGCCCCGGGGCGTCGCCAGGATGGCCAGGTTCGCTGCCGCAACGGACTCGCTCAGGATGTACTCCCAGGTCGGGTCGCGCGGGCTGCCGTGGACCAGGCTGTAGGACCCGATTGCCCGGCGGATCGGAAGCGCGGCGAGCCAGGTCCGGGTCGCCGAAGCGATCGTTCGACGGGTCCACTCCATCGCGGCCCGGGCATCGACGTTGAAGTCGCGGATCACGTCGCCGCCGATCGCTGCAAGGTCATGGTTGCCCTGGACCCCGATCGCGCCGCGCTCCCGGAGGCGGTCCACGACGGCGTCCGGATCCGGTCCGTAGCCCACGACATCGCCGAGGTGCCAGACGGCGTCGACGGATCCGACCTCGGCCAGGATTGCGTCGAGGGCCCGCAGGTTCGCGTGGATGTCGGACAGGACGGCGACACGCATCACGGCGAGGGTAGCCGGTCGCCCGCTGCCAGCGCACGTCGGCGGCGCTGGGCCGGATCGCGCGGGTAGGCGGCCGGCGTCGACGCCAGCTTCTCGACGACGACGATGACGTGGTCTTCGAGGCCGGCGATGGGCACCGACCGGAGCACGGGCGGCGCTCCTCCGAGCAGGCTCAGGCTCGGGCCCGCCGCCGCCAGCTCGGCATCGAACGGGCGGCGTTTCCAGGCGATCAGGACGCCGCCCCGGGCAACGAGCGGCAGGGCGATCTCGGCCAGCGTGGCCAGCGGCGCGATCGCCCGGGCGAGAACCGCCGGCCAGCGTTCCCGGTGGCGTCCATCCGCGGCCAGTGTCTCGGCCCGGCCGGCGAAGACGTCGATCTCGCCCGGGCCTCCCCCGGCCCGTTCGGCCAGCAAGGCCGCGGCGGCCGACAGGAACGCCGCCTTCTTGCCCACGCTCTCGACGAGGAGGGTCCGCCGGGCCGGCAGGACGAGGGCCAGCGGGATGCCCGGAAAGCCTCCACCGCTGCCCAGGTCGAGGATCGAGTCGATCCGCCGCTCACGCAGGATCGGCAGCGCGCTCAGGCTGTCGAGGATGTGCTCGCGGACGGCGCTTTCGGGATCCCGGATCGAGGTCAGGTTGATCGACTGATTCCAGGCCAGAAGGAGGCGCAGGTGGTCGATCAGGCCGGTCCGCAGCGGGTCGGGCAGATCGGCCAGGCCGAGCGTCCGAAGGCCCTCGTCGAGCGCCAGCAGCGCCTCGGCGGGCAGCGCCGGGAGGCCCTCGACGCGCGACGGGAGCGGTTCGCGATCCTGGTTCACGCATCCTCCGGATCCGGGGAGGTGAACCGTCCGCGAGCGCTCCCGGCGTCGACGTATTCGCGCACCAGGAGGTCGTTCGGTCTTCCGCGCCGCGTCCGGTTCCAGTCCGAGTCTCCCCGGACCCCTCGCGCGTCACGTTACCCTGCGGCCCCGTTCGGGTGCGGATGCGGACGCTAAGGGTCGGTGTTCGGCGCGTCAACCGGGTTATCCACGAAGTGAACAACGGATTGGCTGAAATGGTGGACAACCAGCAAGGCGGCCGGGTCAGGCTTGCTCCGGGTTGCCCCCGGAGCGTTGCGCCTCGTGCATCGCCCGGATCACGGCCGTTTCCTCGAGCAGGATCTCTTCCGCGGCGAGAGCCGCGTCGAGGGCGGTACGCAGGACGTCAATGTCCACCTCGGCCGGTCCTGGCAAGGCGAGGACGAAGCTCGAGCCGGAGTCCACGACGGACGCCACGTCGAGCTCGCCGCCCATCGCCCGGGCGAGCTCGCGAGCGATCGGCAGGCCCAGGCCGGTGCCCGTGATCCGGGCATGACCGGGCAGCCGGAAGAAGCGCTCGAAGATCCGCGGCCGGTCCTCTGCCGCGACTCCCGCTCCGTCGTCGCGGACGGCAACCAGGGCCACCCGGCCATCGAACCAGCCGGCGATCTCGACCGTGCCGCCGTCCGGGGTGAACTTCAGTGCGTTGCCAACGAGGTTGGTCAGGATCTGCGCCACTCGGCGTCGATCCCCGACCGCCGCCCGGATCCGGGGCGGGAGGTCCGAGCGCAGGGCCACCTGGCGCTGCAGCCCGATCGGCCGGAGGGCGTCGAGGACCCGCCGGGCCACGTCGGCCACCGAGAATGGTGCCAGCTCGAGGCCAAGGTTGCCGGCCTCGATCCGGCTCATCTCGAGGAGGTCGCCGACCAGATCGCCCATGGTCTCGACGATCTCCCGGCTGCGCGCGAGGAAATCGCTCCTGACCGCCGGATCGTCGACCCGCCCATCGGCGATCAGCTCGAGGTAGCCGGCCAGGCCGGTCAAGGGCGTGCGCAGGTCGTGGGCCACGGTCGAGATGTAGCGCTCGCGCTCCCGATCACGGGCCAGCAGCTCGGACGACGCGTGCTCCCCCGCCATCTGGTCGCTGACAAGGGCCAGGGCGACCGCCGCGTGGCGGGCCATCTGGCGGGGCAGCCGCTCGCCGACGCTGTCCGTCGCGGCCGGGCTGGGCAGGTCGAACCCCAGGACCACCCGACCGCTGCTGGGGATCTCGATCCAGGCGTAGTGGTGGGGCTCAGGCTCGGACGTGACGTCGGCCCGGGTCTCGAACGGGGCGCCGCGGGCGATCGAGACGGCGGCCGGGCCGGTGGCCGCCCGCTCGGCCCGTGAGCCCGGGGCTCGAGCGTCGAGCCACGCGGCGAGGGCAAGCGCCTCGGCCGGGTCTTCGCCGGCGCCGGCGGCGACGGCGATCCGGCGCTCCCCGGCCACGGACAGGACGGCGGCTCGGCGGGCCCCGACCGTGGTGGCGAGCAGCCCGAGCAGCCCGGCCAAACGCGCTTCGGCCGGCAGATCGGCGACGAGGATGTCGAGCGAGCGGGCGAGCAGGCCCGTTTCCTGCCAGCTCATCCGATCGACGACCCGGCGCGGCGTAACCCGGCGCTCGACAAACGGCGGCGGAGCCCCGATCGTCGGGCCGGGCGGCTGGCGGCGGGCAGTCGGATCAGTCATTGGATCGATGGTCGCAGTGAGATCGACCGACGGAGATCACCCGATCGTCCTGATCCGCGCTGAGCATCGCTGACCACCCGGCGACGAATCAGGCCGGACGGCCGGCTCCGCGCACCGGACGACCAAGGGTCCGCCGGACGACATCCACCACCTCGTCGACGTAGGCATCCGACTCGCCTCGCTCGGCGGCGGTCCGGACGCAACCACGAACGTGATCCTCGAGGATCATGATGCTCACCGAGTCCAGCGCGGCGCGCAGGGCGGCGGTCTGCTGGAGGATGTCCACGCAGTACTCTTCGCGCTCGATCATCCGGGCGATCCCGCGCACCTGGCCTTCGATCCGGCTGAGCCGACGGACGAGCTTGGCCTTGTCCTTCGAATAGCTGTGCCGGAAGTGATCGGGCGCCTCCCCGGCGGCCCGGGGGTGGGCCGCGCCCGTGCGGGGGGATGTGCTGGCCGCGGCCGCCGGCAGGCTGGATCTGGTGCTTGATGCCATGGTCGAGCGATGATACCCCCCAGGGGTATCGCGTGCCGGCGCCGGGACGCACGTTCGCCGCATTGGCCGAGTCGGCTAGACTGACCGCCGATGGATCAGCGCGACGATGCCCCGGAAGCCCCGCGCGTGACCGACGCCGGGCCGGCCTTCGCCCACGTGAGTGAGGCTGAGTTTGCCCGGATCCTCGACTACTACCAGGTCCGCTGGGAGTACGAGCCGCACACCTTCCCGATCCTGTGGAACATGGCTGGAGATGTCCTCGAGAGCTTCGCGCCTGACTTCTTCCTGCCCGAAGCCGACCTCTACGTCGAGCTCACGACGTTGCGCCAGAAGCTCGTGCGCAAGAAGAACCGCAAGCTGCGCCGGCTGCGCGAGCTCTATCCGGACCTTCGGATCAAGCTGTTCTACGCGCGCGATTTCCGGGCCCTGATGCTCAAGTACGGCCGCCTGGGACTGGCCGACGAGCTGAGTGGCACACCCGGCCACATCACGCCCCTGCGCACGGCCGCCTCGATGCTGGCCGGCCCGTTTGGCGTCGAGCGAGCGGTCCCGGCGGCCGTGCTCGCGGCCGAGTCGATCGGGCCAGGGTTGATCAGCCGCGAGCCGGCGCCGGTCCGCCCGGCTCGTCATCGCCGGCGCCACCGCGGCGCGGCCACGGCGACTGCCGCTGAGAGGACGGGCAGGAGCGCATGAAGGCTCCGGTCGATCTCCAGTCCGACGTCGGCGAGGTGCTCGTCTCGGAGGAGCAGATCCAGGCCAAGGTCCGGGAGCTCGGGGCACGGATCAGCGTCGACTACGCCGGGCGCGAATTGACCCTGGTGAGCGTGCTCAAGGGCTCGCTCCCGTTCATGGCCGACCTGATGCGCTCGATCACGGTCCCCGTCCGGATCGACCTGATGGAGGTCTCGTCGTACGGTGGTACGTCGACCGAGTCGTCCGGCCTGGTCCGGATCCTGAAGGACCTCTCGGCGAGCATTGCCGATGAGGACGTCCTGCTGGTCGAGGACATCATCGACACCGGCCTCACCCTGAACTACCTCGTCCGCTACCTGCGAGGCAAGGGTCCCGCCTCGCTCCGGATCTGCACGCTTCTTGACAAGCCGGCCCGGCGGCTCGTGGAGATCCCGGTCGACTACACGGGTTTCACGATCGAGGACCGGTTCGTCGTCGGCTACGGCCTCGACTTTGGCGAGTTCTATCGGAACCTGCGCTACGTCGGAGTGCTCCGGCCGGAGGTCTACTCGACTCCGCCTGCCATCGGCGAGCCGGAGGCGTAGCGGGTGGCAGGCCGATGACGATGCATCGTCGACCGCTCGGTCGGGGCCGGTTGCTGGCCGCTGCCGCCGCGATCGCCATCCTGGTCGCTTCGTTTCTTGCCTGGTACACCGCCGGCGGTGACACCGGCGGCCTGAACCCGATCGCCTGCAATGCGTTCGACGGTCGCTGTGGCACCGCCGGCGGGATGATCGATTTCATCATCGCCCTGCTCGTCCTGGCCCTCGTCGCCCTGCCCTACGCGGTCGGGGATCGGCCGGTCGCGGTGGATCGCGGGCTGAGCTTCCTGGTGCTCACGATCCTGGGCTGGCTGGCCCTCCTCTACGCCCTGTTCTCGTTCCTCACCCAGGGCGACCTGGTCGGCCTCCGTCCGGACCGGGCACCCGGGACCTGGCTGGCGCTGATCGGGCTGATCGCGCTGTCACGGGCGACCTACCTGATCAGCCGGGGCGGCGACCGGATCTAGGGCTCGTCTCAGGTGATGTCCACGGCGAACCATTCCTCGGTGACCGGCACGGTTGCCAGCCGGACCACGAAGACGTAGACGGATGGGGCCCAGACCGGCACGGGAAGCCCGTTCGGTGCGGCTGGCGGCAGGTAGACGACGCCCTGGTCGGAGTCGGCGGGCCCGATTCCGGCGGCGAGGGTCAGCCCGATCAGCCGCGGGGCCGCACCCGGGACGAGCTGCCAGGCATCCGTGCCCAGGGCGTGGATCGGGCCGTTCGGCAGGGTGACCGGACAGTAGCCGAGCTGGCGGATCGCGCTCGAGTGGACCTGGACCACGCGGATCCGCGGGTCCGTCGGACCGCTCGCCTGCAGCGGCTGGAGGTCATACCAGGTGTGAACCGGCCCGACGCTGGTCGTCTCGGCGGTGAACAGGCGCCAGGCCAGGCCGAAGTAGCACGGCCCGCTCGTGTTGCTCGGGGGGCTGGACCTCGGAGCCGGGCTCAGCGCGGGATCTGCCGCCAGGTTGTCGATCGGGCTCGAGATCACCCCGCCGGCCTGGACACCGCCAGGCGCAGCGATCGGCGGCGGTGATGGTGGGCCGGCTCCCGAGCCCCATGGCTTGAGGAGGCCGATGGTGATGATCATCGCGATCAGGACCGCCGCGCCGACTGGCCGGCCGGTCCCTTCGGACGGCACGAGCCGGACCGGGTTGGAGGCAGCCATCTCGGTCGCCTTTCCTGGCCCCGTCGCTGCCGGCTAGCGGCCGACGCCGGTGGGGCTCAGCCAGGCGGTCGCCTGGTAGGCATCGGGCGCGCCTCGATCACCGACCGCGACGATCCGGTCGTTCCAGCGCGCCGCGGCATTCATCTCGGTGTCGAGGAACTCGACACCGGCGGGTTCGCGCTTCCAGCTTGTCCCATCGGGCGAGGTCCAGATGGCGGCCGCGCCGTACTGGAGTCCCTCGGTCAGCGTTCCCGCCGCGACGACGCCAATCGGTCCGGCCGTGACGGCGTAGATCCGCAGCTGGATGCCCGGCCGGCCGAAGGTTGGGTCGGCCGGGGCCCGGGTCCACGTCCGCCCGTCATGCGACAGCCAGATGACCCCGGTATCGCCGGCGAGGTCCTCCCCGACGGCCACGAAGCCGATCGAAGGGATGGCGGCGACCGCGCGCATCCGGCCATCATGGAAGACCGGACCGTCCGGCACGCGGGTCCAGGCCAGGCCATCGGCGGAGGTCCACACGGCGGCCGGACCCAGCGCGTCGGCCGGACCGGTCTGGCCTACGGCTACGAGGCCGGATGCGTCGGCCGCCACGCCCCAGATCCGCGCCCCCCGGAGATCGGCTGAGTCATCGGCCCGTCGCCAGGTCAGGCCGTCGGGCGAGACCCAGGCCGTGGCGTCCGCCGAGAAGAACTCCGTGCCTTTGTATCCGCCGGCAACGAAGCCGCTGTGCCACGGCGTGATCGAGGTCGTGCGCAGCGGCGTTCCGCCGAATGCTGGGCTGGCCGTCTTCTGCCAGGTGGCTCCATCGGTCGAGGTCCATGCCGTGGCGCCCTTCCCGTCGAGGCCCACGGCCACGTAGCGCTGCTCATTGGCGGCCACTGCGGAGAGGAGCGTCTCGGCCGGGAATCCACCCGTGAACGCCCAGGTCGAACCGTCGCTGGAGCGCCAGCTGGCTCCGCTGAAGTCCTGCAGGATCCAGCCGACCGTCACCAGTCCGGCAGGCCCGGCGGTGACGCCGGTCATCAGGGTGTCCACCGCCGGGTGGCAGGGGGCACAGCCGCGGGTGACGACGACACCGGTCTGGGCCGTCATGAAGCCGATCGGTTGTTCGATATTCGCGGCCCGGATCCAGGCCGTCGGGTCAACGCTGGCAGCGGCTGAACCTGGGCTGGCGGCGGCGACAACCGGCGAGCCGGTGGACCCCGGCGTGGCGGTTGGTCCCGGTCCTGCGCACGCGGACAGGGCAAGGGTAAGCGCTGGAATGAGAGCCAGGCGAGCGGCCAGCCCGGCCCGGTGCCGTCCTGACCGCGCCTGGGCGGCTCGCCTCACGAGGCTCGACCTCCGTGATCCGTACCCCGGCTGCTATTCGCCGAGGTACGCCTTGCGGACCATCTCATTTTCTCGCAGGTCGGCCGACAGTCCGGACAGCGCGACCTCGCCCGTCTGCAGGACGTAGCCCCGGTTGGCCACGATCAGGGCCTGCAGTGCGTTCTGCTCGACGAGCAGGATCGTCGTGCCGGTGGAGTTGATCTCCTGGATGATCGCGAAGATCTGCTGGACGAGGATCGGCGACAGGCCGAGCGACGGCTCGTCGAGCAGCAACACCCGCGGCCGGCCCATCATCGCCCGGCCGATCGCCAGCATCTGCTGCTCACCGCCGGACAGCGAGCCGCCGCGTTGGCTCGTGCGTTCCTTGAGCCGTGGGAAGAGCTCGAAGACGTGATCGAGGTCGCCCTCGATATCGTTCTGGGGCCGGGTAAAGGCGCCCATCTTGAGGTTTTCGAGCACGGTCAACCGCGAGAAGATCCGGCGACCCTCCGGCGAATGGCCGATCCCGGCCCGGACGAGCTGGTGGGCCGCTGTCCGCGAGATGTCCCTGCCCTCGAAGGTGACCGTCCCCTCGCGTGGATGGAGGAGGCCCGAGATCGTCTTGAGGGTGGTCGTCTTGCCCGCCCCGTTCGCCCCGATCAGGGTCACGATCTCGCCTCGCCGGACCTCGAGCGAGACGCCCTGGAGGGCGTGGATATGGCCGTAGTAGGTGTGGACGTTCTCGAGTCGAAGCAGGACGTCGTCCGACCCGGCAGCGGCTGCCGCGCCCGGGGCGGGGACGGCGCTCGGCGCGGCCGTCATTCGGGGGGCCTCCCGAGATACGCTTCGATCACGCGCGGGTTCCGGCGGACCTCGTCGGGCGTTCCCTCGGCGATGCACTCGCCGTGGTCCAGGACGGTCACTCGATCGCTGATCCCCATGACCACCTTCATATCGTGCTCGATCAGCAGGAACGACAGGCCAAGGTCACGCCGGAGACGGCCGATCAGCTCGGTCATCTCCCTGGTTTCGCGGGGATTCATCCCGGCCGTCGGCTCGTCGAGCAGGACCAGGGCCGGCTCGCTGGCGAGCGCCCGGGCCACCTCCAGCCGGCGCTGGTCGCCGTAGGGCAGGTTCCTGGCCGCCTGATCTCCGCGGCCCTTCAGACCGACGAGCTCGAGATAGTGCAGGGCGCTCGCCACCGACGCGGTCTCCTCCGCCCGGGCCCGGGGGGTGCTGAGCAGGGCGTCGGCCGCGTTCGACTTCATCTTCAGGTGCATCCCCACCTGGACGTTCTCGAGCGCGGTCATGTTCGCGAAGAGGCGGATGTTCTGGAACGTGCGGCCGATCCCGGCCCTGACCATCTCGTTCGGCCGGGCGCTCTTGAACACGCCAAATCGCTCGAGCAGCACCCGGTACCAGGCCGGCCGGACGATCGCGGCGAGGAGCATCGCAATCAGGCCGATGAGGGCGAGCAACACGATCAGCCCACCGGCGGTCGGTGACGCCTGGTAGGCGAGTACACCGAGTGCGCCGATGATCACGGCCGGCAGGACCCAGGTGACCGGCTCGAGCCAGGCGCGGACCGGCCGGGCGACCATCCGCCGCCCACCCAGCTCGACCACGCCCGAGGTTGGGTCGAGGATCCCGGCGATCACGTTGAAGAAGGTGGTCTTACCGGCGCCATTCGGCCCGATCAGGCTGATGATCGCGCCCCGCGGGATGTCGAGGTCGACTTCCCTGACCGCGATGAGGCCGCCGAATGCCTTGGTGACCTTGCGCGCCTGGAGGATGAGGTCACCGCCGGGCGGCGGGTCGATGATCGCCGCCGTCATGCGCCGAGCGCCTCGGTCGGGGGTGGCACGTCGGCGACGTCGTCGGAAGTGGCGTGGAGCTCCTGCCGTCTCCGACTGCTCGGGAAGAGGCCCTCGGGCCGGAGCAGCATCATCGCCACCAGGGCGACGCCGTACAGCAGGTACTGGTACTGGACGAAGTCGATGCTCTGGAGAATAGGAACGTGGAGCACGGCGAAGAACTGGTTGAGCTCCTTGAGCAGGACGGCCTGGATCGTGTAGATCACAAAGGCCCCCGTGGCGACACCCCAGATGTTGCCCATGCCGCCCAGGACCACCATGGCCAGGACGGTGAATGACACCTGGAACCCGAACTGGCCGGGGCCAACGAACGTCAGCTTCGAGGTCGCGAACACCCCGGCCAGGCCAGCGGTCGAGGCGCCCAGGGCGAAGGCCAGCAGCTTGGTCGTGATCGTGTTGATCCCGCTGCTCGCTGCGGCGAGCTCATCCTCCCGGATCGCCATCCAGGCGCGTCCAAGCCGCGAGCCCTGGAGGCGGTAAAGGAAGACCATCGTGATGGCCAGGACCCCGACCATTGCCACGTAGTAGGGGACCGGGTTCTCCAGGGTGAACTGGAACCCGAACAGCTCCGGCTTGTAGATCCCGCCGATCCCGTTGGTCCCCTTGGTGAAGGCGCTGGCATTGAGGAAGACGGCCGGCACGATCTCACCGAAGCCGAGGGTGACGATCGCAAGGTAGTCACCCCGCAGGCGCAGCGTCGGGGCCCCCAACAGGATCCCCAGTGTTGCCGCCACGACTGCCCCCACCAGGAGCATCGGCCAGAACGGGATCTGCAGGTTGGTGAAGGGCGACGCCCCGAAGGCATAGGCGTACGAGCCGATCGCAAAGAAGGCGGCGTAGCCGAGGTCTAGCAGGCCGGCCAGGCCGACCACCACGTTGAGGCCCATCGCCAGCAGGATGAACACGCCGGCGTTGGCGAAGCCGTCGATCCACAGCGACTCAGGCTGGAACGTGCTCAGCGGCGGGATCATCACGATCACGGGCAGCACGCTGGCCACGATCGCCCAGCCGGCGAGGATCGTCAGCGAGCGATGGTCGCGTGCCCTGGCTCGGAGGCGGCCCCAGGGCGAAGGCAGGCGCTTGCTCGTCGCGGTGGTCATGCTCGCTCACCCAGCTGCTGGCCGAGCAGGCCGCTCGGCCGGAAGACGAGGACGAGGATGAGCACGGTGAACACGGCCACCTCGGACCATTGGGTGTATCCCAACACCGTCGCGTAGACCTCGACGAAGGCGATGATAAAGCCACCGATCGCTGCCCCGGTCGTGTTGCCGATTCCACCGAGGACCGCCGCCGTAAACGCCTTCAGCCCGACAAAGAAGCCGAGATCGAATTTGATGCTCCCGAAGTAGAGGCCCTGGATGACGCCCCCGGCACCGGCCAGGGCGGCGGCAATGAAGAAGGTGATCGCGATCGTCTGGTTGATGTCAACGCCCATCAGTTCGGCGGCTTCGCGATCCTGGGCCGTCGAGCGCATCGCCCGGCCGAGCCGCGTCCGCCCGACGAAAAGCTGCAGCGCGATCATCAGGACCACGGCCAGGACCACCATGAACACGTTCAGGTAGCCGATCTTGCCGCCCATGAAGGCGAACTTGTCCAACGGCACGATCTGAGGAACGTTGACCGGCGAGGGTCCGAACAGCGAGGAGATGATGTTCTGGAGGATGAATGACACGCCGATCGCGGTGATCAAGGGGGCCAGCCGGGGGGCGTGGCGCAGCGGTCGATAGGCGAACCGTTCGATGAACATCCCGATGAACCCCATCCCCACCATCGTCGCGAACATCACGATCGACAGCAGCCCGACGAGGTTCAGCAGGTTCGTTACCGGCCCGCTCAGGCCCAGCACGGTGGTCATGATCCACATGGCCAGGAACGACCCGACCATGAAGATGTCGCCGTGGGCGAAATTGATCAGCTCCACGATCCCGTAGACCATCGTGTAGCCAAGCGCGATGAGGGCGTAGATGGCGCCGAGGGTCAGGGCGTTGGCAAACTGCTGGGTCCCGAGCAACGCGTACTCGGTCAGCAACGCGATCGTGCCGATGGCGACCGGCCGAATGACCCGGCGGAAGTCAACTGTCATGGTTTCGGCAGGCCCACGTGATGGAGGTCTTCCGGGTAATGCAGAGGCCGGGGAGGGTGGACCTCCCCGGCCTCTTAGAGCGTTCCTACTGGGCGTTGGGGTCCGAGAAGGACTCTTGCTTGACGAAGGTCCAGTCGCCCTTCCCGCCAGCCAGGGTCATGTCGACCTTGTAGAACGAGATGAACGGATGGACGTTGTCACCGTACTTGTCGAAGTTGAGCGAGCCGAGCACGGTGGCGAAGGTATTGGCCGAATTGACCGCGTTGGCGCGGACGCCCTCGCGGGCGCTGGCCAGGTCCGTGGCCGTGGCCGAAGCCTTGTCCAGCGACGCGATGATGATCTGGGCGCAGGCATAGGCCGCGGCACTGTAGGCACCCGGGGCCCCACCAAACTCCGTCGTGTATGCGGCGGTGAAGGTGTTGTCGGCCAGGTCGTGCGCAGAACCAACGGTGCCGTACACGTCATGGGAGGCTGCCCCGGCGATCGTGATCGTCGCACCCTGGGTTCCACCTGGGCCGAGGTCCGCGACGCCATCGGGGCCGACGAACGGAACGGTCTCCAGGCCGGAAACGGTCCGGCCCTGCTTCAGGGCCAGGCCCATCCCGGTCGGCGTGGTGCCGGCGAGGTAGACGCCCTGCGGGTTGAGGGCCGCCGCGGCGGTGAACAGCGGGGTGTAGTCGGTGGTCGACTTCGGAGCGCTGTCACGCTTGACGACGTTGCCGCCCAGCTTCTTGAACTCGGCCTGGAAGGTGTCGCCCACGCCGACGCCGAAGGTCTCGGTGTCGTCAATGATGTAGACGCTCGTCTTGCCGAGGTCCTTGTACAGGTAGTCGGCCGCCGACGGGCCCTGGATGCTGTCCGGGCTGGCGGTTCGGATGTAGCTGATCTTGGTCGGGTTCGTCTTCCGATAGGTGTCGCCTTCGGGCGGCTGGGTCACGCCGTTGTTCGTGTTGGCGGGGCTGCACATCAGCAGGCCGGCGCCGTTGCTGATCGGAATCTCGGCCTTGGCGACGCCCGAGTTGAACGGACCGACGACGCCCATGACCGCCGCGTCCGCGACGAGGGTCTGCATGTTCTTGGCGCCCGTCTGCGGGTCGTGGACGCCGTTCAACGCATCATCCTGGACGTTGATGTCGAGCTTGCAACCCGCAACCCCGCCCTTGGCGTTCTGTTGCTTGATTGCCAGCTTCACGCCATTCGCCGTCGGCGCGCCGTTGGCCGTCTCGCCGCCGCTCATCGGCAACTCGGTGCCGATCTTGACCGTGCCACCAACGCACCAGGCGCCGGCAGCGACCGCGGAACTCCCGCCTGGGGCCGTGCTCGTACCCGGGGCTGCCGTAGCCGTCGTGCCACTGCAGGCCGAGAAGACGAGCAGCGCCCCGGCGCCCAACGCGCCGAGCTTGCCGTACTTCATCAAATGCTCCTCCTCTGATCCCCACCCACCGTTGTCGGCGGATGATCCCGGTCGATACCCCTGCCGGTCGAACCGAGGCTCGTCACCAGCCGACGTCTGTCGCCCATCGTCCCGTGGCCGAAGGGGCCAGATGGGGGCGTCGGTGCGATACGGATCGTGGCACGGCGAGCGAGCGACGGGCGGCGCGCAGGTGGCCGCCGGAGCGATGCCGTATATTAGGCGCTGGCGCGTCGATTGCAATACTGCTGTTGGGTGCCCCTTGGGTGGTTGTAGTGCGCTTCGGCGCCCGCCATCGAGAGGCGCGCTCACGGTGGGAAAACGTCGAGCCGGTCGGATCCGACCGCCTCTGCCGCAGCCGAGCTCGCCCCCCTCGTGAGGTCAGGCCCGTCGGCGTGGACTACCAGATTCGGACGGCTCGCATTACGGATGTCGATCGGCTCGGAGCGCTCTTCGCGCCGGCGGTCGAGCCAGGTGGCGGGCCGCTCGTAGCTCCGGATCTCCTGCGCCAGCTCATCTACCTGCCGCAGGCCAGCGTGCTCGTCGCCGAACGGCGTCGGGAGGTCATCGGTGGCGCGATCCTGGCTCTCCGCCCGTCCGTCCGTTCGGGAGGCTATATCGGCAGCATCGATCTACTCGTCGTGGATCCGTCCGGCGACGCAACCAGCGTCACGAACGACCTGCTCGAGGAGATCCTCCGTTCCGCGCGCAATAAAGGCTGCACCGTCGTCGAGGCGGCGCGGCCGGACGATCCCGGCGAGCGAGCCCGCTGGGAGGATCGCGGCTTCAGCCAGGGTGGCTCGCTCATGACCAGGTCCGTGGCGGCCCGCCGGGCCACCGCGCGCCAGACCAGAACTTGATCTCCGCCGAGCTGCATCGGTTGCGCCGGCGGTCCTCACCCAGGACATAGGAGTCACCGTGGGCAAGAACGTCGCCGTCTTCGTGGACGTTGCGAACATCTTCTACGCGGCCAAGGCCGCCGGCGTCGACATCGACTACGTCACGCTGCTGAAATCGGCCATTGCGGGGCGCGATTTCGTGCGTGCCTACGCCTACACCGGGCTGGATCCGGACAACGAGAACCAGCGCAATTTCCACTCATTCCTGGCCCGCCACAGCTACAAGGTGGTCAGCAAGGACATCCGCAAGTACGGCGACGGGAAGGTCAAGGCCAACCTCGACATCGAGCTCGTCGTCGATCTCATGAAGACGGCCCGCAACCTGGACGTGGCGATCATCGTGTCGGGCGATGGCGATTTCGCCCCGGCGATCCGGGCGGTCCAGGAGATGGGCGTCCGCTGCGAGGTGATCAGCTTCCGGGGCAATACCAGCTCGGACCTGATCGAGGTTGCCGACCTGTTCACCGATATCACCCAGATCGCCAAGGTCGAGAAGGGCTCCTCGCGCTCGGGCCGGCGGGTTGCCGACGACGAAGAGGACCTGTCGATGACCGAGGTTCCCGACAAGCAGACCGAGGGCACCGGGATCGGCCGGGGACGCGGTTCGCGCACGGGCCGAGGCCGGACCCGGGTGGGCGAGCCGGAGCCAGTGGCTGCCGCGCCGCGCTCCCCCGGCACCCGTCCCGCTGCCCGCGGTGGCCGTCGACCGGCTGAGCCGGTCGCCGTCGAGGCGGGAAACGAGGGATTGCCGGCCGCCGCTGTGAGCACGTCCGCGCCGAGCTTCGGCGGCCTGGTGGCGCTACCCGGCGAGAAACTGTCCAAGGCCGCGATGGCTGCCGCGACCCGGGTCACTCCGCCGACCGTGGCGCCGCTCGATGCGGATCTCGAGCCGGACGTCGACGACGAAGACGCCCCCGAGGTGAGTCCAGTCGACGGCGAGGGCGAGACCGAGGAAGGCCAGCGTCGTCGCCGTCGGCGTGGTGGTCGCGGTCGCGGCCGGGGCCGGGGTCGCACCGAAGGTGAGCCCGCAGCCGGAACTGGCCCGCCGCCGCGCGAGATCGTCGCCCGGCCGCAGGCTGTCGATGACGACGAGGAAGAGGACCTTCCGGTTGCTCCCCGACCGCCGCGCTCGGCCGCCTTCGGCTCGTTCTGGGACAGCCAGATCGGGATGGACCGGCCACCCGCGGCGAGCCTGTCGCCGATCGATGTCGACGACGAAGACGAGCCGGCGATCCCCGAGTACCTGATTGCCGAGCAGCGTCGGGGTAACCGCGACGGTGGCCGCGATGTACGCCGCCCGGGTGGTGGCGCCACCAACCGGGGTGGCCGGACCGGCAGCTATGCCGCCGCGATGGAGCGCGAACGCTTCGGTCGCGGCGGCGGCGGTGGGATCAACCGGTACCCGGATGTCTCGGGCCGTCGTCCCGAGGAGCGGCCGCGCGTGGATGAGCGTCCGGCGGCCGCCCCGCGCCAGGATCGGCCCAGGAGTGGAGACGAACCGTGGAGCGAGGTGCCCCCGGAGCTTGAAGCACTGCTTCGGGCCCAGATCGCCTCGAAGCCGGGGCGACCGCCGGAGGCTCGACCGACCGGCGGACGACCGGTCGAGACGCGACCGGCAACCGGGCGTCCAGAGGCACAGCCGCGGATCGACGCCGCCATCGGCGAGGCAGCGAGCCCCGTCCGCCGCGGTCGTCTGCCAAAGGCTCCGGATGCGGCGCCGGCGGAACCTGCCGCGGATCTCCCGGCTCCGAAGCGCCGGACGACCAGCCGACGGGCGACCGAGGCGGCCGATCCCGTCGTCGCCGAGGCGCCCGCTCCTCGGCGACGGTTGTCGACCCGGGCCACGGCGGAGGCCACGGCCGCTGCCCGGAGCGAGGAAACTGCTCCGCCAGCCGCTCCGGCCGCCCGACGTCGAGCGTCGACGCGAACGGCTTCGTCGGCGATCCCGGCCGAGGCGGAGGCTTCGGCTGAGGCCGCCCCGCCGGCTCCGAAGCGGCGCTCGACCAGGAAGGTCGCCGAGTAACCGGAACGATCGTGACGGATGTCGCGCGGCAGTGGGTCACCCGGGCGCAGCCCGGGACGCTCGCTGCCGTCGCGGCGCTGGTGCGGGGCGCGGCCCCGCATGCGGTCCTGATCGTCGGCCCGCCGGCAGTCGGCAAGACGACCCTCGCCGATGATCTTGCGGCGGGCCTGCTGTGTCGAGCAACCGACCCCGCGGATCGACCCTGCCGGGCGTGTCGGGGTTGCCGGCTCGTCGCAGCCGGCAACCACCCCGATCTCCATCGCCTCGCGCCCGAAGGTCCCGGGGGGCAGGTCGTGATCGGCGATCCGAGCCGCCCGGCCGCGCGCGGTGTTCGACACCTGGTCGCCGAGCTGGCCTATCTGCCGGTCGAGGGCGGTCACCGGGTGGCGATCGTCGAACACGCCGAGCGGATGAACGAAGACGCCCAGAACGCCCTGCTCAAGACGCTCGAGGAGCCACCCGCCGCGGTGACCCTGATCCTGTGCGCCGACGACGAGGACCGGCTGTTGCCCACCGTCCGGTCCCGCTGTGTCCGGCTGCGCGTCGCGCCGCTGGGCACCCGATCGATCGAGGAGCTCCTCGGTGACCGGGGCGTGGCCGACCCGTCCAGGGCAGCCCGGCTGGCCCGGATCGCCGCCGGCCGACCCGGCCTGGCGCTGGCCTATGCCCGGCTGCCGGAGGCGGTCACGATCCATGACGAGATCGCCCGGACCCTCCTCGACCTCCTCCGCGCGTCTCGTTCGGCCCGGCTCGTCGCCGGCCGCGAGCTGATCGAGCGCGCCGCGGCACTCGAGACGGCCCTCCGGCCGGCGATCGTCCCGAGCGCACCGGCGGGACGCCGCCCTCGAGGTGCTGCCCGGGCAGTCGAGGTCGCACCCGAGCCAGAGCCGCCCTTGGGCGTCGGCGAAGGCGATCCCGTGGCGGAGGTCCAGCCGGCCGGCAAGCGGGCACCTGCGGAGCGCCGGCGGGCGGTGCTGCTCCTGCTCGAGATCTGGCGGGACGTGGCCCTCGACCTCGCCATCGCTGGGCTGGGCGGCCGGCGCGAGGTCCACGATCCGGCTCTCCTCGACGACCTCGTCGCGGCCGCAGCGAGCTCGCCCGCGGCCCAGGTCCGAGGATTCCTGGCTCGGCTCGATCGAGTGGCCGAGCTGGTCGAGGGCAACGCCGGGCCGGAGCTCGCGCTCGACGTCCTCGTCCTGGCCTGGCCACGGGCCGTCCGGGCAGCCGCCTGAACTGGATGACGCACCGGGCAGCGCCGGCTCGGCTCGATGCGGTCGTCCGCGGCCGCGTCCAGGGTGTGGGCTTCCGCTTTTTCGTCGCCCGGCGTGCCGCCGCCCTGGGGCTTCGCGGCTGGGTCGCGAACGGTCCCGATGGCAGCGTCCAGTGCGTCGCCGAGGGTGCCCGCGACGCGCTCCAGGCGCTCCTGGCCGCCCTCGAGCTGGGACCGGCCGGCGCGCGCGTCGATGGGGTCAGCGCGACCTGGTCGTCCGCTGTCGGCTCGTTTGACGGGTTCGAGATTCGGAGCGGCTGGACCTCTGGAGACTGAGCCTGCCCTGCGGGGCGCCTCCAACGCCGGTCAGGGCAAGCCGCTGATCAGGCCGCCGTCGACCGCGCTGAACGTGCCGGTCTGGTAGCTCGCCAGGTCCGAGGCGAGATAGGTGACGAGCGTGGCCAGCTCGTCGGGCCGGCCGTAGCGGCCGGCCGGAATCGCGGCGAGGTGGGCGGCACGGACCGATTCGATCGACTGGCCGGTTCCCTCGGCCCGGCCCCGGTCGAGACTCTCGATCCGGGGCGTGCTCAGCCGGCCGGGCAGCACGCCGTTGATCGTGACCCCGTCCCCGGCGACCAATCGGGCGGTGGTCTTGAGCCAGGCCGCGAGCGCCCCACGTCCAGCGTTCGAGTAGACCAGGTCCGGGATCGGCTGGCGGATCCCGGAGGAGAGGATCGCCACGATCCGGCCCCACCCGGCCGCGCGCATTGCCGGCAGGAGCGCCGTGGCCAGCTCGATCGGAGTCGTGGCCAGGAGCTGGAAGGCCCGGGCCCAGCCGGCCGCGTCGGTCTTCGTCGGGTCAACCGGGGGTGGGTAGCCCGCATTGAGGACGACGATGTCGACTCGTCCGAGGGCCGCCGTCGCCTCCGCCGCGATCCGGCCGGCCGCGCCCGGCTCCTCGGCGTCGCCGACCAGGCTGACCACGTCCACTCCGTGGCGGCGCCGGATCTCCTCGGCCACCGCGACGAGGCGTTCCTCGCCCCGGGACCAGATCGCCAGGCGGCAGCCCTCGGCCGCCAGCCGCTCTGCCGATGCCCGGCCAAGTCCTGACGAGGCGCCACCCACCAGGGCCGCTCGTCCACGGATCCCGAGGTCCATCCCATCCTCCATCGCATTGGTCGAGGCCCATCGTGCCATGGACGCGTCGCGCGCGGGGTCCGGCGTGGGCCGATCGCCGACCGGGACCGGGACCTGTCGGCCATGGCCGGCAATGTGAGGAGGGATCAGCCTGATCGTGATGGAATCGCGTTCGGACCTGGCCGCCGACTTGCCCGCGCAGTATCGGGCCGCCCTGGACGCCGTCGACGAGCTCAGCCGGCTGGGCCTGCGCCGCGATGCCTCGAAGCTGCGCGACCGGGCGATCCGCGCCTACAGCAAGTCCTGGGACGAAGGCTGCCTGCGCAGCCTGGAAGATGTCCGGGGCAAGGCGAAGGCCGCCAGCGTCTCGATTACGGCCCGGACCGGCCGGCCGCTGCCCGGAGTGGACCTGCCGGGCTGATCACCCGCGAACGCACGCGGGCTGCGTTCCGGTACGCTCATCCCATGGACGCGAATCCCACCCTCGGAATGCTGCTCGAGGCGGCAATCGCGGCAGAGGACGCTCTCGCCGACCTCGGCGAATCGATCGACGCCGAGTGGTCGTACGTCAACGACCTCCGCCAGGCCTGGAGCGATCGGCTGGATGAGGTTGCCAGCGGGCCGCAGGGAGCGCAACCCGCCGGTCCCGCGGTCGTCGCGGCAATCGGGCTGGCGATCGATGAGGTCGGCCGGATCGCCGACCCACACCGGGCGATCGACTGGTTGTCGACGTTTCCGCAGGTCGTCCTGCTCGCTGCGGGAGCCGCGATCGGGCCCACGTCCGACGGCCGGGCGGGCTGAAGGTGCGCTTCCAGGATGCGGCTCGCGACGGCCGCGCCGTCGTCTACGCGGCGATCCAGGGCGACCCCCTCGTCGCCCGGGCCGCGGAGCTCCTCAGCCAGGCGTCCCAGGCCGAGCGGATCCTGGCCCGGGCGGTGATGAATGGCGAGTCGACCGAGGCGGATCGCTGGCGTCGGATGTTCCCGACCCTGTTCGGCCCCGCGCCGGTGGCCGGCGAGGCAAGCGCAGCCGGCGAGCCGGGGTGTTCCGCGCTCGAGCGCTCCGAAGCCATCCTGACGGCATCGCTCGCGGTCGCGGAGCGCGGCGAGCAGGTCCGCAGCCAGGTTCGCGGTGCCATCGTCGAGGAGCTCACGGCGCGGCTGCTCGCCCGGCGCAGCCCGGCCGCCGCCATCAGGCGCGAACGGCGGATCCTGTTCGATGGCGTCCCGGCTGAGATCCATCCGTACGACGTCACGGTCGAGGTGAGCGGGTCATTCGAGGCGTTCGATTGCAAGTGGGGCGCCCGGGGGATCAATGCGGACGTCCTCTACCAGCTCGATGACGCCCGGACGCATGCGTTCGATGAAGAAGAGCCGCTGCGAGTCGCCATCGTCGTCTTCGACGCCGAGCGGTCCTGCCGGATTCGTCTCGAGGCGCAGACGGCACCCTACGCCCAGACCCGGCTGGTTGCCCTCGAGCAGCTCGATTCGCTCGCCCGGCCTGGTCCGGCCGGTCAGTGAGCGACGACAGGGCGGAGGCCTCGTCCCCAGGGCAACCAGCCCACGACCCGGCGATGGACCGCTACGCCCCGCCGACCGAGACCGAGCGGCGGACTTCGTCGACCTACCGGGTTCGCTTCGACGAGGCCGGGCCCGACGGAATCGCGCGCGCGTCGGCCTACCTCCGCTACGCCCAGGATCTCGCCTGGCTCCATTCCGAGCGGCGCGGCTTCGGGCGATCCTGGTATCAGGACCGCGGCCTGGCCTGGGTCGTGCGGGCGGTCGACCTGCTGATCGAGACGCCGCTGCCGACGGGTGCCGCGCTGATGGCCACGACTGAAGTGATCGGTGGTCGCCGGGTGATGGCCCGCCGGCGCTGCGACCTACGGGCCGAGGCCGACGGGTCGTTGATTGCCACGGTGGTCACCGATTGGGTGATGACCACCACGGCCGGCGTGCCGACCCGTGTTCCCGACGCCTTCCCGATCGCGTTCGGGGTCCCGCTGGGCAGCTTCGATCCGATCAGGGTCGACCCTGGCGAGCCACCGGCCGGCGCGTCGCGCCGCTCGTTCGACGTCCGCCTCCACGAGCTCGATCCGATGGGCCACGTGAACAACGCGGTCTACGTCGACTGGCTTGACGAGGCGGTCCACCTCGTGGACCCGGTCGTGATCCGGGTCGTGCCCCGGCGCTACCGGCTCGAGTACCGGGCCGCCGCCGCGCCCGGAGCCGGCCTGGTTGGCCAGGCTTGGCCTGATGGCGTGGGCTGGTCGTATCGCCTGGAGGATGGCGACGGCCGGTTGTGCCTGGGCGGACGGCTCGAGGGCCGATCCGACGGCTGAGCCGGAGCCGCCCTGCGGCCGGCCGTGGCCCGCCGTCAACGCGGATCGGTGACCGCTCGCACCGTGCACCAGCCAGCACGCCAGCAGACCCCAACAGGCGGGGTACTTCCGATCCCCCTGCGACCGGGACGTGCACCAACGCACCGGGCCGCAACGGCTGGGGTACCGGTCGGCGGCGGGATCGCGCTGGACGATCTGGCTATACCAGCACCGGGACCCCCGGCCCCAGTCTTGGCCTGATCGGCAGTCGATCAATCGGCCCCGATCCGGGGACGACTGCGGCCCAAGCTAGGGGACAGACAAGTCATGGCGATCCCGCCCGGCACTGAGCTCCTGCTCGCCGCGCTGGTCGTCGCCTTCACTGGGGCCATCCTCGGCAGCGCCGGGTTCGCGGCCACGGTCGGCCGTCGTCAGGTTCGTCGAATCACCGCCATCACCGAGGCGCTCGCCGGAGCGAGTGACCAGTTCTCGGTCGTGGATACGGAGGGCCTCCAGGATCCGAAGCTGCGGGCGGCCTTCGGCCGGCTGGCCGAGCGGGTCTCCGAAGCATGGACCCTGGCCACCGTGGATCCCCTGACCGCGGTCCTCAATCGCCAGGCCCTGATCGGCCGGATCGAATCCGAGCTTGAGCGAGCCAGCCGCTACGGACGGCCGCTGTCCCTGGTCCTGGTGGACCTGGACCACTTCAAGCGAGTCAACGACACGCATGGTCATTCGGCCGGTGACACCGTCCTGCGCGAATTCGCCCGGGTGCTCCAGGCCAACGTCCGGGCCGTCGACATCGTCGGGCGGTACGGCGGCGAGGAGTTCATGTTGGTCCTGCCCGAGACCGACGCGGACGCGGCGGCCACGATGGCCGAGAAGCTCCGCCGAGTCGTGGCCGGCCGCCAGATCCGGATCCGGGACGGCAACGTCCTGACGATCACGATGAGTGCCGGGGTGGCCGGCGGGCTCGGCCCGCACCTCCATCTCGACGCGCTGATCAATGATGCCGACGCCGCCCTGTACTCGGCCAAGGCCCTTGGACGCGACCAGGTCTACGTCTTCCACGAGCTCGCCGAGGGCAACCTCGTGCGTCGGGCGGCGATCGCACCGCAGGCCCGCCAGCGGGCCGTTGATGTCGGCCGGGCGGCCATGCGGGCCGCGACGGCGACTCTCCAGGCCGCGCTCGATGAGCGCAACGGCTGGACCGGCAAGCCCTCGGACATGATCGCCGGGATGTCGACGATGCTGGCTCAGGCACTCGAGCTGCCGCCCGGCGAGGTCGAACGCGTCCATACTGCCAGCCTCCTGCACGACCTGGGCAAGCTGGCGATCCCGGACGAGATCCTGGATAACACGGGCGAGCTGAACGACCGCGAATGGCGAGTCGTCTCGGAGCATCCCAAGATTGGCCAGGTGATCCTCGAGCAGGCCGGGGCGCTGCGCGACGCGGCGACGATCGTCCTCCACCATCACGAGTGGTTCGACGGCCGCGGCTATCCCCACGGGCTGGCCGGCCAGGAGATCCCGGTAGGTGCCCGGATCGTGGCGATCGCCGACGCCTACGAGGCGATGGTGGCCGGACGTCCGTACCGGAGCGCCGTTGCTCACGAGGCCGCCCTGGCCGAGCTGCGTCGCCACGCCGGGGTCCAGTTCGACCCCGAGCTGGTCCAGCTGTTCGTGACCCTGTTCGCCGATGGGGTGCCCTGGACGCCCAAGGAACACGTCCACGCCTACGGCGTCGGCGACCCGGCGCTGGATCTGCAGGCCGGCGACCATCGCCACCATGGCGCAATCCACGATGCCGTCCACGCCCGGCGGCGGGGTGAGGTCAGTCACTCCTCAAGCCGCTCGCGACGTGTCTCGACCCATCCTCCGAAGGCGGTCTGAGATGCTCGTCGTCTGTCCACATTGCGGCTCATCCCTGGTCGAACGTCGGAACCGGACGACTGGCCTGCCATTCCTTGCCTGTGAGCGCGATCCGGCCTGCCCTGGAACGCGAACTGGCGTGGAAGGCAATGGACTGGCGCGGCCGCGGGTCCGGGCACAGGAGCGCGGCTCGTCGCGTGGCCGCTGGTGGCGGGCCGCCCGCCGGGCGATCGGGGCGCTGACCGACTGAGGGCCGCCGGTCGGTCCGGCCGATCGCGATGGTGGACAATCCAGCCTGAGGGGACCGGCCCCGGATCCCTGGTTGACCCCGGATCATGAGCAGGACCATGACCCACTACATCGGCGCCCTGGATCAGGGCACCAGCAGCACCCGCTTTGCCATCTTCGACCGGGCCGGCCGGCCGATCGCGATCGATCAGCGCGCGCACCGCCAGGTCTATCCCCGGCCGGGCTGGGTCGAGCACGATCCCGTTGAGATCCTGGAGCGCTCCGACGACGTGATCCGGGCGGCCCTGGCCGGGGCCGGAATCACGGCCGCCGACCTCGTTGCCGTGGGGATCACGAACCAGCGCGAGACGACGGTCGTGTGGGATCGCCAGACCGGCCGACCGATCCACAACGCGATCGTCTGGCAGGACACCCGAACCGACGAGATCGTCGCCGAACTGGCCCGGTCGGGTGGGCAGGATCGCTTTCGGGCGACGGTCGGGCTGCCCCTCGCGACGTACTTCTCGGGCCCCAAGATCCGCTGGATCCTCGACCATGTGGACGGCGCTCGACGGCGGGCCGAGACAGGGGACCTGCTGTTTGGCACGATCGATACGTGGCTGATCTGGAACTTGACCGGCGGCCCCGCCGGAGGCATCCACGTCACCGATGTCAGCAACGCCAGCCGGACGATGCTGATGAACCTCGAGACGCTCGAGTGGGACGAGGAGATCCTGCGCGTCCTCGACATCCCGCGGGCGCTCCTGCCGCCCATCCGGGCCTCGAGCGAGGTCTATGGCACGGCGACCGGGGCCCTCGCCGGGGTTCCGATCGCGGGTGACCTGGGCGACCAGCAGGCAGCCCTCTTCGGCCAGACCTGTTTCGCGGCCGGCGAGGCCAAGAACACGTACGGCACGGGCTGCTTCATGCTCCTCAACACGGGGACCCGGGCGGTGCCGTCAAAGAGCGGGCTGCTCACGACGCTCGCCTACCAGCTGGGCGGGCGACCGCCGGTCTATGCCCTCGAGGGCTCGATCGCCATCGCCGGGGCCCTGGTCGGCTGGCTGCGCGACAACCTGGGCCTGATCGGGGCATCCGACGACATCGAGGCACTGGCCCGCACGGTCGACGACAACGGCGGGGTCTACTTCGTGCCGGCCTTCTCGGGACTCTTCGCGCCGTACTGGCGCAGCGAGGCGCGCGGCGTGATCGTGGGCCTGACCGGGTATGTCACCCGGGGCCACCTCGCCCGGGCGGCCCTGGAGGCCACCGCCTGGCAAGCCCGCGAGGTGCTCGATGCGATGAATCGCGACGCTGGCGTGAGGCTCTCCGCGCTCAAGGTCGACGGCGGGATGGTGTCCAACGAGCTCCTGATGCAATTCCAGGCGGACGTCCTTGGTGTGCCGGTGATCCGGCCCGAGGTAACCGAGACGACGGCCCTCGGGGCCGCTTATGCGGCCGGCCTGGCCGTGGGCTTCTGGTCGGCCCTGGACGACCTGCGGGCGAACTGGCGAACGGACCGGGAATGGACCCCGACGCTTGATGCCGCCGACCGTGAGCGGGGATACCACTGGTGGAAGAAGGCGGTCGGCCGGACGTTCGACTGGTTGGAGCCCGGAGGCTGACTGCGGCGCTCCCCCGGCTGGGGCATGATGGACTCGATGACCGGCCGCAGCGGACTGCCCCGCACCGTCGATGTCCTGATCGTCGGCGGCGGCGCAACCGGCGCGGGCCTCCTGCGCGACCTCGCCCGACGCGGCCTGCGTTGCCTTCTGGTCGAGAAGGCTGACCTCGCCAGCGGCACGAGCGGCCGGTACCACGGCCTCCTCCATTCGGGCGCGCGGTACGTTGCCCGGGACGCCCAGGCGGCCCGCGAGTGCATCCTCGAGAACGGGATCCTGCGCCGGATCGCCCCGGCCTGCATCGAGGACACGGGCGGGATCTTCGTGGCCACGCCGGACGACCCGGATGACTACGTCGGTGCGTTCCCGGGCCGCTGCGCGGCGGTCGGAATCCCGTGCGCCGAGGAGCCCGTCGCCGAGCTGTTCCGGCGCGAGCCGGCCCTCAATCGCGGGATCCGGCGCGCCTTCCGGGTCCCCGACGCCTCGCTCGAGCCATGGCGGCTTGTCGAGGCGAACCTGCTCGACGCTCGCCAGCACGGCAGCGCTGCCCTGCCCTATCGGCAGGTCGTGGGCATGGAGCGCAACGGTGGGTTCGTCGCGGCGGTGTCGATCGCGGACGTGCGCAGCGGCACGGTCGAGCGGATCGTGCCCCGGATCGTCGTGTCGGCCACCGGGGCGTGGGCCGGCCGGGTCGCGGCCCTGGCCGGCGTGAGCCTGCCAATGTCCCCGGGCAAGGGCTCGATGCTCATCTACAACCAGCGCATGACCGACTCGGTCATCAATCGCTGCAAGCCCCCGGGCGACGGCGACATCATGGTCCCGGTCCACACCGTGGCGATCCTGGGGACCACCGAGATCGGCGTCGACGACCCGGACCACTATGAGGTCACCCCGGCCGAGGTCGAGGCGTTGGTCGAAGCGGGCGAGGCGCTCTTCCCCGACCTCGGGCGGATGCGGATCCTGCGGGCCTACGCCGGGGTCCGGCCGCTGTACATGCCGGCCGAGGTCGCCGGTCCGGCGGGCGTGAGCGCCGGTGCGGCCGATCGGGAGGTTTCCCGGGCCCACGTGGTGATCGACCACGAAGCCCGCGACGGCGTCTCGAACTTCGTGTCGGTTGTCGGCGGCAAGCTGACGACGTATCGGCTGATGGCGGAGCAGACGGCTGACGCCGTCTGCGCGAAGCTCGGCGTGGATCTGCCGTGCAGCACGGCCGACGACGTCCTTCCGGGGCAGGTTGCCGGGCATGGCTACTACTGGCTGGGTCATCGACTGGCCGAGCACGAGGCGGCCGGCGGGGGCGATGCCACCCTCATCTGCGAGTGCGAGCTCGTCACCCGGCCGGCGCTCGAGGGCTTCCTCGCCGAGCGCATGCCCTGCAGCCTCGATGACGTCCGCCGGGGCACCCGGCTGGGGATGGGCCCGTGCCAGGGCGCCTTCTGTACGTTCCGGGCGGCCGGCGTCGTCGCCGCGCTGGGGTCGGCCGAGGCTCCGGACGCGGCCGGCGAGAATGCGGCGGACGCCCGCGCGGAGCTTGCCCAAGGCACCCTCGTGGCCTTCATGCGCGAGCGCTATCGGGGCACCCGACCGATCGCCTGGGGTCGCCAGCTCCAGGAACTGTGGCTGTCGACCGGGATCTACTGGGGCATCCTTGGCCTGGACGCATTCGAGCCGGCAACCGCCGAGCTGCCGATCGAGGTGGGGGTGGGCGATGGCCCGCGCTGACGTGGCCGTCGTCGGCGCCGGTCTGGCCGGCCTGACCGCGGCGATTCAGCTCGCCGAGGCCGGCGCCCGGGTCCAGGTCATGGCAACCGGCCATGCTGCGACGCATTGGGCACCCGGCGGGATCGATGCCGGGGCGCTGCCCGGCTCGCGCACTAGCCTGGACGCCGTGGAGCGCCTGGCCCGGCTCGAGGGACATCCCTACGCGTTCCTCGCCGACGGCCTGCCCGATGCTCTTGCCTGGCTCCGCAGCGCCCTGGGCGCCGAAGGACTCGACCTGGTCGGCGAGCTTACCGACCCACTGCGGGCCATCCCGACCGCGATCGGGTCGACCCGGCTCGCGGCGATCCTGCCCGACGGGATGGCGGCCGCACTGCCCGCCTGGACGGCGGGTGAGACGCTGGTCGTCTGTGGACCCGCCGGCTTCCGGGATTTCTGGCCGGACGCGATCGCGGCCGGCCTCCGCCGCCCATCGACCTGGCGGGGGCATCCGCGACCGGCCCGGGTCGAGGCGTTGACCGTCGAGCTGCCGGGCCTGGCCGGCAGGCACAACCTCTCGAGCCTGGACCTTGCCCGCTTCTTCGACGACCCGGACTGGCGCGCGACCGCCCTCGAGGCGATCGCCCGCGCGCTGGAGGGCCGGCCGCAGGAACCGGGGCGGATCGCGCTCCCCGCGGTTCTCGGCCTTCATGATCACCCAGCCGCCCTGGCGGCCGCCCGCGAGCGCCTGCCGCTCGCTCCGTTCGAGGTTGCGCTGGTCCCGCCGAGCGTGCCCGGCCTGCGCCTTTTCGCGGCGCTGCGGGCGACGCTGCGCCGGCTCGGTGGCCGTCTCCAGGTGGGCGAGGCAGTTCACGGGGTCATCGGCGCCGACGGGCGGGTGGCCGAGTTGCGGGCCCCGGCCGCTGCCCGCGAATTCGTCCTGACGGCCGGTGCCATCGTGCTTGCAACAGGCGGGATCGCGGGCGGCGGGATCGTGGCCGAACGGGCCGGTTCGCTGGTCGAATCAGTCCTCGGCCTGCCGGTCGACGGTCCCGAACGCGGTGACTGGCTCCTCGTTGATCCGTTCGATCCGGCCGGCCACCCGCTCGAGGCTGCCGGGATCCGCACGGATGTCCGGCTGCGGCCCGTAGCGCCGGGCGCTCTCGAGCGACCCCTGGCCGAGAACGTCCGGATCGCGGGCAGTCTCCTGGCCGGGCAGCGCTTCCTTCGCCAGCGCTGCGGCGACGGGGTCGCGATCGCCAGCGGCCGGCTGGCCGCCCTGGAGCTGCGCGGTTCGGGCTCGGCGCCCCGATCGGCGGCGGTGGTCGGGGCCGGCCGGGAGGCTCGGTCGTGACGATCGCCGAGCTGGTCACCAGGGCCGCTGGCGCATCCTCTGACCCGCTCGTGGGGCTGAGCGCCGACGAGTGCCTCAAGTGCAACGTGTGCACGACTGTCTGCCCGGTTGCCCGGGTCACCGACCTGTTCCCCGGCCCGAAGTACGTTGGACCGCAGGCCCAGCGCTTCCGGCTCGGCACAATCCTGGCGCCGGGCAGCGGCGAACTCTCCGTCGTCCGGTCGCCCGACCAATCGGTTGACTATTGCTCGGGTTGCGGCTTCTGCACGACGGCCTGTCCGGCGGACGTGAAGATCGCCGAGATGAACAGTCGGGCCCGGGCTGCGTCCCGGTCCAGCCACCGGCCGCGGCTGCGTGATTGGCTGCTCGGCCAGACGGACCTGACCGGTCGACTCGGCGTCCTGACCGCGCCGCTCGCCAACCGGGCGTTCGGCAATGGGCTGTTCCGGATGCTGGTCGATCGGGTCATTCGGATCGACCGGCGGGCCCCGCTGCCGCCGTTCAGCCGCCGGACATTCCGCTCCCGCCTCGGACGGCACCGCCGCTCCGCCTGGTCGGCCGATGCCCCATCACCCGAGCGCGCAGTGGTCTACTTCCATGGCTGCGCTGCCAACTACTACGAACCGCATGTCGGCCAGGCCGCGATCGACGTGCTCGAGAGGAACGGCTTCGCGGTGATTGTCCCGCCCCAGGTCTGCTGCGGCCTGCCCCTGATCAGCAACGGCCTCTACCGCCAGGCGCGGGGCCGGGCCCGCACCAACCTGGCCGTGCTGGCCGGCTATGCCCGGGCCGGCTATCGGATCGTGGGCACGTCCACGTCGTGCACCCACACGATCAAGGCCGAGTACCGCGAGATGCTCGACATCGACGACGCCGATGCCCGGGCCGTGGCCGAGGCGACCTGGGATATCTGCGAGTTCCTGCTCGACCTGCACGAGCAGGGCCGCCTGGACACGCACTTCGGAACGCTCGATCGGACGCTGCCGTACCACGCTCCATGCCAGCTTCGCAGCCACGGTATCGGCCTGCCGGCGCTCGACCTGTTCGAGCTCGTCCCCGGGCTGCGCGCGGTCGACATGGATCACGATTGCTGCGGGATCGCCGGCACCTACGGGCTGAAGAGCGAGAAGTACGAGATCGCGATGGCGGTGGGCGAGCCGCTCTTCGAGCGCGTCCGGCAGAGCGGCGCCAGTCAGGCGGCCTGCGACTCCGAGACCTGTCGCTGGCAGATCGAGAAGGCGACCGGGACCAGCCTCCGCCACCCGGTCGAGATCCTGGCCGAGGCGTATGCCGCAGGTGACCGCGAGGCCATCCGGGCGGACCCGCCCGATGCCGCGGCGGTGAGCCGGTCGACGCGCCGGTGATCCTCGTGATCGGGGCCGGAGCGGTCGGCTCGTTTCTGGGCTGGACGCTCGCCTCGGCCGGCGAGGAGGTCCAGCTCCTGCGCCGTCGGGGGCCTGCCGGAGTGCGCTCCGAAGCGCTGGCCGTGGCCGGCCCGGCCGGGCCCGGGGCCGCCGTCCGGGTCACCACGGCCGGTTCGGCCGACGCCCTGACACGGTCTCCGGAGATCGTGCTGATCGCGGTGAAGATGCCGCAGCTGGCCGGCGCGATCAGCACCGCCGCAGCCTGGCCCGAGGCCACGATCGTGGCCGTCGAGAACGGCATCGGAGCGGATGAGCTGCTCCGTGACGCTCGACCCGCGGGCGGCCTGATCGCCGGCTCCCTGACGACCTCGGTCGAACGAACCGAAGGCGGATCGATCCGGCGGCTGTCCCGCGGCGGGATCGTCCTCGCCCCGGTCCGCCCCGACGTTCACCTCGCGATCCAGCGGCTCGCCGCGGCCTTTGTCGGCGGTGGGCTGCGCGCCCGGGCAACCCCCAATGCGGCAGCCATGCGCTGGTCGAAGCTGCTGATCAACCTGCTTGGCAACGCCAGCGGCGCGATCGTCGACCTGGACCCGGTGGCCGTCTACCGCGACCCGGGGCTGTTCCGCCTGGAGCGCGAGCAGCTGGCCGAGGCACTGGCCGTCATGGCGGGCCAGGGCCTCCGCCCGATCCGGTTGTTCGGCGCCGACGCCCGCCTCCTGCCGCTTGCTGCCCGCCTGCCCGGGCCACTCGTCCAGCCGATCCTCAGCCGGGTGGTCGCGGCCGGGCGGGGCGGCAAGCGGCCGTCACTGCATCTCCACCTGGCGGGTGGCACAGGCGATCCCAGCGAGGTGGCCTGGCTCAACGGGGCCGTCGCCCAGGCCGCGTCCGCGCTCGGCCTGCCGGCCCCCGTCAACGCTCGTCTGGCCGAACTGGTCGAGGCATGCAACCGGGACCCGGAGCGTCGGGCCTGGTTCCGCGGACAGCCCGACCGGCTGCTCGAGGCGATTGCTGGAACATAGGCGGCGGGCCGGTTTGGCCCGGACCGGTCGATATACTGCGCCGGCATGGACACGACGACGATTGCCGTGGGGGTGGTCTCGATCGGTGGCGCCTACCTCGTCGGCGGGATCCCCTGGGGCGTCGTGCTGGCCCGGCTCGTTGGTGGTCCGGACCCACGGACCCAGGGCAGCGGTCGGACCGGCGGCGCGAACGTCCTGCGCGTTCTTGGTCCTCGGGTCGCCGCCGTCGCCGGCATCCTCGACCTCCTGAAAGGCTCGCTCGCCGCAGCCGTGCCGGGGCTGCTCGGTGCTGGGCTGGTCATCCAGGGGATCGCCGTGCTCGTCGCGATCATCGGTCACAGCCGTTCGCCGTACATCGGCTTCCGGGGTGGCCGGGGCGTCTCGCCGGCCTTCGGCTCACTCGTCGTCCTCTGGCCACTGGTCGCCCTGATCATGATCCCGGTCTTCTTCGGCGTGATTCGGCTGACCCGCTACTCCTCGCTCGGGTCGCTCGTGGCGACCACCCTGGCCGGAGTGATCGTGGTTGCCGCCGTCCTGGTCCAGGGCTTGCCGCTCAGCCACCTGATCTATGCCGTTGGCGCGCCCGCCCTGATCTGGTATTTCCACCGCGACAACGTCGAACGACTGCTTGCCGGCCAGGAGCGAACGATCGACAAGCCGGCCTGATCGGCGAGTCAGGCGGGCGGGACCAGCTCTCGATCGATGTCAGCGCGGAACGACGAGCACCCTGCGTCGAGCCTGCTCGGAGACCCGGGCGGAGGTGCTCCCGAGCACGAGCCTTCCGAGAAGGCCGCGGCGGTGCGAGCCGAGGACGATGACATCCACGTTCTCCGCATCGGATGCTGCCAGGATCGCCTCGGCGGGGTCGCCCTCCCAGACGAGGAACGCCGCTCGGGCGCCCGCCGCCATGGCCCGACTCACGAGCATCTGCACGCCGGTCTCGATCCTTGATCGCTCCTGGTCGACCCTTCGGAGGATCCGGCCACCAGGAAGGCTGAGCCGCCCCGGGTCGATGACACTCAGGACGATGAGTTGAGCGCCCGATTCAACCGCGAGGTTGATCGCCTCCTCAGCGGCCCGCTCGGAGGCGGCCGACAGGTCCGTTGCCAGCAGGAGGCGATGGATTCCGGCCGGAATCGGGGCAGTCGCACCCGCGCCGCTCTTGACCTCCCCCACTCCGGACAGGCTGAGTGTCGACTCGTTCGCCGTCATCTGGTCGGCAGCCGGTTCCATCTGGGGATCATCGGGCTGTTGGCTCGGTAGGGGCCAGTGACGTCCGGCCCATTCGAGCGGGCCATCCAGCCCCGATCTCCCCGGGTCGCGCGCTTGCTATCCTCGTCCATGATGGTCGACCCATGGTGCCGAGCCAGCTAAGAGGAGCCAGCGTGCCCGACACGGAGTCCCCTGCGAGCCGCCCCCTGAGCCTGCTGATCGTGGACGACCACGAGGTCGTCCGGCAGGGCCTCGTGGCCCTCCTCGGACGGCGGCCCGAGTTCCACGTCGTG
>JADGQK010000072.1 GCA_017881915.1 Chloroflexota bacterium | reverse complement strand
CTTCGCTCGATGCGGCGGGCGTTCTCCCGCCCGGGTCAGGGAACGACGAGGTGGACGGGGTTACCGAGGATGTTCACCTGCCACGTGGTCGTGTCGTTGCCTCCACCGACGCTGTACTGGATCTTCCACCAGCCCGTCTCGGCCAGGCCGGTCAATCCATAGTTGGAGTCCAGCGGGATCAGAATCGTGACCCAGTAGTCGTCGAAGTGGGTGCCCGAGCCATCAAAGACCGCGGGACAGCCGGCCGGCAGGCTGAATGAAGGGGGGCTGCCGGGGGAGTTGGTCTCGATGCAGGTCGTGCTCGCGTTCGCTGGGCCCGCGGCGCCGTTCCATTTTGCAACGCTGGAGTACTTGAAGGTTGCCGGCGTGTAGACGTTGTTGTCCGGGTCGAGGATCTGGAGCCAGGCGCCGCCGCCAACATCGCCCGGGTCGTAGAGGTCGATCTCGATCGTCTTGCCGGCCCCCGACGCTCGGTCGATCTGGGCCAGGTAGAACGCCTGGGTCCCGGCCTGCATGTTCGTATAGGTGGCCATCCGCCCGAGCCCGTAGATATGGACGGCGCCGCCGCCGGTGGCCTCCAGCGACCAGCGGTTGGCGGCCCCGACGTCGTCGCTGGGCTGGGATGCCGTGGGCTGGCTGCCGCCACCGAAGCCGCTCGATCCGACCGCGGGCAGCTGGACCTGTGTGGTCGTGATCTGAAGCCGATATGTGCCCCCTGCCAGGGAGCCGGTGGGCAGCTTCCACCACTTGAGGTGGTACGGATAGGCCGAGTCGCCGGCCTCGTTGCAGTGCTGGATGGTCGTGCCGTTGGAGGCGTACTGGGGCGCACCGGTCCCATGGCCGCCACTTTCGTCGACGTAGGAAACGTTGTTGTCGTTGAGGCCATTCTCGAACAGCGACCCGGACGAGTAGACCAGCTTGTCGCCCTGCGGAATACCAGGCGTGACGATCTGCCACAGGTTGTAGTACGTCGTCACGGGGTTCGGGTTCGAGGCACCCGTACCTGTGCCGGTCCACTCATCCCCGCTACCGGCCCGCCCAGCCCCCAGCACCGGCATCCCGCAGAAGATCGGGTCAAAGACGTACACCGAGCCGCCACCGCCGGGGATCGCGACGGCGTAGTTGTAGCCGGCGGGATCGAAGCCACCGTACGGATCGGAGCCGGTCGGGGGACCCGCATTGGCCGTCATCGTGCCGCTGCTGCTGCTCACATGGGTCGGTGAGAAGGCATCGCCGTTGCGGGCATCGCCGCCGCGCGTAAACACGACGCCCCATGCGCCCTGGCTATCGAGCTGGGTGGGAACGCCGGCACCAGTCTCGTTAGTGGCGGCCGCATTCGCATCAGGAACACCGCTCTTCCCATTCGAGTTGCCAGCCGCGGTGCACGCCGGTTCGCCGGTCGAATCGGGCGCCGCAGGCGTCGTGGCGTTCGTGTCAAGGCAGCCCACGCCGTAAATGGCCAGGGGGCTGCCCATCGGCACCGGCTGGACGTAGATCGCCTTGGCCGTCCGGGTGGCCTGGATGCTATTCAGCCCGAACACCCGCATGAAGAAGGTGCCGACCGGGGCGGATACGGTCACATCGAGTTGGCGCGGGTCCGTGCCGCCATTGGCCGTGTCCTGAATCGGGCTGATCGTGGTCCCGGGCGCCGCCGTGTAACCATTCTTCGTCGCCTCATTGCGGGCGTACAGATAGGCTTTCGTGGTATCGCCCGGGAGGTAGATCGCGCCGGCTAGAGCCGCCGCATCCGCCGCGCGCTGGACGCGCAGGCTGTTGGCCCAATACCACGAGACGTCGACGACGATCGCGACGACCCCAATGAGGGCAATCAACGCGCCGGCAAAGATCACCAGGATCTGGCCCTGCTGGCGTCGTCGCGACGGGCGCTTTGCGCTCGCGGGAACAGGCGGAGTTGAAGCGGGCATGGATTTGCCTTTAGTTCGTGGGGTTGAGCGACATGACGGTCTTGTCAGTCATCTGGAGTGTTGCGGGACCAGCCGGACCGAAGAACTTCTCGATCCCGCTGAGGGGCGTGATCATCGTGTACGTGTAGGTCAGGCTGACCCCAATTGAGTCGGACGGGGGGATGGCATCACGGGTGCACGGCTTCCAGACCGGGGAGCCCGGTGGGGTGAACGTCAAGCTGCCGTCGCCCTTGTTCGTCCAGACGTTGACGGTCCCGGCGATCGGGTTGCCGCTAGCGTCGGCCTGCCAGATGTTGATCGCGGAGACCGCATTGGGATACCCGAGGATCGGCGAGCCGGGACTCTTCAGGACCTTGGTCACCGCGTTGATGATGTCCTGGTCGATCGAGGCACAGATGGCGGGGGTGGCGTCGGAGCCGCCATTCGACAGGGCCGATCCGGCCCGGGCGCCCTCACGGGTGGCATACTCGAGGGTCAGGTTGTGGGTGAACACGAAGCCGAATTCGAGCATGCCCATCAGGAGCAGCAGGAAGACCGGAACGATGATCGCGAATTCGACCATGCCCTGGCCGTGCTGGCCGGCGCGGGACCGGCGCAGGAGCGCCCCGACGGTCAGCCTCGACAGGTTCACTGGACCGGCTCCATCTCCATCGAGTTGGATTTCACGACGGTCCAACCCGGGCCTGCGAAATTGAGGAGGTTCTTGAGCGGGGTGCGCCACGTGTAGTTGTAGGTGACCTGGACACCGATCGTGTCGAGACCGGTGTGACCGGGACAGCCATTGACCACGTTGCAGCGGCTTGTATCCAGGTAGCCGATCGAACCCGGACTGACGTAGTTCAGGTGGATCAGGACACCGCCCAGCGGGCATGAAAATGACGGTGTGGCGCTCCTCGTATAGGTATCGACGTTGCTGCCCTTGACGGCGCCCGTCACCGGGTCCGCCCAATAGATCTGGACCTGGCTGATGTTGGCGGGGTCCGACGGGCCGTTCACGTCGTCCTCGATCTTCTTGAGGATCGCGCAGTCGGCACCGCTGGCGTTGCCGGCCTCAGCCGCGATCAGCGAGGCATCCCGGGTCGCGTAGCTCGAAGCCAGGGTCGCGTTCATCAGGAAGCCGTACTCGATCACGCCAACAAGAAGGACCATGAACAGCGGGAAGACAAACGCGAACTCGACCAGCGCCTGGCCTTTGCTGTTCGGCCTCCGGATGATCGTGCGACGAAGCAAGCGGATCATGGTCTCCGATGTCCCTGCTGGCGACGAACCCAAACTGGTCCGCCGTTTCCTACGAGGCTGCCCCGGCATGACGCTCGTTCCATAGGCTGAACGTCCTGTTTGCGCAGCCTGAGCAGCTCTCAGGGGCAGGAGATTGGGATCCGAACCTTTCGCTGGACCTTGACGCGGCAGGTGGTTCGCCGGCCTTCCTGAGCGTGGGCGAATATGTTCTGGTGCGTCCACGCGCCGCTCCGGACCCGCGATCGGCCCACGACAAAGGCCCAGATCACGTCCGGGCGCCTGCCCGGTTATCCTTGTCATCGTCAGATACAATCCCGACCAATCACTCACAGGTGGTGCCCATGAAGGTCGGCGTCGCCAGGGAAACTGCGCCCGGTGAACGGCGGGTCGCCCTGGTACCCGAAGCGCTCGGCAAGCTCACGGCGGCCGGGTTGCAAGTCCTCGTCGAGGCCGGCGCCGGTGCCGGTGCGGCCATCCCCGATTCGGCCTACGTCGAGGCCGGCGCGCAGGTTGTGCCGACCGCCGACCTGTATGCCCAGGCGGACGTGGTCGTCAAGGTTCAGAAGCCGTCCGAGGCCGAGGTCGCGCGGCTGCGCGAGGGCCAGGCGCTTGTCGGACTCCTGCAGCCGCTGATCGACCCGGCCCTATCCGCGAAGCTCGCCAAGAAGGGCGTCACCGCGATCAGCCTCGACGCGCTGCCGCGGACCCTGTCGCGGGCCCAAACGATGGATGCCCTCAGCTCACAGGCCAACGTCGCCGGCTACAAGGCCGTCCTGATCGCAGCGAATGCCTTCGGGCGCTACTTCCCGCTGTTGACCACGGCCGCCGGCACGGCCAAGCCGGCCAACGTCCTGATCCTGGGCATCGGCGTCGCCGGGCTGCAGGCGATCGGCACCGCCCGACGGCTGGGTGCGGTCGTCAAGGCCTATGACGTCCGATCCGAGACGAAGGAGCAGGCCCAGTCGCTGGGTGCCCAGTTCCTCGTCCTGAAATCGCTCGGGGATGCGTCGGGCGCCGGCGGTTACGCCCGCGAGCTGACCGATGAGGAGCGCACCGCCCAGCAGGCCGAGCTGAATGGCTACATCGGCGGGATGGATGTCGTGATCACCACGGCGCAGGTGCCCGGCCGGCGCCCGCCGGTCCTGGTCACAGTCGATGCCGTGGGGCTGATGAAATCCGGATCGGTGATCGTGGACATGGCCGCCTCAACGCTCGGCGGCAACTGCGAACTGTCCCGGGTCGGCGAGACGATCGTGACCGACAACGGCGTGACGATCATCGCCCCGGACAACCTGCCGGCCACGATGCCCGCCGGCTCGTCGGCCTTCTACGCCCGGAACATCTCGGCCCTGCTCCTCCACTTCGTCAAGGATGGCGCGATGAACTACGACTTCGACGAGGAGATCACCGCCGGCACGGTCATCACCCACGCTGGGGCCGTGGTCCAGGCCGCGACCAGGAAGCTCCTCGAACCGGCCGCCGCCGCCCCAGGAGGCAGCGGCGCATGAGCCAGGAACTGCTCAACGCGCTGGCCCTCTTCGTCCTGGCGATCCTGGTCGGGTTCGAGGTGATCAGCAAGGTCCCGGCCACCCTGCACACCCCGTTGATGTCCGGGGCGAACTCGATCCACGGGATCGTGCTCGTTGGAGGGATGCTGATCGCCGCCGAGGCGGATAACCCGCTGAGCTATCTGCTCGCCTTCGTGGCAATGACCTTCGGGGCGATGAACGTCGTGGGTGGCTACGTCGTGACCGACCGGATGCTCCAGATGTTCCGCAAGAGGACGACCCCGGCGGCTGCGCCGTCGGCCGAGCAGGGCGAGGGTCGGAACTGATGTCCCAGGCCTGGATCTACACCATCGTCTACTTCGCCTGGCTGATCGGGGCGGCCTGCTTCGTGCTGGGCCTGCACCTGATGAACTCGCCGGCGACCGGCCGCAACGGGAACCGGCTGAGTGCCGCGGGCATGGTCCTGGCGGTGAGCGCCACGCTCATCGACCTGATCGTCCGGCCCGAAGGCCTGAGTGGGACGGCGGCCGTGATCATCGTCGTCGGCTTCGGCCTGGGCGGCGGGGCCGGGCTCTACACGGCCAGGACGGTGAAGATGACCGCGATGCCCCAGCTGGTGTCGCTGTTCAACGCGGTCGGTGGCGGGGCGGCAGCCCTGGTCGCGATCGATGACTTCATCCGGCTGGCGGGCGGCGGCGCCGATATCTCGACCACGATCTTCGTGGTCCTCGGCGTGGTCTTCGGGTCGGTCACCTTCAGCGGCTCGCTGATCGCCGGCGGCAAGCTCCAGGGCCTGATCCCGGGCAAACCGATCGTAGTCCCCGGCGGCCAGATCCTGACGATCGCGATTGCGATCATTGCCCTGGTCGGCACGGTCGCGCTGATCCTGGGCGCGGCCGGCGTATTGGCCCTCAGCTCCACGGCCAGCATTCTCCTCCTGGGCCTGATCGTGGCCGCCGGCCTGATCTTCGGGATCACGATGGTCCTGCCCATCGGCGGCGCGGACATGCCCGTCGTGATCAGCCTCCTGAACGCGTTGACTGGGACCGCGGCCGCGATGGCCGGCTTCGTCATCGGCAACCCGGTCCTGATCATCGCCGGAGCACTCGTCGGTGCCTCGGGCACGATCCTGACCAACCTGATGGCGAAGGCGATGAACCGATCGGTCCTGAACGTGATGGCCGGCGGCTTCGGAACCGGCGACTCGGCCACCGGGGTTGTCGCGGGTGGGGCCGGGGCCTCGGTCCGCGAAGTCTCGGCCGATGACGCCGCGATCCAGCTGGCCTACGCCCAGAGCGTGATCATCGTGCCGGGCTATGGCCTTGCGGTTGCCCAGGCCCAGCACCAGGTCCGCGAGCTGGCCGAGCTTCTCGAGGCCAAGGGCGTCGACGTGAAGTACGCGATCCACCCGGTTGCCGGGCGGATGCCGGGCCACATGAATGTGCTCCTTGCGGAGGCCAACGTGCCCTACCCGCAGCTCAAGGAAATGGACGAGATCAACCCCGACTTCGACCGCTGCGATGTCGCCCTGGTGGTGGGCGCCAACGACGTCACGAACCCGGCCGCTCGCAATCCGGGCTCGCCCATCTCGGGCATGCCGATCCTCGACGTCGACCACGCCAAGTCGATCATCGTGATCAAGCGCTCGATGGGCCACGGCTACGCCGGCATCGACAACGAGCTCTACTCGAACCCCAAGACCGGGATGCTCTTTGCCGACGCCAAGGAAGGCCTGGCGGCTCTCACCGCGGCGGTCAAGGCGGTCTAGGCGGTTAACGCGCGCTCAACGCGGTCAACGCGGTCAACGCGCTCTCCACGAGCTCCGAGCTCTCCACAGCGCGTCCGGGGACGACATTTGTCACACCTTCCGGATCCGCGACCCCGTCTCGGAGCCTGGGAGCCGCCACGGACCGAGGGGCCGCTGGCGCGGATCGCCGCCGGGTCGCGGTTCCCGCCGAGACCACGGTCGCGAGCCACCGCCTGCAGACGAGCCGAAGCGGCCAGGCCTGCATGGCGTGAATGAGTTCGGCGTGGCAACGAGTCGGCAGGTCGTGTTCCTGCATCAAATGCCGAAGCACGACGCGATTCGGTCCTGACCCGTCCGGGACCTGCATCAAACGCCGAGTTTCGACGACCAGGCCCGATTCCTCGCCGGACTCATTCATCTGATGCCGGATCGACCGGCCGGCGGCGTCACCGACCGGCCGGCGGCGGGATCGACCGGCCGGCGGCGGGATCGACCGGCCGGCGGCGTCGCTCCGGCCCTACGGCGCCCCGCTCGTCCGGCCGAACGCTACGCCCCGCTCGCGCAGCGAGACGAAAGCATCGTGGCCGATCACGAGGTGATCGAGCAGCTCGATGTCGAGCAGGCGGCCGGCCGCGAGTGCCTCCGCGGTCAGGTGGAGGTCGTCCGGCGACGGCGTGGGGTCACCCGACGGATGGTTATGGACCAGGATGATGCCAGAGGCATTGAGCCGGACGGCATCGCGATAGAGCTCGCCGACCCGGACCAGGCTCGAGCTGACGTTGCCCTGGTATACGGTCGCGACCCGGAGCACGGCGTTCTTGGTGTTGAGCAGGACGACCCGCAGCTCCTCGCGCTCGAGCCGACCCATCTGCAGGATCAGCCGCTCAGCGACATCGCGCGGTGCCCGGATCGTCCAGCGGCCTGTCGGCCAATCGGCCAGGAGCCGGCGGCCGAGCTCGAACGCAGCGCTCAGCTGCGCGGCTCGAGCCGGGCCGATCCCGGGGATCGCGGCCAGCTCCGTGTCGGACGCCCGGGCAAGGCCGGTCAGGCCGTCATGGCGGGCCAGCGCCTCCTCGGCCAGATCAACCGCGTTCATCCCGCGGGCACCGGTCCCCCACACGAGAGCGATCAGCTCGGCGGCGCTGAGGCCGGCCGGACCGCGCTGGGCGAGTCGCTCCCGCGGCCGCTCGGCCTCTGGTACCTCACGCAGGGCACGGCCCCGCCGGTTGGGACCAGCCGGATCGAAGACGAGGGGGGCGAACGGGTTGGTCATTGGGAGGCCTCGGTCGATCAGCACAGGATGGTGTCCCCGGCCCCGAAGAACGGAGCCCGCCGATTCCTCCGCCATCCGGAGCCGGGAACAGGACGAACCCTAGCGGGCAGCGCTCACGCGCCGGTCATCGCCGCCTGCACGCCCGGCTCACCCTCCAACCGACAGCCCGACCAGGATCAGGGGGATCGCGTTGAACATCGCGTGGAGCCCGAAGGACGAGACAAGCGAGCGGCGCCGGAGGAAGATCCAGCCCAGGGCCAGGGCCACCGGCAGGCGGGTGATGAAGGCGATCAAGGCCGCCGGCGGCGTGCCGCTCAGGGTCAGGACGTGGGCCAGGGCGAAGAGCAGCGCGCCGCGCACGATCCCGGCCCGCGGGCCCATGCCCCGAACCCAGGCTGTCGTGGCGAAACCGCGGTAGAAGAGCTCCTCGCCGAGCGGTGCGATGAGCACGCCGGAGAGCAGGTTGATGGCTGCGTCGGCCGGCGTCTGGGCGGCCGGCAGGGGTCCCGACGGGGCCACCCCCAGCAACGCGATCAGGACGGCGCCGAGCAGGGCGGTCAGGAACAGGATCGGGATGCCCAGGAACATCCCAGCGACGAGGTCCCGGAGCAGCCCCGCGAACGTTGATCCGCCGGCGGGTCCGCGCCCGGGCACGCCCATCTCTCGCCAGCTGAGCGCGCCAGAGCCGACCACCAGCAGGGCCACGAGGAGGATCGCGCCGCCGTTCAGGATCAGGAGGCCGCTCAGTGCCTCGACCGTCGAGCCCGCCCGGACGCCAAGGGCCCGCAGTGGCACGAACGCGAGCAGCTCGATGAACAGGGTCAGCGCGACCGTCGCCCCGAACAGGATGAAGGGCGAGGGGCCGCGATAGCCGAGGCCGCCGGCCGCCTGGCGCTCGATCGCCTGGGAGCCCGCAGCGGCCGCCAGGCCGATCGTCAGGAGCAGCGTGCCGAGCCCGAGCAGGATCGCCCCGGCCAGGTCCGAGGGCTGGCCGACGATGACGACGAAGATCGTCGAGGCGCCGACGAGGCTGGCCAGCCAGCCGACCAGGTACAGGCCGGGCGCGTTTCGGCCGTCCAGTGAGAAGGTCCTTAGGCCCGGCCCGGACGTCGGCGGTTGGGCGGCCAGGGCTGATGAATCGTCGGAGTCCGCGAGTTCCGATCCTGGGAGTTCGGACGGGCCGAGGTCGCCCGGCCCGGTCAACGCTCCGGCAGCGGGTCGGACGCGGCCCGTGTCGAGCGCGGGCTGGTGGTTCGGGCCGACTTCCGCGATCGGGTCGTCGTCCCGTCGACCCCGGTCGTGATCACCGGCGGCTCGACCGCGCTGGCCGCAGTGGCCGCAACGGCCGCAGCGACGGGATACGGGGCCGGCGTAGCTCCGACGGCTGCCCCGATCGGCTCACGTCGCTCGAAATCCTTGCCGCACCAGGCGCACAACGACCAGTCCAGGCCGACCAGCCGGTTGCAGTTCGGACAGACCCGGTTGAGACGGGTCCGGCAGGTCGGGCAGATCAACCATTGCTCGCCGACGCGCCGGGCGCAGGTTGGGCAATGAAGAACCGCATCGACCTCGTTGATGAGGGCCTCCTCGGCGAGCGAGCGCTCGGTCGCCTCACCGATCTTCTCATGCGGCCGGATCAGCCGGTAGATCAGGGCGGCAAAGACGAACAGGACGGGCGTGAAGAGGATGATGAGGCTGGCCGCAACGTAGGGCAGGATCGGGTTGTCCGAGCGCGTCTGCATGTCCCGAAACGCCCAGTAGGCGGTGGCAATCCAGATGATGACCACGTAGGCGGCGATCGCCCGCAACCCGAACTGGATGACCGGCGAATCGAAGAAGCCACCCAGGGCGCTTCCAATCGTGCTGATCACCTGGTCCATCCGCCTGGCCCCGTGCCTCCTGAGGGTGAGACGACCTGCTTCTGCCGTGGGGCAGTGTATCAGGGGTCTCGCGCGGGCTAGACGAGCGGAGGACCCGCCTGGTGACGGCCGGATCGGATGCCGATGATTCCGCCGGCCATCAGGACCAGCGCGGCGACCAGCAGCAGGGTCACCCCCAGGCCGTCGCTGTACGGCCGGGTCTGGTAGGCCCAGTCGAGCCCGAACAGGATCCCGCCGATCGCGAGCGGCGCGAGGCCCGCCCGGATCCAGCCCGGGATGGGATTCGGGATTCCGTTGATCGCGAGCAGGCCGAGGGCAGCCACCACGAGCGGCAGGTAGCCGGCATTGGCCAGGCCCCAGCGGTCGAAGTAGCCGCTGCCCACGGCGCCGATCACCCCATCGCGCGACCAGGGCATGAGGAAGCTGACGGCGGCGACCGCCGAACCGGCGATCGCCAGCCAGGCGGGCAGCTCGGCAGAGGCCTGGACCGAGACACCGGCCCATCCGGCAGGATGAGTGGACGCCTGGGCCGCGGCGGGCGCCGGAGCACTGAAGGTGGGTGCGAACGCCACGGGCGATACCACGCCGGTTGCGCTCGTCGCATAGGCGGTCGGGACCGGCCGCGAGGGGCTGGCCGGTTCACTCGGCCGGCCCGGTCGAGGTCGGGGGAGCGGCGCCGTGAACGCCGCCGACGGAGCCAGGTAGGCGCCGGGGATCGCCGGCTGAACCGGCTCGGCCGACTGAAGCACGACGCCGGCCCGGGCGTCCAGCCAGCTCCGCGCCGGGCGAGTCTCGAGCTGACTGAGGATCGAGGGCGATCGTGGTGGCTTCGATTCGACTGCCGCAACCTCGGGCTTGGCCTGACCCGACGTCGACCCGGACGGACCGACGCGGGCGGACCCGAACAGGCTGGTTGCGGCGATGCTGGACGTGCCCGAAGCGGCGCGTCGCGGCGCGGGCCGCGGTCGGACGGGGGCCGAAGCGGAGCTGGCTGCGGCTGCCGGCCGGGGCGGCCTCGCGACGGCGGCGACCAGCGTGCCGCAGGCCGCGCACGACAGCCGCGCGCCGGAGACGAGGGCTCCGCACGAAGGGCAGGCGATCGGCTTTCTGGGCAACGTTCGAGACCTCTGGGCCCGACTACCGGCGTGGTCCGGTGGCTCGGGCGTTACAGGGTGCCACGCTCCGGGCCGGTTCCACCACTCCCCCGATGGTCCTCCCCCACGACCAACGTCCAGGTCAGGCCGCGCCAGGTCGCGAGCACGCCAGCGCTGGTCAGGCCCGCCGCCCAGCAGGTCAAGAACAGGAGCGTCGAGCCGGCCATCGTCAGCACGTCGCCGATCCCGGTTCCAGCCAGGAGCACGTCGCGTACGAAAGCCCATGACCAGGCGACCAGGCCAATCGCCAGGCTCAGGACCAGCAGGGCAACGACCACCGAGACGACGAGGGCCGGGACAACCACCACGATCCGGCGCAGGAGCAGGGTCAGTCCGCCACCGAGTGCCCGGGCCAGGCCGGCCGACCGGAGCACTGCCAGCCGCGTCGCGACGCCTCCCCAGGTCTCCCCGAAGAGCCAGGCCAGGAGGATGGCGATCACCACCTCCGGTGCCCTGGCTGCGACCCGGATCGCGATGGGAGTGACCAGGTCGGTCGGCAGGGTCAGCTCGAGATAGGCGCTCTGGCCGAGACGCTGGACCCCGATCCCGAAGGTGATCGCCAGCGGCAGCAGGCTGATCAACCTGATCGCGACGACCCGCCGGAGGAGTCGCGCAGCCTGCTGGCCGGATCGACCTCCGCCTGATCCGATCAGAGCGATCTCGGCCGCCGCGCCGACGGCCGTCCCGGCCAGCAGGGCCGCCCCGAAGAGGCCGACCCCGAGCGCGATCCGCAGGAGGAGGCCCGGCGTGGGGCCGTCCGGCGTGATCGAGGCCGGCCCGATGAAGGTCGCCAGTCCGACCAGGCTGGGCGGGACGATGACCGGCAGGACGAAGACGACGATTCCGCCGCGAGCGAGGAATCCGGCGAGGGCCACCGGCCACAGGCCGGGCGCAGCCAGTGCCCGTCCGGCAGCGGTCCACGCCGACCGCCAGCCGTCCACCCGAACTACGGGTTGGTGCTCGGGTTCGACGACGCCGCCACGAGCTGGCTCAGCTGATGGAGCGCTTGCTGGACCTTGGCGATCTCCGCCCCGTAGGTCGCGAAGTCGCCGTTGCGAAGGGCCGCCTGGGCCAGCTCGAAGTGCTGGTTGGCGTAGGCCACCAGGGCGGACACATCGCCGGCCGCCGGGGTTGAGGTGGGGCCCGAGCTCGGGCTGGGGGGGGCGCTCGAGCTGGGGCCCGGGGACGGGCTGCTGCTGGGTGGCGGTGACGCGCTTGCCCCTCCGGCCAGCAGCTGGCTCAGGGCGCCGGCCAGGTTCGTGTCCCAGACGACCCGCGTGGGCGTCGCCACGATGATCCGCTCGAAGGCCGGGAATGCGCTGTTGGCCGACTGGAGGTAGACCGGCTGGAGGTAGATCAGCGAGTTCTGGACGGGGATCACGATCAGGTTGCCCTTGATCACGTGGCTGCCGGCCTGGTCCCACAGGGTGACCTGGGCGCTGATCGTGGGATCGGCGTCGATCTTCGCGGCGATCTGATTCGGACCGAGGACCGAGGTGTCCTGGGGGAACTTGTAGACCCGGACCTGGCCGTAGTTGGCCTGGTCGTTACGGGCGGCGATCCAGGCGATCATGTTCGGGCGGCTGGCCGGGACCATCGGCTGGAGCAGCAGGAACTCCGTCGCGGACTCGTCCGGCAGGCGCATCTCGACGTAGTAGGCCACGTTGGGCAGGTTCTGGCTGCCACCCGGGTTCGGCGGCACGGTCCACAGGTCCTCGTTGTTGTAGAACGCGGACGGGTCGGTGACGTGATAGCGCGCGTAGGTCCGGGTCTCGACGTCGAAGAGGTCCTCGGGCACCCGCAGATGGGCTTTCAGGTCGGCCGGCATCGCGCTCAGCGGGGTGAACATCTGGGGGAAGACGCTCTCGTAGGTCCGGATGATCGGGTCGGTTGGGTCGTTGACGTAGAACGTCATCTGGCCCGTGTACGCGTCGACGACCACCTTGACGCTGTTGCGGATGTAGTTGAAGTCGAGCCCGGCCAGGCCCGAACCGGCCGCCAGCTGGCCGGTGTCGAACGGTTGGGCGTTCGGGAAGCGGTCGCTCGTCGTGTAGGCATCCTGGATGTAGTCGAGTCCACCTGAGCTGTTGATCACCAGGTAGGGGTCGCTGTCGAAGCTCAGGAACGGGGCGACCATCGAGATCCGGTCGGCGATCGTGCGATGGATCAGGAGCTGGCTCTGGGCGGTGACCTGGTCGCTGATCAGGATGTTGAGGTCCTTGAATTCCAGCGCCCAGACCAGCCGCGAAAAGACCGTGTCGAGCTTGATCCCGGTCGTCCCGGTCCAGCTGGTGGTGGCGTTCGAGTTGACGGCGCCTGAGGAATCTGTTCCAACCGGGTAATCGAACTCGGCCTGGCGGGCATTCGTGATGACCCAGTCACTGGGCCGTTCGCCGAAGTAGATCCGGGGCTGGCTGATCTGGGGGGCACCGCTGCTCGAGACCGGAGGCAGGCCCTGGATGAACAGGTCCGGCTGGCCCTCGGCCGTTGCCGCGTTGACCGGGACCATCGCGACGCCGATCCCATGGGTGAACGTGATCCGCTGGTTCACCCACGAATTCGCCAGGGGATTCTTCTCCGGCGCCAGCTCGCGGCCGGCCAGCATCACCTGGCGACCGGTGTTGTTGATCTGGTATCGATCGGTGTCGACGTTCGTGAAGTCGTAGTACTGGCGGACCGTCTGGAGCTGGTCGAGCGAATCGCGCAGCGGGGCAGCGTCCCATAGCCGGGCGTTCTGGAAGGTGCCCTGTTCGTTGGTCACCGAAGCCTGGGTCAACTGATCCTGGCCCGAGTAATCGCTCACCTCCCAGCTGTTCAAGCCGTAGGCGATTCGGGTCATCGCGATGTTGTTCTTGATGTAGATCGTTTCCTTGCCCAGCTGGTCTGGTTCGACCGACAGGCGCTGGATCGCAGCCGGGTAGATCTGGCCCAGGACGAGCGACGCGCTCAGCCAGAAGATGATCACGGCGCCGAGCGGCCAGAGCATCCTGGTGAAGGCACCGCCCACGAGCAGTGCCCCGGCAAAGGCCGCCACCACGGTCAGGACGTCGTAGGCGAAGAAACGGGCGTTCTGGTCGGTGAAGCTCACCCCTGTCGCCACCCCGTTCGTGCTGTACACGAGCTCGAGCTTGTCGAGCTGGTAGCCCACCGCGATCGAGGCAAGGTACAGGCCGGCGAGAACAGC
>JADGQK010000134.1 GCA_017881915.1 Chloroflexota bacterium | reverse complement strand
GTTCGGACGACTGTTCCTGGCTGGAGATGCGGCCCACATCGTCCCGGCCACCGGCGCCAAGGGACTCAACCTGGCCGTCGCCGACGTGTACGTCCTCGCCCGCGCGATCGTCGCCTGGTATCGGACGGGATCGCGGGCACTGCTCGACAGGTACTCCGAGACGTGCCTGAAACGCGTCTGGCGGGCGCAGGATTTCTCGAACTATATGAGCGCGATGCTCCACCGCTATCCGGGCCAGGACCCCTTCCGCGACCGCCTGCAGCGGGCTCGGCTCGAAGCGGCCTGCACGATGGACGAGGCCGCTCGCGCGTTGGCGACCAACTACGTCGGGCTGCCCCTACCCTGACTCGCGGGCTCCGAGGCGGCAAGTTCGTCGAGCGCCTGCTGGGCCACGACAAACGCGGCGTTGCCGGCTGGCACGCCGGCGTAGATCGAGGTGTGCAACAGGATCTCCGAGATCTCCTCGCGGGTGACGCCGTTGCGCAGAGCGGCTCGGACGTGCATCGGGATCTCCGCATCGGCCCGGAGGGCCGTGAGGATCGCCAGGGTGATGCACGAGCGGGTCCGTCGATCCAGGCCCGGCCGACCCCAGACATCGGCCCAGGCCGAGCCCGTGATGAATTCCTGGAACGGCGTCGTGAACGGCGTCGACTGCGCGATCGCCCGATCGACGTGCTCATCGCCCAGGACTTCGCGCCGGACGCGCATGCCCTTACGGATCCGATCGTCCTCTGCCTCAGGCACGCGGCTCACCTCCGAAGGTGCTTCAGGATCGCCTCGGTGACCACACCGGGCTGTTCAACATTGAGCAGGTGGGCGGCCCCGTCGACGACCTGGACTCGCGCATCCGCCATCGCGCCGGCCATCTCCGCGACGACGGGCGGCGGCGCCGCAGGATCGTCACTGCCGGCCAGCAGCAGGGTTGGCGCCACGACCCGGCCGAGGTCCTCCGTGAGATCCATGCCGGCAAGTGCCTCGCAGCAACCGGCGTAGCCTTCGGCGGGGGTGGCGGCGAGCCTGGTCCGGATGTACGTCTCGAGGGCAGGGTCCCGATCCGTGTACCCCCAGCGCTCGACGACGAGGTCCGCGACCGCAATCGTGCCACCCGATCGGACGGCCTGCGCACGATCCAGCCAGGCCCCGGGCGACACCGGCCGAGCGACGGCACAGGCCGCGATCAGCCGATCCACGCGCTCCGGTGCATGGGCCGCGACCCACAACCCAACCATGCCGCCCAGCGAAAGCCCGCAGATCGTTGCGTCCTCGATCGCCAGGCGATCGAGGACGCGGATCAGGTCGGTGCCCAGATCGGCGAGCTCATACGGCCCAGCCGGCACAGGCGACCCGCCATGGCCGCGCTGGTCGATCCGGACGACCCGCCACCCGGTTGCGAGGGCAGCCAATTGAGGATCCCACATGTCCATCGTCATCCCGATCGCGTGAGCAAGGATCACGACAGGGGCATCGGCCGGACCCTCGACCGCGTAGTTGAGATCGACCGGATCGGTCATCAGCCGCGCGCTTCCGCGTGGACCCGCAGGGCGGCATCGACCAGGGCAGCCGCCTCGCCGAGGTAGCTGGATGGATCGAGCAACGCCTCGAAGGCAGCGCGGTCGAGGCCGCTCCGGTGCCGGTCGATGTCGACCAGGGCCTCGGCGAAGGGCACACCAGTGGCGTTCGCCGCCGCTGCCCGCTCGACCAGGTCCCGGGCGGCATCCCGGCCGATCGTCGGCGCAACGACGTCGACCACTCGCTCAGCCAGCATCAGCCCGCCGTCAGCCGCCAGGTTCGTTCGCATTGCGTCTGTTCGCACCTCGAGATTCTCGAGGCAGTCGCGCAGCCAGGCACCGGCCGAACCGGTCGCAACCAGCAGGTCCCGCAGTGGCAGCCATTCGGCATGCCAGTTGCCGGCGGCCCGCTCGTGCTCCTGGGCCATCGAGCTGAGAAGGCTGGCGACGAGGCCCGGGACCCGCTGGGCACTGGCGATCGCCGACACCGCGGCGATCGGATTTCTCTTCAGGGGCAGCGTCGATGAACCGCCCCGCCCCGGGGTGCCCTCGGCAACTTCCCCAACCTCCGATTGAGCCAGCAGGACGATGTCGCGGGCGGCCTTCGAAACGACGCCGGCCGCGATGCCGAGGGCACCGGCCAGCTCGCCGATCCTCGACCGCTCGGTATGCCAGGGCAGGCCCGGAGCACCGAGATGTAGCTCACCGGCGAGCTCGTCCACGAGCCTGCGCCCCTGGCCCTGGAACGCAGCAAGCGTGCCGGTTGCGCCGCCGAGCTGCACGGCCAGGCGGCCCTCCTGCAGCTCGGCAAGGAGGCGCACGGCCCGATCCAGGCCGCTCATCCAACCGGCAGCCTTGAGGCCAAACGTGGTCGGGGCTGCGCGCTGCAGGAACGTGCGACCGGAGATCGGCGTGAGCCGATACTCACGGGCGAGCCCGGCGGCCGCCTCACAGGCGGCCTGGAGATCGACGTTGATCGCAGCCAGCGAACGCGAAGCGATCAGCATCGCGGCGCTATCCATGATGTCCTGGGTCGTGGCGCCGCGGTGGACGGAGCGAGCGACCTCCTGCCCCACGGCAGCCCGGATCCGGTTCACGAGCGGGACGACCGGGGACCCGGTTGCGGCGGCTTCGGCACCGAGCACGTCGATGTCCAGAATCAGCTCGCGGCACGCGCTATCGATCGTCTCGGCGTCGGAGGCAGGGATCAGCCCGACGGTCGCAGCGGCCCGGGCCAGGGCAACCTCGACCTCGACCAGGGCTGCCAGCCAGGCCTGGTCGGACGTGAGCAGGCGCACGGCCCCACGGGCAAGGACTTCGGAGAACAGTCCCCCGGGATCAGGGCTCAAAGAAGGCCGTCTCATCGTCCCCTTGCAGGTGGATGTCAAAGCGGTACCCATCATCCGCCTTGGTCGCCACCAGCGTGTGCCGACGATGATCCGGTATCGAAGTCAGGACTGGATCGCTGTCGTTCGACGGACTCTCGGGGAAGTAGATCCGGGTGATCAGTTGTTTGAGCAGCCCACGGGCAAAGACGGCAACGTCTACGTGGGGCGCCTGCAGGACCCCATCCGGGTCGGTGACGCGCCCGGGCCGAACCGTCAGGATCGCGAATTGGCCGTCCCGGTCGGTTGGACAGCGGCCGAATCCCCGAAAGCCGGCCGGCACCGCGCCGGCGTCGTCCACGAACCCTCCTTCCGGATCGGCCTGCCACGTTTCGATCAGGGCATCGGGGACAGGCTCGTTCGCGCCGTCGGTGACCCGCCCGCGAATCCAGAAGGCCCCGGCGGTTGCAGCCGCGACGACCAGCGGGCCGTCGACCCATGACAGTCCAATCCCGAAGTACGGGCCGACCGTCTGCGACGGCGTGCGTGACTGCCGAATATCGCGATCCACCAACCCTCCTTCGAGACCCGCTCCAACGCCTCCAAACGGTAGCCGGAGCGCATCCCTCTCACAATGATGGCGTCCACTCAGTGGACGCACGCCTTGCAATGCCCGGGAGCCTTCCATAGGGTCGTCTGACCATCGCCGATGGGCCGGATGGCACTTGCTCTGCGATCAACGCTTCGCCCGGGCGCCGGCGCCTGCCGAAGTTCAGCCGAGGAATCCGCCGTCGGCCATGTCGCTGCAGATGTGCGTAAGGAGGAGAGACTCGATGGCCGAGCGTGACCCGAACAATGGGCCCGTCCTTTCACGGAGGCGCGTGCTCCAGGCAGCCGTGGTGGGCGGTGTCGCGGCAGGCCTGGGCTCCTTCCTGGCTGCCTGCGGTATCAAGACCGAGGCCACGGCATCGCCTACGGCAAGTGTCGCGCCGACCGCCGGCACGAGCGTCGCGCCCAGCGTCCAGGCTTCGACCGCGGCCACTCCCTTCAAGATCGGCTTTGTCAGCCCGCAGACGGGCGGCGCCGCCGGCTTCGGCGAGCCGGACCCCTACACGATCGGCCTGGTCCAGGCCAAGCTGGCCGGGGGCTTCACGGCCGGCGGCAAGAACTACGCCGTGACGATCGTCCAGAAGGACAGTCAGTCCGATCCGGCCAAGGCGGCCCAGGTCGCCAACGACCTGATCAACACGGACAAGGTCGACCTGGTGCTGGCGACATCCACGCCGGAGAACAACA
>JADGQK010000071.1 GCA_017881915.1 Chloroflexota bacterium | reverse complement strand
CGCATTACGCCAACAGTACCGCCGATCGTTGTGGCGTAGTCAACGATGCCCGGTTAACCGAGCCGTCATTCGTAACTGTTCTCGCGTCTGGTGGGGTTACCGGACGCACCACCCGCCGGGTCCGACCCTTGGCGGTACTGTTCTCGGCGATGGACTCCCCCGCCGACGCCGCGATCCGACGCCAGGTGCCCGAGGACGCCGCCGCCATCCGCGACGTGATCGGCCGTGCCTTCGAGGCCCATCCGGAGGTTGTCGCCCTGGAGGAGGCGCTGGCGCAGCGCTCCGACAGCACCGGCTACGTCGCCCTCGTCGATGAGCGGGTGGTCGGGCATGTCCGGCTCACGCGAGGCTGGATCGACGCGGAGGCGCGACTGGTCGAGGTGCTCGTCCTCAGCCCCCTGTCGGTCGCGCCGGAGTGGCAGAGCCGGGGGATCGGCCGGGCGCTCGTCGCCCACGCCGTGGCCGAGGCGAAGCGCGCCGGCGTCCCGGCGGTCTTCCTGGAAGGCGACCCCGCCTACTACGTGAGGCTCGGCTGGAGACCCGCCTCCGAGCTGGGCGTGACGCCGCCGTCCGCCCGGATCCCCAAGCCTGCCTGCCAGGCCGTCCCGCTCCCCGGGTGGGAGCCCTGGATGCGCGGGGCGCTCGTCTACGCGGAGACGTTCTGGGCGCTCGACTGTGTCGGCCTTCGGGGCGACATCCTCGCTCGCGCCCGCGCGCGCCTGGGGGACGGCACGGCCAGCGGCTCGAGCGGCCAGCCCGGGACGCACCGGTAGGACCGGGTCGATGTGAAAAGGGCGGTTGAACGTTCTCGATATGCCCTCCAGGCGTCCGGACACGTGCTAGCCGGTCGGAGACGTGCCGGGACCGGGCGGCGGCGGCGGCTCGGGACTACTTGGATAGCCGAGGGCTCGCTTCGCGGTCTCGAACTGGTCGAGCGTGATCTCACCGCGAGCGAACCGCTCGCGCAGGATTTCGAGCGGCTCTGGCCGAACCGGAGTGGCCGACGGGGGCGTTGCCTGACCGGGCCATTGGCCTTGGGCCGGCGGACTCGTCCTGTTGAGATACCGGACGGCCAGCATGATGAGGACCACGATCAGAACTACCGAAAGGACGGCACTCACCAGCCAGAACAGGCCAAAGACGCCCATACCAAATCCAGTGCTGTACACCATCACCGCCTGCTAGCCCACTTGCCGATGGTCCATGGCCGAAGGATAGCCGCCTCCGATGCTCGTCCACCGTGGACCAGCCTTGAACAGCTGGTCCTTCGGGATCAACGCCTCGATTTGGTCATCGTGCGGCGGTGACCGAATCGCCCGGACCTAGGGCCCGATGACGAATCCCAAGGCCCAGCCCATCGGTGTCGCGTTGATCGCCGGGAGACCGATAATCGTGAATCCACTGGGCATCGCTTTCGGCCCGGCGCTCGCCTGGAGCGAATAGGCAGTCACGACTCCGACGTAGCGACCCGCGTCGAGCATCCCGAGATCGACCCACACCACCCCGTCGATGACCGTCTGGTCAACGCCGAGTAGCGTGCCCGCGCCAGTTGCATCGAGCTTGGCAAGTGCGGCTTGGGGGCCGACGAGGGTCATCGGGCCGGCCAGGACGTAGTGCCCGATTGGTTGGGGCGAGGGCCTGATCGATGTCGCGAGCGAGGCCCAATCAAAGGTTGAGCCCAGGAGCGGCAGCGACCCGTAACCCGGGAGATCCAAGCTCCACTCAGGGTCGATCGGCCGGCACCGGATCGGCGCCTCGACCTCGCAAAGTGCCCAACCGGCGGGGCCGACATTGGCATAGGCGGCCCGGAGCGCGCTGCTCACGGCGGCGGGTGCAAAGACCGGAGGCGGGGACGGTGGGAGTGCCCCCAAGGGGATTCGAACCCCTGATCTCCACCTTGAAAGGGTGGCGTCCTAGGCCTCTAGACGATGGGGGCGGGCCCGGCCGAGTGTATCAGGGGGTCAGCGGCGATCGGCCGGGGGAGGCTGGCGGCTGACCGCGTTCACGCGCGTCCAGAGGATTCCATCGCCATTCCATGGGACGTCAACGTCGGCCAGCGCCGCTCCGACCGCATCCGAAGGCATCGGAAAGACGGCCTCGATCGTCGCGGGGTGGTGGCGGACGATCTCGAGGTGGTGGCGGGTCTTCGGCAGGATCAGGACGGCGTGGATTGGCAGCCCGACCCCTGCCCCAGCGGCCGCTCGAAAAGCATCGCGCTTGGAGTGCAGCTCGCGGATGATCTCCTCGAGGCTGCCGACCCGCGACTCCACCTCGCACAGCACGACGCCCGCCGGCCCGTCAAGACGCAGGTCGACCGACCGCCGGTCGGGCCCCGGAAGCGATGCTTCGACCGTTCGGCGCCAGCGCTGGTCGATCCCGGCGAGGATCGATTCGACGATGCGAGCCTGCGCCGTATCACGAATCAGCGGGCCGGATCGGGCGTAGGCGCTCAGGCGCAGGTCGGCACCCAGCAAGGCTGCCATATGGAAGCGAATCGAGAGGCCGACTTGCGGGTCACCCTGCTCCAGGCGGGATACCACGCTCCGATCAATCCCCAGGGCTCGCCCGACCGCTGCCTGGGTCAGGCCAGCGCGAAGCCGCAGCTCGGCCAGCTCGTCACCGAGCCGGGTCGCTTGCCGTCTGGCTTGGCGATCGCCTTCGCGGATGGCTGTTCGGTTGGTCGCCATGGGTCCAATCGCCTCTTGTTGCCGGCGCCGGCGGGCTGACTTGTCGGCGCGTGTTCTCAGCACACCAAAACGGTCTTTACGGCGCCTTACCGGTCGGTGCCTGGGGTCGCGCTGGCCTGGCCCCGTTTGGGCGCGCTCGATTCGGCTCGGTGGAGAAGGTGATCCGGTTGAAGGAGCGTCGACGGCAGACCGTCTCGGGACGAATCGGCCGATTTGGTGTTCTGAGAACACGCGCCAGCTTGGGCGCGGAGCTGCCACTCAGCGGCGGGGCGCCACTCAGCGGCGGGCCCTAACCCGGGTGGTAGAGGAGGCCCAGGATCGTGGCGAAGGCGAGCGCCCCGGCGGCAGCCATCGCGGCCAGGCCACCGGCAACAGCCAGGACGACGGCCCGTCCGGCCTGGCCATCGCGGGCCGCGCGGTAGGTACCGGCGGCCCCGCTCAAGGCCAGCACGACCAGCACGATGCCGAGGATGGCGGCGGCCGTGGCCAACAACGGGATCTGGCTGTTGTCGCGCTTGAGGAACGCGTACAGGACGAGCGCCAGCGAGCCGACCAGGGCGATGGCCAGCGAGACGCGGATCGGGGTGATCGAGGGTGGCCTGATGCCGCCGGTCATGCGCCTCCCCTGGTGCGATGGTAGATGGCCACGTTGTAGCTCAGGCGCGGCCGCTTCAACGTTGCGACGACCGCCGATCCGGCGGCTCCGAACACGTCCTCCACGAAGGTCGCCACGGCGTCCATCGTGTCGAACGTCCAGAAGCAGTGCACGACGCGGATCCTGAAGCCGTTCCTGAGGAACCAGCCATCCCGGCGACTCCAGCTTCCGTACTCTGGCAGGTCTCCCCTGAGCCGGGAGACATCGTCCCGGCCGTAGTCATGGACGACCAGCAGGCGGCCGGCGCTGCGGAGGACCCGATCCACCTCGTGGAGCTCGTCAAGGCCGGCATCCCGGAAGCCGGACCAGAACGAGACGACGGCGTCGACACTCGCGTCGGGTCGCTCGAGGTGGCCGGTCCAGTCATCGACGACGCTGACCCTGGCGCCCAGCTCCTCGAGCTGGCGGGCACGGGTAGTCCCACCGCCGAGAAGGATCACCTCGCGACCCCCCACCGGGCCGAGTGCCTCGATTGCGCGTGGAACCTTCCCTTCGACGTCGAGACTGCGGAGCAGTCGCCCGGCCAGCGTTGGGTTGGCCAGATCGATCGGGAGATCAGCCACAGGGGCCCGAGTATAGACGGGCCCATCGCCGGATCGGCACGCGGGCCCATCGCCGGATCGGCACGCGAGCCGCTCAGGCCGGCCGCAGGACCGCCCCGTAGCGGGCCGGCACGACCAGGTCCAGGCGACCGTCGCCTCCGACGGTGCTTCCGCCGAGCTCGTCGGCCGGCTCGCGGGTCGCCAGGGCCGTCACGAGCCGAAATCCGGCGAGCTCGGCGGCCTCGATCGAAAGCGCCACGGGGCCCTCGCCCGCGTTGACCACGACGAGGGCCGGTCGAGCGCCCGCGGGCAGGTCGCTCAATTCGTCCCAGCGCCCCGAGCGCAGGATCGCCAATGAGTCGCCGGACGTGCCCACGATCCGCAGGCCGCCGCCGCGAAGGATCGGCTCCGCGTGGCGCAGGCGGTAAGCCGCCCGGACGAACGCCAGCGTGCCCAGGTCCCAGGTCGACTCGTCCCACGGAAACGCACGCCGCGAGTCGGGGTCGTTGGCGCCCTCGAGCCCGACCTCGTCACCGTAATACATGCAGGGCGCGCCGGGCAGTGTCGCCTGGAGCAGGTAGGCCATCCGCAGCGCGGCCTCATCGCGGCTCAACAGGGTCCGGATCCGGGGCGTGTCGTGGCTGTCGAGCAGGTTGAGCTGAACCGCGGCCGTCTCCGGGGCATAGGCCGCGAGTACGGTCCGGATCCGCCCGGCGATTTCGTCGCCGCTCAGGCGCTTGATCCGCGAGTACTCCTGATGACTGCGGACGACCGCCAGGTCGAGGTGATGCGCGCCCGTGAACCCCAGGATCGCCTCTGCCAGCGGGTAGTTCATCACCGCGTCGAAGCGATCGCCGGCCAGCCAGTCGGGCGCCACGTGCCAGATCTCGCCGACGAGGTACGCCTCGGGGTTGACCGCGCGGACCCGTGTCCGGAACGCCTGCCAGAAGGGCCGATCGGCGATCTCCTCGGGCACGTCGAGGCGCCAGCCGTCGATCCCGAAGCGGATCCAGTGCTCGGCCACCGTGAGCAGGTAATCGCGCACCGGCTGGTAATCGGTGTTGAGCTTGGGCAGCGACGGCAGGCCCCACCAGGCCTCATAGCCGAGGCGCTCGAGCGAGCTTGCGTATTCGCCGGGCATGCCCGGCGCCGTCACCGTCCGGCCGGTCTCGGGATAGGCGAGCATCTGGCGGCCGGCGGCGAGGGCCGATCGATCCACCCGGAACCAGTCGAGGTAGGGCGATGCCAAACCGTTCTCGAGGATGTGGTGGAACGCCCAGAAACCGCGCCCGGTATGGTTGAAGACCCCGTCCAGGATGATCCGCATGCCCCGCGCGTGAGCGGCGTCGATCAGCTCCCGGAGGGCCGCATCACCACCGAGCAGCGGATCGACCCGCAGGTAGTCGTACGTGTGGTAGCGATGGTTTGAGGCCGAGGCAAAGATGGGCGTCAGGTAGAGCGCGGTGATGCCCAGGTCGGCGAGCATCGGCAGGTGCTCCGCGATCCCGAGGAGGTCGCCGCCCTTGAAGCCATGGGTCGTCGGCGGATCCGCCCAGGGCTCCAGGTGGCCAAGCTTGGGCACGCGCTCGCTGGCGGCAAATCGGTCCGGGAAGATCTGGTAGAAGACGGCATCGCGGACCCAGCGCGGCGTGTCGATCACCGGTGCAAGCCTAGCGCTCCGGCGGATCGGAGGGCGGGCCGAATCTCAGACCTCATCGAGGTAGGTCCGCACCTCGGGGGCCAGCAGGCCCCGGAAGAGGAGCACGGCGAATGCCAGCATGAACAGCGTGGCCGCGACTCGCGGCCCGGTCTGGACGAACGACAGCCAGGCCAGCGGGATGGCCGGCAGGGTCAGGCTGGCCAGGCCCAGGGCCAGGCCCCGGGCAGCTTCCTTGCGCTGGATCACGAGGGTCATCGTGAAGATCGTGTAGGCCAGCAGGATCATCACGACGACACCGATCGGGCTGACCGGGGCCGAGATCGCCTGGTCCACCACGAACCGGAGCGACAGGCCGATGGCGGCCAGGATCAGGAATGCGTAGACGAGGAAGATCCTGATGCCGGCCGGCATCCTCGGCCGGCGTGACGAAGCGGGCCGGCCTGCGCGCCCGCCCGACGATTGAGGTTTCACCGGCCGATTCTGCCATGGCCCGGCCAATTGCCGGTTGAGCTGCGGTCCGTCGGATCAGGCGGCCCCGGCACGAGTCCGCCCGGGACGGTAACCTAGGCCGCCGGAGGCCGAGGTCTACCCTGATGGCCTCGCCCTCCCCCTGCCGATTGATCCAGAGGACACCTTGAGCAAAGCTTCTCGGCGCGGCTCACGGACCACCCGCGCCGGCGCGGGACGTCCAGGCGGTGCGGACCCATCAGCCAGCGGTCCAGCCGCTGATCCAGCGGGCACGCCCGCAAGCGCCCCGTCGACTCGGCCCGCCGCCAATCGGCCCGCCGCCAATCGATCCGCCGCCAATCGATCCGCCGTGGGAGCAGGCCGGCCGCGTCGATCGCTCTACCAGCCTTCGTTCCTCGAGCGCCATCGCAAAGCCCTCGTGACCGGCGGGGCACTCGTCATTCTGGCGCTCGTCGGTGCGTTCTTCTTCTTCAACGTGACGGCGGCGGCCTATGCCTGCACCACGATCACCCAGCGCGAGCCCGCGGGCACGCCCCTGCCCAACGGCTCGCCGGCCCTCCTGGGGCAGGCCCAGCCGGACATGGGCAACCTCCACGTCGCGATCGGGAACCCCGTGCGCTACGCCTACTGCCCGCCCGCCTCCGGTTCGCATTACAACAACTCGGGCGTCGACGGACCCATCCCGGCGAAGTACTACGGCCCGGACGACGGCACGAAGCCGGAGGGCTGGATCCACAACCTGGAGCACGGCGCGGTCGTGATCCTCTACAACTGCAAGATGGGCGCCTGCACGGACGCCAACGCGACCGCCCTCCAGGCCCTCGTCCGGACCTTCCCTGATAGCCCGGTCTGCGGCGAGAAGGCGGGCGTGATCGCCCCGGTCATTGCCCGCTTCGACGACATGCCCGCGCCCTTCGCCGCCCTCGTCTGGGATCGCCTCGTCTACCTGGACACGGTCGACACGGCCAGGATCCTCGAGTTCTACAAGACCGAGGCCGAGCGGACGAATCCGGAGCCGCAGTGCGCCCAGCCGTCGCCGACCCTGGCACCGAGCAGTCCGGCCGCGCCCAGCGGTTCCGCGGCGCCCAGCGGTTCCGCGGCGCCCAGCGGTTCCGCGGCGCCGAGCTCGTCGGCGGCCGGCTCGGTCGCCCCCAGCAGCGCCCCCTCGATCGAGCCATCGAGCGCACCGTCACCAACAGCGTCCCCCAGCCCGAGCTGAGCAGGGTGGCCTCCAGCAAGAAGTACGTCGACGACGGCACCGCCGAGCGCTTGTTCGCCTATCGCTCGGCAGGTGAGCTCGGCGGAGTCGGCGTCCCGATCCTGGGCATGGCCCTGGGACGGCTGGGGCCCGACGGGCTGGTCCGGATGGAAGGTCGGGCGGTTCCCTTCGGCGAGCTCGAACCGGCTCCCCCCGTCCCGCGACCGGGCAAGATCGTGTGCATCGGACTCAACTACCGGGATCATGCGGCCGAGGGTGGCCGGGATGCCCCCGATCGGCCGCTCGTCTTCTCCAAGTTCAGCAACGCGGTCGTGGCCGACGGTGAGCCGGTCATCCGGCCGGCCGGTAGTCACGCCCTGGACCTCGAAGCCGAGCTCGGCGTGGTGATCGGCCGCGCGGCCTCGCACGTCAGCGCCGCCGAAGCCTACAGCCACGTCCTCGGCTACCTCGTGCTCAATGACATCACGGCTCGTGACTGGCAGGGCAGCCCGCCGGCCCTCCGTCCGGGTGAGCACGGCGACGGCCAGTGGCTGCGAGCCAAGAGCTCGGACTCCTTCCTGCCGATGGGCCCGGTCCTCGCCTTCAAGACCGCCATCCCCGACCCGCATCGCCTGCGGATCCGGTCCTGGCGCATTCCCGGCCGTGGACCCCAGGCAGGCTCGGCGGTGCTGATGCAGGACGGCACCACGGCTGACATGATCTTCGGGATCCCCGAGCTGATCGAGTTCGTCAGCGCCTCGATCAGCCTTGATCCCGGCGACGTGATCTCGACGGGGACGCCGGCCGGCGTGGGCGTGTTCCGGACACCGCCGGTCTTCCTCGAACCGGGCGATCGGGTCCGGGTCGAGATCGAGGGCATCGGCTCGGTCGAGAATCCGATCGTGGCGGCCGACGACTAGACTCCTCTCAAGGAGGCAACGATGCCGGACGGCCAGATCCCGAGCACGATGCGCGCCCTCGTCAAGGCGAGCCCCGCGGCCGGCGCCGAGTTGCGCGACGTTCCCGTCCCGGTGCCGGGTGACGGCGAGCTGCTGATCCGGGTCGAGGCGGCCAGCCTGTGCGGCACCGATCTCCACATCTATCGCTGGGATGACTGGGCCGAGAGCCGCCTGGGGGGCGGCCTGCCCCGGATCTTTGGCCACGAAATGGCCGGCCGGGTGGTCGCTCACGGCCCGAACCTCCGGGGCCGGGGCCAGATCCCGCTGGGGACCCTCGTAGCCGCCGAGACCCATCTCGTCGACCAGAGCTGCTACCAGTGCCGAACCGGGCGCGAGCACGTCTGCGCAAACCTGCGAATCCTGGGCGTCGACATGGACGGCGCATTCGCCCAGTACATTGCCCTGCCGGCCCACAACGCCTGGCCGTCGGAGGGCCTCAGCCCCGAGATCGCCGCCATCCAGGAGCCGATGGGCAACGCGGTCCACGCGGCCTTCGTCGAGGAGCTCGCGGGGCAGACGGTCGTGGTGACCGGCTGTGGCCCGATCGGGCTGATGTCCGTGGCGATCGCCAAGCTGGCCGGCGCGGCACGGGTCTTTGCCACCGACATCAATCCCGAGCGGCTGGAGATCGCCCGGACGCTGGGCGCGGACGTGGCGATCGATGGACGCGAGGACGTGGTTGCCCGCCTGCGCGAGCTGACCGGCGGCGTCGGCGTCGATGTGGTCCTGGAGATGAGCGGCGCCGAGATCGCGATCCGGCAGGGCTTCGAGGCCGTCACCAACGGCGGCCGGGTCTCGCTTCTGGGCGTGCCGGCCCGGCCGATCACCCTGGATCTGAGCGCCGACATCATCTTCAAGGGGCTGCGGGTCTACGGGATCACGGGGCGCCGGATGTTCGAGACGTGGTACCGGACCCAGGCCCTGCTCGCCCAGGGCCTCGACCTCCGGCCGATCCTCACCCACCGGATTGCGCTGCGCGACTTCGAGCAGGCATTCGAGCTCCTCGCCGGCGGCCACGCCGGCAAAGTCGTGCTGCTGCCGCAGGAGGCCTGACATGACCGCCGTCATCAGGACAGACCCGCTCGGATTCATCGCCAATGAGCTCGCCGACCTGCGGGCCAGGCACCTGTACCGCTCGCTCCGGGTGATGAGCTCGGCTCAGGGTCCCGACGTGGAGGTCGACGGCCGGGCCTGCGTCAGCTTCAGCTCGAACGACTACCTGGGCCTGACCCACCACCCCAGGCTGCGGGCCGCGGCACTGGCCGCCGTCGAGGCGTTCGGCGTCGGGTCGGGCGCTGTCCGCACGATCGCCGGGACGATGGCGCTCCATGAGGAGCTCGAGGCGACGCTCGCCCGGTTCAAGGGCACCGAGGCAGTCCTGAGCTTCCCCTCGGGCTTCAGCGCGAATACCGGGGTCATCCCCACGATCGCCGGCGAGGCCGACCTGATCGTCAGCGACAGCCTGAACCACGCTTCGATCATCGACGGAATGCGCCTCTCGAAGGCACCCCGGGTGGTCTACCCCCATGCCGACGTCGGCGCCCTGCGCGAGCTGCTCGTGCGGGCCCGGACCGACGGGCGGAGCGACGGCGCTGGAGCCCATCGGCTGATCCTGATCGTGACCGACGGCGTCTTCAGCATGGACGGCGACATCGCCCCGTTGCCCGGGATCGTCGCTGCGGCCGAGGAGTTCGGGGCGGCGGTGATGGTCGACGACGCCCACGCCTCGGGTGTCCTGGGCCGGGCGGGTCGAGGCAGCGTCGATCACTTCGGCCTCCACGGCCGGGTCGCGATCCAGGTCGGCACCCTGAGCAAGGCGGTCGGGGTGCTGGGCGGCTACGTGGCCGGCTCGCGCGACCTGCGCGACCTGCTGATCCAGCGCTCGCGACCGTTCCTCTTCTCAACCTCCGCTCCGCCGGCCGTCGCAGCCGCCTGCCTCGAAGCGATCCACGTCCTCGAGGAAGAGCCGGCCCTGCACGAGCGGCTGTGGGCGAACACCCGCCGGTTCAAGGCCGAGCTCGGCCGGCTGGGCTTCGACACGGGCGCCTCCGAGACGCCGATCACGCCGGTGATGATGGGCGACTCGACGACCGCCGGCCGGTTCTCCGACCGCCTCTTCGACGAGGGCATCTTCGCCCAGCCGATCGTCTTCCCGACCGTGGCCCTGGACAAGGCCCGGATCCGGACGATCGTGACCGCGGCCCACACCGACGCCCACCTCGACCGGGCGCTCGGTGCCTTCGACCGGATCGGGCATGAGCTGGGCCTGATCGCAGGGTGACGGAGGAGGCGCGGGGTACCGACCCGCGGGCACGCGACCTGCCTCTCGACGCCCACATGCACACGGACCAGTCGTCCGACAGCCTGGTCCCGATCGACGTCTACGGAGCCCTGGCCGTCGAGCGCGGAATCGCCGAGCTGGCGATCACCGACCATATCGACTTCGATCCGCGCCTGCCGAACTTCAACCCGGATCCGCGGGCACGGGAGTCCATCGTCCGGGCGGCAGCCGAGCGCTGGGCGCCCCACGGCGTCGCGATCAGGTTCGGGCTCGAGGTCAGCTACGAGTCCGGGCGGGAGGACGAGATCCGCGAGCACCTGCGAGCCCACCACTACGACTTCGTGATCGGCTCGGTCCACGTTGGTCCCGGATCGCCGTATCGCGCCTCGCGCGTCGCGAGCTGGGTCGCCGGCCGGAGCCTGGCCGAGATCGTCGCGCCGTCCTTCAACGAGGTGATCGCCGCGGCCCGGAGTGGGTTGTTCGACGTCATCGGCCATCTCGATTCGATCAAGCGCTATCTCCTGCCGCACGTCACGCCAGCCCAGCTCGCCGAGCGGCCCGACCTGTACGAGCCGGTCCTGCGGGCACTCGTCGAGAGCGGCACCGGGCTCGAGGTGAATACGAGCGGACTGCGCCAGGCCGCCGGCCAGACCTACCCGTCGGCGGCCGTCGTCGCTCGATTCCGCGAGCTCGGCGGGCAGCGGCTGACGGCCGGCTCGGATGCCCACCGGCCGAGCTGGTTCGCCCACGGACTCGAGGCGGGCTACCGGATCGCCGCGCAGGCAGGATTCCGTGACCTGGCATTCCGGCGTGGTCCGGGGAAGCCTGTCTCCGTCGCAATTCCGGAACGGTTCCGTGCGTCCGGGACGGCTGCCGGGGCCGCGACGAGCCCGGAGTCGAGGGTGGCCGAGCGATGAGGCTCAGCGTGATCGGCGCGGGGCCGGCCTACACCGATCGACCGGGCGCCGTCGGCTCCAGCTACCTGATCACGGCAGGCCCGACGGCGATCCTCCTGGATCTCGGCCAGGGGACGTTTGCCAACCTGGCCGGGACGCTCGAGCCGTCGAGCCTCTCGGCGATCGCGATCAGCCACCTCCATCCCGACCACTTCATCGATCTCGTGCCCCTGCGCCATTACCTGCGTTACGAGTTCGAACCGCCACGACGCCTGCCGGTCCTCGCGCCGGCTGCCCTGCCCGATCGCCTCGACGCGCTGCTCGGCGAACCGGGCTTCAGTGCCGACGCGCTCGACGTCACTGCCCTGGCCGATGGTCAGGTCCACGAGATCGGCGGACTCCGCCTCGAGGCCCGACGAGTGACCCACACGGCTGACTCGTATGCATTCCGGGTGAGCGTGCCGGCAGCAGCCGGCGAAACGGCGGCGCCCGGGCTCGTCTACTCGGGCGACTGCGGACGAGCGGCCGACCTGCGTTCGTTGATCCAGCCAGGTGACGTGCTCCTGGCCGAAGTTTCGTTCGGGCTCGGACCGATCCCGGCCGGCGCCTTCCACCTCGACGCGAAGGATGTTGGAGCCCTCGCTGCCCAGAGCGGCGTCCGTCGAGTCCTGCTGACCCACCTGCTCTCCGGCCGTGATCGACCTGCGACGGAGGCGGCCACGATCAAGGCGGGCGGCGGGATTCCGGCGAGGCTGGTCGATCCCGGAGATCGCTTCGAGCTGGGCTGATCGGCATCCCGGACGAGGGCTCGGCTACCATTCCGAACGTGGACCCCAGCCAACGTCCCGATACGACCCTGCGCGGAGCCGCGATCCAGGCGATTGAGCGGGCCCTGGCGGCGGCCACCCGGTCTGGCTCGCTGCCCTCGCCGGCCGAAGGCGATCCGCCCATCCTGGTCGAGGTCCAGCGGCCGGCCAAGCCTGAGCACGGCGACCTGGCGACGAACCTCGCCCTCAAGCTGGCCCGGCCCTACCGTCGGGCGCCGCTCGAGATCGCCCGCGCGGTTGCCGCCGAACTCAGCCGCGAAGCGGCAGCGAATCCCTCGGGCACACCGATTGCCTCAGTTGACGTGGCGCCGCCCGGCTTCATCAACCTGCGCCTCTCGGAAGACGCCCTGGACGGCGTGCTCGCGGGGATCCTGGCCGAGCCGGCCGGCTGGGGTCGAGTGGCGGCCGCGCACCCGCGCCGGATCAACGTCGAGTTCGTCTCGGCCAACCCGACCGGCCCACTCACGATCGGCAACGCCCGCGGCGCGTTCGTGGGCGATGTGCTCTGCCGGGTCCTCGAGGCGGGCGGCCACAGCGTCGCCCGGGAGTACTACTTCAACGACTCCGGCGCCCAGATCCGGAACCTGGGTGCGACGGTCTTCGCGATTCGGACCGGCCGGCCGATCCCCGAGGACGGCTACCACGGCGATTACACCCAGGCGCTGGCCGCCGAGCTGCCCGAATCCGTCCTCGGCGAGGCCGCAGCGCCCGGCGCGGACGCGCCCGCCATCGTCGGCCGCTGGGCGGCCGGAGCGGTCCGCACGGGGATCGAGGCGAGCCTTGATCACCTGGGCGTCCATTTCGACGTCTGGAAGAGCGAGGGCTCGCTCTACACCGAGGGCTGGGTGGAACGGGCGATCGAGCGCCTGCGTGCTGGCGGCCACGTCTACGTCGAGGACGGCGCCACGTGGTTTCGCTCGACCGCCTATGGCGACGACAAGGACCGGGTGATCCTGCGCTCGACCGGAGAGCCGACCTACTTCGCCTCGGACATCGGCTACGTCACCGAGAAGTTCAGCCGCGGCTTCGAGGAGCTGATCTATATCTGGGGATCGGACCATCACGGGACCGTTGCCCGGGTCCGCAACGCGGCCGAGGCAATGGGCTACGACCGGGAAGCCGTGCGGATGCTCCTGATCGCCTGGGTCCGCTTCGTCCTCGAGGGAGTCGAGGTCTCGATGAGCAAGCGGGCCGGCACGTTCATCACCCTGGACCAGCTTCTCGACGAGGTGGGCGTCGATGCAGCGCGCTGGTTCTTCGCGTCCCGCGGCCCCACCTCGGGGATCGATTTCGACATCGAGCTGGCGAAGAAGCAAACAAGCGAGAACCCGGTCTATTACGTCCAGTACGCCCATGCCCGGATCGCCTCGATCCTGCGTCGCGCCGGCGAGGCCGGGCTCGAGCCGGCCGCCTCGGTCGGGAGCGCGATCGGCGGCCCGGCGGAAGGCCTCCTGGCTCGCCAGATCGTGCGCTTCCCGGAGGTCGTCGAGGACGCGACAGCCCTCGAGGAAGCCCAGGGCATCACCGCCTTCGCCACCGAGCTGGCGACGGCGTTTCACGCCTTCTACCGCGACGCCAAGGTCATCGAGCCGTCCGAACCCGATCGGTCGCGGGCGCGGCTGGCCCTCGTGGCTGCTGCCCAGCACACCCTGGCCAACGCGCTGGCGTTGCTGGGGATTTCCGCTCCCGAGTCGATGTAGGCGGTGCGGTTCGGGCCTTGCCCCTCGTCGCAGCCCTCGCGCCCGAGCGCCGGCCCACTCGTTCTTGTCGGTTCAGTGATGGGCGTGCTGTTAGACGAGGATTCGCCGGTCTCGTGGCCTGATTCGATCGATTTGCCAGCCTGCCCACGCACGAACCAGGATCG
>JADGQK010000070.1 GCA_017881915.1 Chloroflexota bacterium | reverse complement strand
ACCCGACCGCGACGGCGCCGAGCCGCCCGAGCCGGCCGAGCCGCCGAGCCGAGCGGCGCCGAGCCGCCCCGCCCCGCCGAGCCGAGCCGGCCTAGCTCGACTCCACGTCAGCGCCAGACCCGGGCCTGGTCCGGGTAGAGCCTGACCCGCCGGTACGGCTCGCGCCCACGAGAGCGCGAGACGAGGTTCGCACGCTCGGCCATCTGGTGCTGGAGTCGCCGGATGTAGGCACTCTGGGGCGACAGCTCGACGGCTTCTGAGCGCTCGATCACCAGCCCGATCGCCTCCTCGGTCTCGCGCAGGGCTGCCTCGCGGGGATCCAGGGCGAGCGAGAAGATCGAGGTCAGGCTGGCATGCATCTGGAGGATCGTGTTGCTCTTGAGGACGTAGACAGGAATGCCCCGCTCCTCCGCCTCGCGGACGGCGGGCGGCTTGGAGCGGTACTCGCTGCGGAGGGTCATGACGACATCGGCTTCGTCGATGTTGCGGGCGACGATGACCGGCAGCTGCAGCTCCCGGATCGCCTGCTCGAGGCGCTTGCGGCTGACGCCGAACGGCAGCACCCGAAGTGTCGGCAGGAGGCCGTCGGTCACCCGCAGGACCTTGCTCTCGCCGGCCGCCGGAGCCCCGCCCGATTCCTCGGCCCGATCGGCCCGATCGTCGTCTTCCTCTTCGTCTTCCTCTTCGTCGCCTTCTTCGTGGTCCTCGCCGTCCGACCCGAATCCGGTGACGGCCGGTGCCAGGCCCGCGACCGGCGGTCTTGGCTCGACCGGTCGAGAGTCGAGCAATTCGAGGTCGGCCAGACGGGCCTCGGGCAGGTCGAGCTCGTTGATCGGGGCGGTGCCTTCGTCGGCCTTCAGGGCGGTCAGCGCCCGCGCGGCCTGATCGCGCCAGGCAGCCTGGCGATCATGTTCGCGCAGTTCGCGGGCACGCCGATCGGGCGCTGGCGGGGCACCACGTTCAAGGGGGCCGCGGTCGGCGATCTCGCCGGCAATGAACGGGCGGTCCGGCAGCGGGCCGGACGATCCCGCGCCTGGTCCACGCTCCTCCCCGTTGCCGGGCTGAATGGCGAACCGCTCGCCGGGCAGCATCCCCTTGATCGCGTCACCCGGCCGGCCGGGCCCGTCTATCCGACCGCGCGGGCCTGTCTCCCGGGTCGTCCCACCACGGGTCTGGCGCCAGCCGCCGCTGGCCCCCGGCCGGTAGCCCGAGCGATACCCACCGGACGCCGGCCCGGGCGCCGCATCGCGGTACCCGCCGGTCCGATAGGTGGTCTCGCCCCGCCAACCGGGCTCCATCCGCCAGGGGCTGCCACCGCCGACCAGGCCGGCAAAGCGCTCGCTGCCGAGGGTCTCGCGGGGCGACGGTCGGGGTCGCGACTGGGACCGGTGGACACCCTCCTCGTCGCGCCAGCGAAGCTCCGGCGCCACCGGGTCACCGCGGAGCATCTCGTCGACCGTCTCGGCGACATCGGCGTGGACGACCACCCGCTCGCGATCCTGGATCTCGATGATCACGTCGAAGGTGGGCGGCTGCTTCCGCTCGAGGACGCTCTTCTGGGTCCTTCGGCGGCGCGCCTCCTCGTCGCCGAGGGTGACGCTCTGGATCCCGCCGATCAGGTCGGACAGGGTTGGGTTGAGCATCAGGTTGTCGAGGTTGTTGCCGTGGGCCGTGCCGATGAGCTGGACGCCTCGCTCGGCGATCGTCCGGGCGGCCTGCGCCTCGAGCTCGGTCCCGATCTCGTCGATCACGATCACCTGGGGCATGTGATTCTCGACTGCCTCGATCATCACCTCGTGCTGGAGGGAAGGTGTCCGGACCTGCATCCGGCGGGCCTTGCCGATCGCCGGATGGGGAATGTCGCCGTCGCCGGCGATCTCGTTGCTGGTGTCGACGACCACGACGCGCTTGCCCAGGTCATCCGCCAGCACCCGGGCAGCCTCGCGCAGCATCGTCGTCTTGCCGATCCCCGGGCGGCCCATGATCAGGATCGACTTCCCGCTCTCGACGAAGTCGCTGATGATCTCGATCGTGCCGAAGACCGCCTTGCCGATCCGGCAGGTCAGGCCAACGATCTTGCCGCTCCGGTTGCGAATCGCACTGATCCGATGGAGGGTCCGCTCGATCCCCGCCCGGTTGTCGTCGCCGAACGAGCCGATGTGGTCGACCACGTAGGCGATGTCCGACTCGCGGATCTCGCGCTCGAGGAGGGTCACCTCGCTGTTCGGAAAGCGGGCTTCGGGACGGCGGCCCAGGTCGAGCACGACCTCGATCAGCGTCGTCTGATCGGGCAGGGCGTGAACCGCCTCGACGACTTCCGGCGGCAGCGCCGCCAGGAGCAGCTCGAGGTCGTCCATCGCCTCACGATCGGAGTTGGGCGGTGCTGCAGTCACGGGACCTCCGGGGTCGGCGGTGCAGGGGCATGGACCCGGGTCATTGGATCGCCGGCACCAGCGCCGGCTCCGCCACCCGGACGAGAGCTTCCTTGAGCAGCAGGGTCACGCTCGACTCAACCTCGAAACCGGCCTCCTCGAGCCGGCGGTCAATCGGCGCTTCGTAGGTTCGAACCGCCGAGATCACGCCGTGCTGCGCTTCGCCGCGATTCCCGGTCCGGGCGGCGATCACGCCCAGACCGTACTCCACCAGCGGCCCGACGTCCGCCTCGGGCCGGGCGAGGATCTTCAGGTAGTGGGGTTGGTCCTCCTTGGCAACGGCAACCTGGATGAAGGCAGACAGGCCCGTCGGGTCGGGCGCCCCATCCGGCTGGTCCTGGACGAAGGCCTCGATATCGGCAAAGCGCAGGATCGGGGTCAGGCTGGATCGGGGCACCCGCCAGCCCGCTCCCTGGCGTTCCCAGTCCGGCAGCCGATACGCCTCGAGGCGCTGGACCGGCTGCGGGGTCACGACTGCATACAGCCGGGCGAGGGCCAGCGCGTCAAGCGACCCGACCGGGCGAATGCCGGAGCCGGCCGCGCGCTCGTCCGACCAGGCCTCGGGCAGGGCCTGGGTCGATTCGCGGAAGAGGATCTGCTCTTCCCCATAGCGCGCGAAGCCAGCCTGCATGAACAGCTCGACGTTGCCGTCCGCGTCGGCACAGGCGACATGGAAACGGACGGCTCCGCGCTTGGCGCCGTCGCGCAGGAGGTACTGGACGAGGCGAAAGCGGATGTCGCCCGCGTCGCCCTGCCCGATCGCGTCGAGCTCGACGACAGTCCACTCGTCGCGATGGCTCTCGCGCTCGACCCGGAGCAAGCCGCTGATCCGCCGTTCTAGCTCGTGGACGTAGAGCAGGTCGTTCGGCTGGAATGCGCCCAACGGCAGCCGGAACAGGCTGAACACGCCCATCCGGGGGCGGGTCACGGGCAACCCGAGCGAGCGCGCGGCGTCCGTCTGGGCGAGCTGGGAGAGCTCACCGAGCGCCGCGAGATCGGTCAGCCGAGCCATCCGGACCTTGCCCGACACGCTCATCTCGCCGTCCGCTCCCGACGTACCGGATGATGCCGTCGGCCGGAGCCCTCGGCGGGATCGTCATGCTCGGCGGCCATCGTCGCGACGAGCCGGTGGAAGCGGGTCTCGCCGGCCAGCTCGGGATGGAACGCGGTCGCGATGATGTTGCGCTCGCGGACCGCGACGATCCGGCCATCGCCGAGGCGGCCCAGGATATCGACGCCGGGTCCGACCCGCTCGATCACGGGGGCCCGGATGAACACCCCGTGGACCGGCCCGTCACCCAGCATCGATACGGTCAGGTCGCCCTCGAACGAGTCGAGCTGGCGTCCGAAGGCGTTGCGCCGAACAGCGACATCGAGGAGCGCCAGGATCGGCGCCTCGCCGCCCACGATCTCGCGCGCCAGCAGGATCATCCCGGCGCACGTGCCGAAGATGGGTGCGCCGCTCGCAGCCAGGTCGAGGATCGGCTGGCGCAGGCCCCAGCGGTCGATCAGGCGGCGCATCGTCGTGCTCTCGCCGCCGGGCAGGGTCAGGCCGCTGACTCCCTCAAGGTCCTCCGGCAGGCGGACTTCGACCGCCTCGACACCGATCGCACGGTACGTCCGGACATGCTCGAGGAAATCGCCCTGGACGGCCAGGACTCCGATCTTCATCGGTGCGGCTTGCTCGGGACTACCAGCCCCGGACGGCCAACCGCTCCTGGTCCGGAATGGATTCCATGCTGATCCCCGGCATCGCCGCGCCCAGGCCCTTGCTGATCTCGGCCAGCAGGGCCGGGTTGTCGAAATGGGTCGTCGCCTGGACGATCGCGTTGGCCATTCGGGCCGGGTCCTCGCTCTTGAAGATGCCCGATCCAACGAAGACCCCCTCGGCTCCCAGCTGCATCGCGAGGGCCGCATCGGCCGGCGTGGCGATCCCACCGGCGACGAAGTTGACGACCGGCAGCTTGCCCTCGCGGGCGACCTCGCGAACGAGCTCGAGCGGCGCAGCCAGTTCCTTGGCGGCCGCGAACAGCTCGTCCTCGCGCAACCCGTGCAGCCGGCGCAGCTCCGCGTTGACGGCCCGGATGTGGCGAACCGCCTCGACGATGTTGCCGGTACCGGCCTCGCCCTTCGTGCGCATCATCGCGGCGCCCTCGGAGATCCGGCGAAGGGCCTCGCCAAGGTTGCGCGAGCCACATACGAAGGGGACCTTGAAGGCGTGCTTGTCGATGTGGTTCGCCTCGTCGGCGGGCGTGAGCACCTCGGACTCGTCGATGTAGTCAACGCCGAGCGCCTCGAGGATCTGGGCCTCGACGAAATGCCCGATCCGGGCCTTGGCCATGACCGGGATCGACACCGCGTCCATGATCGCCACGATCATCGACGGGTCGCTCATCCGGGCCACCCCGCCGGTCGCCCGGATATCCGAGGGGACCCGCTCGAGGGCCATCACGGCCACCGCGCCGGCCTCTTCCGCGATCTTCGCCTGGTCGGGCGTGACGACGTCCATGATGACGCCGCCCTTGAGCATCTGGGCGAGACCCTTCTTCGTTGCCCAGGTGGACGATTCGACGGTCATGTGCTGGCTCCGGTGACTCGTGCGTTCCGCGCCGGCCTGGGCTGTGCCCCGGAGTCGTCCCCCGTTCGAGCGGGCCGGATCATGTCGCGCCCCCCGATTATCGCATGCGCTCAGCGCCTGCTCAGCGGCCGACCGTCCGGACGACGCCGGCCATCAGTTTGATCGAGCGACGAGCGGCCGTCGGTGACAGCTTCGAGAGACCGGTGGCCAGGGCCAGGACGTCGTCGTCGGGGAGCTGGCCGAGCAATCGAACGAGGCGCAGGATCGTGTCGTCGGGGATCCGGGCAAGGAGGTCGAGCACGCGCTCGAGCTCGGTCGGCTCGAGCACCGGCACCAGGCCAATCGCCCGGTTGAAGAGGCGCACGAACCACAGGAACGTGGCCAGCCAGTCGCGCAGGTCGGCCAGCTCGGGATCATCGACGTATTCGGCGGCGGCGGCGGCGGCATCAGCGGCGGTCCGCTCGAGGACTTCGATGATCGGATCGCCTTCGAGCACTTTGCGGTGTTCGATCACCCGGCCGAACCAGCGGAAATGGTCGCCGACCGAGGCATACGCCGTGCCCGCTGGTCCGCGTCGACCGACCCGACGAGGCTCAGCGACCCGCTCGACGACGCCCCAGCGGATCGCCGCGTCGAGAGCCAGGCTGGCTGCCCGGTGGCTCAATCCAAGCGCCTCGCGGACTTCGCGCTCGGTCAGCGGCTCGCCCCGGGCCATCAGGTAGATGTGGACCCGCGCGATCGCCGGCGCGACGCCCCACGAGGCGCCCATTGCGCCCCACGCCTCGGCCAGGCCGCGCCGGATGGCCTCGGCCCGGACGGCCGGATCGGTCGTGCTGCTGGGTGCGCTCGTCGATGCTGCCATGACTTGTACACCGACAGTAGCACGTTTGTTGCCCTGCGTTGGAGCAGCGGGCATCCCGGGCCAGGGTCCCGGGATTGCAATGGGACCGATAGGACTGAGACCGGCTTCGAACCCCGAGCGCCACGATCGGGGCCGTACGGTTCGCTCGCGTCATCCGGTCGGCTCACCAGCTCCGGAGGGCAGCTTGCCGCTCCGAGCGGCCGTCACCGTAGGACCGGCAGGTCGTCCCTGACCTGCCGGTCTTGCCTCGTTCGAGCGTGGAGGTCGTCGGTCGCTACACGCTGGTCAAGCCAGGACCACGGCCGTCCCACCGGAGGTTCGATTCGCATGAGCAAGACCACGGACAACATCCTCACTATCGAGAAGGGCTTCTGGACCGAGGCCGACAAGCCCGGCTACTTCGAGCAGCATGTCGCCGATGGCGGCCTGTCGGTCATCGAGCCGATGGGCTTCATCGAGAAGCAAGAAGTCATGAAATCGCCCGCCGAGAAGCCCTGGGGCAAGGTCGAGATGCTCGATGTCCAGGTTCGCCAGTTGACGCCCGACTGCGTGATCCTGGCCTATCACGGACGGGGTCACCGAGACGGCGACGAGAAGCCGTACGAGGGCAGCATCGCCTCGACCTACGTTCGAATCGACGGCAGCTGGAAGCTGGCGCTGAGCGCCCATCAGCCCTGGACGTCCAAGGGGTCCTAGCCCGGCCCAGGCACCCGGCCCGGGCGCGGGCTGCCCAACTCGCGGCCTGCCAACAGCGGTCGCTATGATCGAGCCATGTCCGTGCTTCGCAGCCGACTCGATCCGGCAAGCGCCGAGAGCCTTGCCAATCGGGCGGCGATGGACGGCCTGGTCGCTGACCTGCGCGAACGGCAGGCTCGGGTCAGCGTCAACGGGGCTGGCGGCGATCCGGCCGCCATCGAGAAACATCGGGCCCGGGGCAAGCTGCCGGTCCGCGAGCGGATCGACCGGTTGATCGATCCGGGCTCAGCCTTCCTCGAGCTCAGTCCCCTGGCCGCCGATGGCGTCTACGGCCCGGACGGGCACGACGCACCAAGCGCCGGGATCGTCACGGGGCTCGGCAGCGTCGAGGGCGTCACCTGCGTGATCGTGGCCAACGACGCCACGGTCAAGGGCGGCACCTACTACCCCTTGACGGTCAAGAAACACCTTCGAGCACAGGAGATCGCGCTCGAGAACCACTTACCCTGCATCTACCTGGTCGACTCGGGCGGCGCCTTCCTGCCGCTCCAGGCCGATGTCTTTCCCGACCGCGAGCACTTCGGCCGGATCTTCTTCAACCAGGCCCGCCTGTCGGCCGCGGCGATCCCGCAGGTCGCCCTGGTGATGGGCAGCAGCACGGCCGGTGGGGCCTATGTCCCGGCGATGAGCGACGAGACCGTGATCGTCCGGGGAACGGGCACGATCTTCCTGGGCGGGCCACCGCTGGTGAAGGCCGCCACGGGCGAGGATGTCAGCGCCGAGGACCTCGGCGGGGCCAGCGTCCACGCGAGGATCAGCGGCGTCGTGGATCACGAGGCACTCGACGACGAGCACGCGATCGCGCTTGGGCGCTCGATCGTGGCCAACCTGAACCGGCCCGAGCCCACGCTGCCGTGGGCCCGCCGCCCGGCCGAGCCACCGGCGATCGCCGCCGACGGAAGCGGCGGATCGGCCCACCTCTACACCGCGATCCCGACCGACCTGCGCCGGCCGCTGGCCGTCCGCGAGATCATCGCGCGACTCGTCGACGCCAGCCGCTTCCACGAGTTCAAGCCGCTCTACGGCGAGACGCTCGTGTGCGGCTTCGCCCACCTCGACGGCTATCCGATCGGGATCATTGCCAACGATGGGATCCTGTTCAGCCAATCGGCCCTCAAGGGCGCCCACTTCATCGAGCTCGCGGCGCAGCGCAGGATCCCGCTCGTCTTCCTGCAGAACATCACCGGCTTCATGGTCGGCCGCGAGTACGAGGCCGGCGGGATCGCCAAGGACGGCGCCAAGATGGTGATGGCGGTCGCCTGCGCCGAGGTGCCCAAGTTCACCGTGATCGTGGGCGGCAGCTTTGGTGCGGGCAACTACGCCATGGCCGGACGGGCGTACTCGCCCCGATTCCTGTGGTCGTGGCCCAACAGCCGGATCAGCGTGATGGGCGGCCCCCAGGCGGCCCGCGTCCTGTCGACGGTCGGCGGACCGTTCGACTCCGACGCCGGGCGGGACGCCTTCGAGGCGCCGATCCTGGAGCGCTACGAGGCCGAGGGCAATCCCTACTTCGCCACCGCCCGCCTGTGGGACGACGGCGTGATCGATCCGCTCGATACCCGGCGGGTCCTGGCGTTGGCGCTGGGCGCCAGCCTCCACGCGCCGATCCCCGAGACGCGCTTCGGCGTCTTCCGGATGTAGCTCCTCGGCCGACCGCGATCAGGTCCGGGGGATTAGCCCGCGCGGATCAGCCAGCGGCAACCGAGCAGCTTGACGTCGCGCAGCTCGGTCCCGGTGGGGTGTGACGATGCGGCGACGCGGAGATGAAGCGTCGCGATCGGCCAGCCGGCGCTCCGGGTGGGCACGAACCGGATCGTGTGCGCGCCAACCGTTGCATCGCGTGCGCCGCGGCCGGCCAGCGACGGTCGAAACGGGCCGATCCCCACGGTCCGCAGGTAGCGGCCTGTGACACGGGGTAGATCCGGCGCCGGCAACTCGACCGTCTCGAAGCGGACCGGCCCGCCGATCGGATGACCCTGCGCCGCGCGCTCGTCGCGTTCGGCCGGGCTCCACTCCGCGGCGGTCATGTCGTGCTCGATCAGGAATGGCGGTTCCAGCGGACCGAGCGAGGGCGCGGCCGCCAGCGTCCAGCGCACGATCCTGCCATCGGGCCGGATTCGCTCACCCGCCACCGGATCCGCGAGGTTCGAGCCGCCTGCCCGAAGCCGATCGACCTCCTGGCCCAGCTGCGCCGTCGCCGCGGCCCACGTTGCGAATCCGCCGCCGGCATCGGCGGCCTGGACGACCGGCCGCCCGACCCAGCTCGCCTCGGCCAGCTTGCGCGCTTCGATCCCGATCAGCTCGATGAAGCTGTCGCCCAGCCAGATCAACCGGTTGAACGTGCCCAGCGCCGTGTGGCGGCCGGAGCCGGTCACCCGCAACCCGAGCTGGGCCTCGACGGCCTTGGCCGCGACATCGGGGTCGGCGCAGGCGATAAGGACGTGGTCGATCGCGTCGGGCATGGGCTGAGGCTAGCAGCCCCGCCAAGAGCCCCGGACGGCCGTACGATGTCGCCGTGAACAACCAGATTGGGCCGGGCCTGCGGATCGAGCGGTCCGGGCCGAACGGCACCGTGGCCCGGCTGCACCTCGCTCGAGCCGACCGCCACAACGCATTCGACGCAACCCTGATCGCCGAGTTGCGCGCCGCGTTCGCCGGCCTTGCGGCCGAGCCGCCCGAGCGGCTCCGGGTGGTGGTCCTGGCCGGCGATGGACCGTCGTTCTGCGCGGGAGCCGACGTCGCCTGGATGCGCGCTGCCCTCGAGCTCGACCTCGAGGCCAACGAGCAGGACGCGATGGCGATGGCCGAAATGTTCGACGCGATCGACACCTGCCCGGTGCCGCTGATCGCCCGGGTTCACGGCGTGGCTCTTGGCGGTGGAACGGGCCTGTGTGCCGTGAGTGACCTGGTGATCGCCGAGTCCGGGACCAAATTCGGCTTCACCGAGACGCGTCTCGGGATCCTGCCCGCGGTGATCTCCCCGTTCGTCATCGCCAAGATCGGCGAGAGCAATGCCCGGGCCCTGTTCCCTTCGGGTCGCCGATTCGACGCGGCGCGTGCCCAACGCATCGGTCTCGTCCACGAGCTTGTTGAGGGACCTGATGCACTCGACCGTGCCGTGGACGCGGCGGTGGCCGACGTGCTCACGGCAGGTCCGACGGCCGCTCGAGCCGCGAAGTCGATCGTGCGCGAGGTACGCGGGCTGCCTCACGGCTCGTCGAAGTGGCACACCGCCCGGGTGATCGCCCGCCAGCGCCGCTCCCCTGAGGCCCAGGAGGGCCTCCGCGCGTTCCTCGAGAAGCGGCCACCGAGCTGGACCCTCGACGGGGAGTAGGCGGCCCATTCGGCGCGCGGCCGGGCGTCCCACGCCGGTCGACCCTGCATCAGATGAATGAGTCCGACGAGGTAGCCCGCCAGGCTCGTCGATTCTCGGCCTCTCATGCAGGTTCGAGTCGATGGTCGGCGCCTGATGCAGGGAGGCGACTAGATCGTGGTCGGAGCGCGTCAGACCTATTCATCTGATGCAGGTCGGACCGACGATCCGGGCCAGAATCAGGGCCTCTGCGCCCTCCTGGGCGGAGACCTAGCCCCATCGCCGCCCTGGCGACATGCCCTCTTGCGGCCGCTACCGCCACACGCGACAATCACGTCACGATGTCCGATGAACTGACACCGCGCCAGGCTGCTGAGCGAATCGGGGCCACGACTCGATCTGTCCAGCGCTGGATCAAGCGAGGCGAACTCCCGGCTCGCAGGGTCGGCGGCCGGTGGCGTGTCGCATCTGACGCGCTTGACGTGTTCACCAGTCGGGGTGCTGGCCCAGCGCGGCCCGGGCGTGCCGCCGAGCCAGGGCGTGCCGCCGAGTCGGCCCCCGCCGCGGAACCCGGGCGTGGCGCGCAGCCCGAGGCCCAGGCAATCGTTCCAATCCGGACCCTGTTCATCGCCAACCGTGGCGAGATCGCCGTGCGGATCAAGCGAACAGCCGATCGCCTCGGGATCCGGGTCGTGATTCCGGGAGCGGATGGCTCGCCGGGGGTCGACCTGCTCGACAGCCCACGGGTCGTCGCGGCCGCCCTGGCCGCCGGGGCCGACGCGCTCCACCCGGGGTTCGGCTTCCTGTCCGAGCATGCCGGCTTCGCCGAGGCGGTCGAGGCCGCCGGGATCCGCTGGGTCGGACCTCCGCCGAGCGTGATCCGGGCGATGGGCAACAAGGCGGCGGCCAGGAAGCTCGCGACCAGCCTCGGGATTCCGATCGTGCCCGGTTACGACGGGGACGACCAGTCGGACGCGGCGCTGCTCGACGCCGCCCGCACGATCGTTGGCCGGGCCGCCGGGAAACGGCGCCACAGCGTGCTGATCAAGCCCGCGGCCGGCGGCGGCGGGAAGGGGATGCACCAGATCGACTCGCTCGAGCCGCCCGATGAGTTCCTCGCGGCGCTCGCCGCGGCACGCCGGGAGGCGGCCGCCTCGTTCGGCGATCAGCGGCTCATCCTCGAGCGCTTCCTGGGCGGGCCACGACATGTCGAGGTCCAGGTCCTGTTCGACGCCCACGGCTCCGGCGTCCACCTCGGCGAACGCGACTGCTCGCTCCAGCGTCGGCACCAGAAGGTCCTCGAGGAGAGCCCGTCGCCCGGCGTCGATGGGCCGCTCCGGGTGCGGCTTGGGCAGGCGGCCCTCACCCTCGCCGCGGCTGTCGGCTATCGCTCGGCCGGTACCTGCGAGTTCCTTCTCGACGATGACGGCGCGTTCCACTTCCTGGAGATGAACACGCGCCTCCAGGTCGAACACCCGGTCACCGAGCTGGTGACCGGCCGGGACCTGGTCGCCGACCAGCTCCGGATCGTCGCCGGCGAGCCGCTCGGATTCGAGCAGGCCGATGCGGATGCCGCCAGGGCCAACGGCGGCCATGCGCTCGAGGTCCGCCTCTACGCCGAGGACCCCGATGCGGGCTTCCTGCCATCGACCGGTCGGATCGAGGCCCTGCGCTGGCCGGCGATCCAGTCGGCTGGGGGCATCGGCGGGCCCGTCAGGGTCGACAGCGGGATCGAGGCCGGCCTGGTCGTGGACACCCGCTTCGATCCGATGCTGGCCAAACTGATCGTCGGCGGGGCAACGCGAGCCGAAGCGCTGGCGAACATCGCGGCCGCGCTCGACCAGACGCTCGTCCTGGGTCTCGCGACCAACCTGCACTTCCTGCGCTGGCTGGTGGCCCAACCGGTGGTGATCGATGGGGCGGCCCGGATCGATACGCTCGAGCAGATCTGGCCGCCGAGGGGCGCTGCCGAGGTGACAGCAGTCCCACCGCCGGCGGTTTGGCTGGCCGCCGCGCGGGCGCTGGTCGCAACGACGGACGGCGGCTGGCGCCTGAACGGCCCCGCCCGGTTGCGGGTCGAATGCGACGGCCTGGAGCGGACGATCGTGCTCGACGGTTCGGTGATCGGCGACGAGCTGATCGAATCCGCACCAGCTGCGGTCGTCGGCGACTCCGGCGTCGCGTTCGTCGACGCTGACGGCCGCAGCCTGCCGTTCAGGATCGCGCCACCGCCCGACGTGGATCGCGCCGCGCGGACCGCCGCCGCGCATGACCCGAGCGCGCTCGCCGAGGTGATTTCCCCGATGCCGGGCGCCGTGCTGGCGGTTCATGTCACTCCCGGCCTGGGCGTCGAAAGCGGGCAGCCACTCGTGACCCTGGAGGCGATGAAGATGGAGCATGTCGTCACGAGCGCGACCGCGGGGACCGTGATCGACGTGCTCGTCCAACCCGGAGGGCAGGTGGTGCGTGGCGAGCGGCTGGTGGTTCTCGGGCCGCCGGCGGGAACGCCGGAGCGGGACGCGCTACCGTACCCGAACATGGAGGAGCAGCCTTGACCCAGTCCCTGCCTGACACGCGTCCCGCGCTGCTGGCGCTCCACGCCGAGGTTCGTCGGCGCCGCGACCGCGCCGCCCTGGGCGGGGCCGAGTACCGCCAGGCCTGCGAGGAGATCGCCGCGATCGAGGTCCAGATCGCCCGGATCGAGCAGCCGCCCGAGCAGCCGCCCCAGGACCCGGCGCCCCAGGACCCGCCAACCGCGTCGGCCGGGCCGGCCGCGGGCAGCGCCGGAGAGCCGGCCGGGCCCAGCGCGGGAGGCTGACCCTGACGATGCCCGACGGAGCAACGGCGGGCCGCCGTGTTCGGATCTACGAGGTCGGCCCACGCGACGGCCTGCAGAACGAGGCTCGTCCGATCCCGACGGCGGGCAAGCTCCGCTTCATCGAGCTGCTCGTGGCTGCCGGCCTGACCGAGATCGAGGTGACAAGCTTCGTCCGGCCGGCGACGATCCCGCAGCTGGCCGACGCCGACGAGGTCGTCGAGGGTCTCGGCCGGCATGCCGGGGTGCGCTACCCGGTGCTCGTCCCGAACGGGCGGGGCATGGCCCGGGCGGAGGCCGCCGGAGCCCGGGCGCTGGCGGTGTTCACCGCGGCCTCGGATGCCTTCACCGGCCACAACATCGGGATGACGATCGCCGACTCGCTGGCCGCGTTCAAGCCGGTCCTCGACCGGGCGGCGAGCCTGGGCTGGTGGCGCCGCGCCTACGTCTCGACCGCTTTCGGCTGTCCGTACACGGGTCGGATCCAGCCGGCCGCCGCGATCGAGATCGGCCTCCGCCTGGCGGAGCTGGGGACCGAGGAGATCTGCTTCGGCGACACGATCGGGGTGGCCGTGCCGGACCAGGTCGAGGAGCTGGCCGGGCTGGCGATCGCAGCCGGCCTGACGCCGGATCGCATCGCGTTCCATTTCCACGACACGCGCGGGACGGCCCTGGCCAACGTGGCGGCCGGCCTGCGCGCGGGCGTCCGCACGTTCGACGCGTCGACCGGCGGCACCGGCGGCTGTCCCTACGCACCGGGCGCAGCCGGCAACCTCGCCACCGAGGACCTCGTCTACTTCCTCGACGCCTCGGGCTGGGAGCATGGAGCGCGGCTGGCGGGAGTCCTCGAGGCGGCCCGCTTCATCGCCGGGTTGCTCGGCCGGCCGCTGGCGTCGAAGGTGGGCCAGGCTGGTGGCTGGGATCCCGCCACCGGGACCGCAACGAGCATGCCGCCGGGCGCCGGAACGAGCATGCCGCCGGGTAACTAGCCGGCTGCTGCCACCTGACGGCTGCGCCCCGTCGAACCTGGTTCGGCCGGCCAGTCTGGTGCGCCTCGAGCGACAAACCGCGCGTGTTCGAGATTGGGTGCCGGCTGGGCGGCTCTGGCGGCACCGACCTGCAGTGGCGGCACTGGCGGTGGCGGTGGGCGGCGCGGTTCAGGCTGGAGATGGGCTCCGCTGGGCTGGCACTGCACGAGTTATCGCCATGGGCGAACACATCGGTCGATTCGAGGCAACCGAGGCCGGGGACGGAGTGTCGTTCGCTCGAAACGTTCGCGGCCAGAGAACGATTCGAGGCTATCTGCCATCCAACCAGATCGACACCCGGCGGATTCGGCCCG
>JADGQK010000069.1 GCA_017881915.1 Chloroflexota bacterium | reverse complement strand
CGTACGAGCCCTGGAAGACCGTTCGCACGATGATCATGTCTGCTCCTCCGGGGATGCCCGGAGGGCTCGGCTGGGGCGCCGACCCTCTCGGAGACGGCGAGTATGGGCTGGCCGCTGCTGGGGCGTTTGAGATTCGGGGGGTCTATCGGGGGGTCTGAGCTACCGGTTGCTGTGGGCGCTCGTTCAGGAGTAGTAGCCCCGGCCAGACGAACGCAGTTCCTGTGCGACGGCCTCGACGGCCTTCCCGACAGCAGCAGGGTCTGTGTCGCCCTTCACGAGGGCCTGGACCTGGTTGCTGATCTCCGCGTCGATCTCGGGCTCCCAGAGCCAGTTGAGCGACGTGATCGCGTCGTTGAACATCGGCAGGAACTCACGCGCAACGGCGTCGTGGATCCCGACGTTCGACGCGGAGATCGGCGAGTAGGACTGCAGTCCCGCGACAACCGCCTGGTCGACTTCGGGTCGACTCGCGTACTCAAGGAAGGCGTACACGCTGTCCCGGCTCGCCGCAGCCTTGGCCGGCAGGGCGAAGGCGCTATAGGACAGGATCGAGTGAGCCTTGGACGTCTCCTCGACGAGGGGGAGCGGGGCCACGTGCAGGTCGAAGGGAACCGTCGGCGTGCCTGCCTGGAGCTGCGGCAGGAGCCAGGTGCCGTTGTAGCTCGTGGCTGCCTTGCCCTGCAGCATGAGCAGTTGCATCGTGGCGTAGTCCGTGGCCCCGGATCCATCGAGCAGGACCCCGGAGGTCCGGAGGTCGGCGATGGTCTGGAAGGCCTCCGTCCATTCCGGGCTGTCGTACCTGACCTGGCCCCTGATCGTGCGATCGACGAATTCCAGCGGGTCACCAGTTCGCCCGGCGATCATCGGCAGGACCCACATGACCAGCAATGGGTTGAAGGAGACATCGCCGGAGCAGTGAACGAGCGGCGCCGCGCCGAGCGCCGACAGGGGCTTCACCATCGCCTTGAGGTCGGCGATCGTCCTCGGAGCCTCGAGGCCGGCTTTGTCGAGCAACGCCTTGTTGTAGTACAGGCCCGTGGTTTGGACGCCTTTGGTCATGGCGAGGGGAAAGGCTCTCGTGGTCGTCTCGCCAAGACCCGCGAGATGGAACCGCTGCGGTACCCGGGCGAGCACGTCGGCCAACGTGGGATCTGTGCCGAGGTCGGCCAACAGGCCGTCGCGAGTCCAGGCCCGGACGAACAAGCCATCGAGGATCACCAGCCCGACGGGCTCGCCGGACTCCAGGGTGGCCCGTGCGAGCCGATCCCATTCGGGGCCCAGGCCCGACGGCGCGCGGATGTCCCACTCGATCGCCGGGTGCTGCGCCTTGAAGTCGTCGAAGACCTTCTTCAACGCCGGCTCGGTGCTCGGATCACCGCCTTCGACGAGGACGGTCACGGGACCCGACAGGGCCCCTGACGCCGACGCCGGGGAAGGCGCTCCACTGCCGCCCGCAATCGAGGCGCCCGAGGCCGCGTCACTTCCGCTCGGTGCTGCGCACGCGGCGAGCAACGGCGCCACGGCGCCGCCCGCGGCGATGAGGGCGCCGAGCTTGAGGACGTCGCGACGGCCGAGCAGACGGCTCCGGCTGCTGTCCCCGGTCGATTGAACTGGCTCCAGGAGGCTCCTCCTCATCCACCACGCGATCGGAACCGCTTCCGCCCGGGGAGAACGAGTATGGTTCGGCCGGTTGGATCTCGCTCGCGAGTTGTGATGGTCCAGGCGGATCGCGGCAGATACCGAAGCCCCCATCGGTCGTCGACCGTCGAGTGACGGCGTTCCTTCGTCGCTCGCACCGGGAACGGGGGATCGACCTCCTGTTCGTTGCGCCGACGCTGGCGCTCCTGGCCGGCTTCCTCTTCTACCCACTCCTCTACGGGATCGTGCTGAGCGTGCACGACACGAAGGGCTTCGATCTCACGAGTTTCGTGGGCCTGGACCACTACGCCCACGCGATCTTCGGCGACGCCGTCTTCCACCAGGCCCTGCTGAACACGGTCCTGTTCACCGCTGCAGCGGTCGTCCTCCAGACGGGACTCGGCCTCATCCTTGCCGTGCTGGTCGCCGACGTGCGGCGTGGCAGGACGTTCTGGCGGTTCGCGTTCTTCGCGCCGTTCGTCCTGGCCTCGGTGGCGGTCGGCGCAGTCTGGAAGTTCCTGTATGCGCCGTATTTCGGGGTCGTGCCGACCGTCGGGTCGGCGTTCGGGTTCAACACCCAGACGTTTGCGCCACTGGCGGACGCCCACTGGGCCCTCTGGGCGATCATGGCTGCCTTCCTGTGGCGCTTCGTCGGCTTCAGCATGGTCGTCTATCTCGCGGCGATCCAGGCGCTCCCGCGCGAGTACTACGAGCATGCGCACCTGGAGGGTGCGGGACGGTTCCAGCTGTTCAGGCGGGTCACCTGGCCGCTGTTGTGGCCACAGACGTTCGTGCTGGTGCTGCTGACCACCCTGGGCACCCTGCGGATCTTCGACATGGTCTGGCTGATGACCCAGGGCGGTCCCGAGCACGCCACCGAAACGGTCGCCACGGACATCTACTCGACGGCGTTCCGGTTCCTGCAGGTCGGCTACGCCCAGGCGATGGCGATGATCCTGCTGGTCGTGATCCTGGTGCTGACCCTTGTGGAGTACCGGCTCCTCAATCGCCGGGCCGAGGCGGTTAGCGCGTGACGAGATTGCCGCGCCTTCGATGGTCCACGGCGCTGCTCAGCGTTCTCGCCGCCGCCTGGCTCTATCCGGTCGCCTGGACGCTTTCGAACGCGATCAAGTCGAGCGCCGACATCTATCGCGCTCCGTGGGACGTGCCCTGGCCGCCCGCCATCGGGAACATCGGTGAGGCCTGGAGCCGCGGGCAGCTCGGCGTCGCGCTGGCAAACTCGACATTTGTCACCGCGATGACGGTGGCTGGCGTCCTGGTGCTCGCGGTCAGTGGAGCGTATTCGCTCACGCGGCTGCGTCCGCCCTTCCGAGCTGCCCTCTTGATCCTGGTCCTGGCGCCTCTGATCATCCCGACCGAGGTGCTCATCGTTCCCCTGTTCTCGATGTTCCGCGCCCTGGGCCTGATCAACAGCCTGCCCGGCCTGGCCCTGACCAACATCGTGGGAAGTATCTCGTTCGCGACGGTGATCCTGACGGGCTACTTCCGCACGATCCCGCAGGACCTGATCGATGCCGCCCGGGTCGACGGAGCCGGCCGGATCGAGGTCCTGCTCCGGATCGTCGTCCCGCTCGCGCGGCCGGGGATCCTCGCCGTGGCCATCCTCGTGGCGGTGTTGACCTGGAATGACTTTGCGGGACCGCTCGTGCTCATCCAGAAGCCCGACGCGTTCACGGTCCAGCTCGCCCTGACCCGGTTCTCGACGCTGTACGCGACGGACCAGGGGCTCACCTTCGCCGGGATGGCGATCGTGATCCTTCCCCCGTTTCTCCTGTTCCTGGTCTTCCAACGCAGCTTCATCCAGGGCCTCACCGCCGGGGTCGTCCGGCATTGAGACGCCGGTCGCGGCACCCAAACCAAAACAGGGCCCAGCGGGCCCTGCTTCGGTGTCCTGGATTGAGCGCCCCGGAGACGACCTCCGGGGCTCGTTCCGTCAGGCGGCGGCGTATGCCGGCGTGATCGCCTGCTCCCGGCCTTCGGGCGCGAGGAGCGGGGAGGACTTGAACCCCTTGAAGGTCAGGTACAGGCCCAGGAACAGCTCCCAGATGAACTCCGGGGCGGTCGCGATGCCCTGCAGCGTGGAGCCCTGCGGGATGACACCGAGCAGTACGGCGACCGCGGTGGCCACGAGGAGCGGACCTCCGACGAGGCCGAAGAGCGCCATGCGCCGCCCCACCAGGCCGGACCGGTACATCAGGTAGCCGAGGATCGCCCCGGTCCCGATGCCGTCGGCGAAGCTGGGGCCGAGCAGGAACGTCCAGTCATGGATGGCGCGAAGCGTCCTGCCGATCGTGACGAGGGTGCCGGCGTCGGCGCCGGCCGCCGTCTGGCGCAGCGTCACGATGGCCAGCAGGCTGAGCAGGCCGATCAGGATGAAGGTGCCCTCGACGAGCCGCTCGGCGACATAGCCCAGGGCGAGTCCCTCGTTCTGTCGCTTGAGGAGCGGGAACAGGACGACGGCGCAGCCGATGTTGGTGACGATCAGGACTAGCTCGAGGAACGCACCGAGGAACACGCGGGTGTCGGCGCCGGAACCGGTGATGTAGTTGGCATCACTCAGGATCGGTCCGTAGGCGAAGACGGCTCCGATCGAGGTGATGAAGGTCAGGAGGAACAGCACGCCTACGGCGAGCGCGGTCTTTCGCGATGAGGTCATGGAGGCAATCCTTTCGTTGATGAGGGCCAGCTGGCCCGAGTGGTCTATCGAGGTTCGTTGACGGGCCGCTCGGCCGGGTCGGGCTCCATCCGGCTGACCGAGACCAGCGGCAGGCCGGTGTCGCGGACCCTCTGGAGCAGGCCGTGAAGCGCAGCCTGGTCGGGGATCGGGCCCCGGAGGATCGTCGTGCCGTCGCTCTCACGGCTGAGGCTCAGGCCGTCGAACCAGGCGGCCCAGCGCCCGTCGAGATGCCCCTTGAGGCAGATCTCGTAGCGTCCTGCCTCGTGCTGATCGGCGTCCATTCGTTCGTTCATCTGCTCCTTTCCACCGGCGGTGCGATCGGTTTGCCGGCGTGATCACGAAGCTAGGAGCGGACGTGGTGAGTGGGCATCACCAGATGTGGTGAATGCGCTGGTGATTCCTCAACCGGAGCGCGATGAGCCCCCGGGGGCCCGGGTCAGCGCTCGCGGGCTCGCGACAGCAGGTCGAGCTCCGTACCCCGGCTGACCGCGGCGCGACGGTTGTTCACGCCGAGCTTGGCGTAGATGCTCTTGGTGTGCGAGCGCACGGTGTGCAGCGAGACGACAAGCTCGCTGGCGATTTCCGGGCCGTCCAGGTCGGTGCTGAGCAGCCGGAGCACGTCGAGCTCACGTTCGCTGAGCGGCTCGATGAGGGCCTGGTCGATCGGCCTTCGGTCCTCTCCGGGTCGGAAGGCCGACTGGAGCGCACGAACGTACGTCGGGGCGACGCCGCGCTTCGCCGCTGCCTGGAGCAGAGCCGCCAAGGGCGCGCCCTCATCCACGAACATCCGGACATACCCCTCTGGCTCGGCCAGCGCCAAGGCGCGTTCGAGCGGCACCAGCGCGGCACGAACGTCTCCACCTGCCTGGAGGGCGAGCGCCTGGAGCATGAGGATCTCGATCGCGCTCCCCGCCCGTCCGCCGTCCAGCGCCGCGTGCAGGAGGCGCTCCAGGAGCTGGGTGGCCTGGCCCATCAGGTCCACGTCACGGTCCTGGTGCGCCCGGCCCAGGAGGACCCTGGCCAGCGTGATGTGTTCGTACTCCCGCAGGTAGGTCAGGTCGTCGTCGGCGGACACGTCCCGTTCGCGCGCCCAGGCGCCGGCCTCGGCGGACCGCCCGCCCGCGATCAACAGACGCGCCCTCAGGGCAGCGATCGGGCGGACGTTTGGGAAGTAGTCGCCCACGTACAGGCGGTCGGCCTCGTCCACCTCGGCCAGCGCCCCGCCGAGATCTCCCTCCGCGATCCGGACCCGAGCCATCGCCGCGTGCCAGCGATACGGGTTCTGGGCCAGTCCGAGGTGCTCGCCAAGGTCCCTGCTGCTCTCCAGCTGCCTCCGTGCGGCATCGATCTCATCGCGTTCGATCAGGAGGGCGCTCATGCCGACGTGCATGTCGGCCGCTCCACGGAGCACCGGCCGGCCCGATTCGGCCAGGAGCCGCAGGCCTCGCTCGTAGGTGCGCAGCGCGTCGCGGAGCCGGCCCTGGGTAACCCGGATGTCGGCCATGGCCATGGCGGGACCGGTCACGTCGGCGATGTGCCCGGCCTTCTGCAGGTTCGCGTCGCACTCGGTCCACGAACGGTGCGCCCCCACGAGATCACCCGTCGACCAGTCCGCCAGCGCCAGGAGCCCGGCGGCCGATCCGCGGGTGAGCGGGTCGTCCGGCCCGGCGAGCTCGAGTCCACGCTCGGCATGCCGGATCGTCCCGGCCACATCGCCAATGGCCAGCGCCTGTGCGGCACGGTAGGTGGCGATCGCGCTCGGGAGCCGCCGGAAGTCCTCGGCGTCGACGACGATCCGCCCCTCCAGCTCGGCCCTCGGTCGCGCCCGCCCATCGGCGGTCGTATCCAGCCACCGTTCCGCGTCCTGGAGGCGCGTTTCGGCTCCCTCGAGCTGGCCGAGAGCGAGCAACGCACCGGCGTAATCGACACTGAGAACGGGCCTGAAGGCGATGACTTCGTCCGGCAGGGCCTTCAACCAGGCGAGCATGGCGGCCTCCTGTCGACTCTGGCGCATCGCTGGGATCGCCAGCTCGACCAGGTCGGCCGCTCGCTCGAAGTCCACGCCGGCCACGGCATGGCGGATGGCCTCGGACGGCTCGCCGTTCTGCTCGTACCACTCGCTCGCCCGCCGGTGTAGCTCAGGAACGCGGTCGGGCTGCTCGTCCAAGAGGTGCGCACGGAGCACATCTGCAAAGAGATGGTGATAGCGATACCACCGGCGGCGGTCGTCGAGCGGGACCAGGAACAGGTTCCCTCGATCCAGTGCCTCCAGCATCGCCTTGCCACCGTCCTGGCCGGTGACGGCATCGCACAGTGGGCCGCTCAGCCGGCCCAGGATGGAGGTCTGCAGCAGGAAGCTCCGGACATGGTCGGGCTGACGCCGCAGGACCTCCTCGACCAGGTAGTCGACGATGTAGCGGTCGTCCCCGGCGAAGCCGGCGATGAAGCCGGCGACGTCGTCGCGCCCCTGGATCGAGAGTGCCGCCAGCTGGAGGGCAGCGATCCAGCCTTCGGTGCGCGCCTCCAGCGCGGCGACATCCCGGGCGGCCAGGTCCAGCCCCATCGCCTCGTTGAGGTACGCGGCGGCTTCGTCCGGCGTGAAGCGCAGATCGGCCGCACGGATCTCGACGAGCTCGCCTCGCGCCCGCAGGCGGGCCAGCGGCAGCGCGGGGTCGGCGCGGGTGGTGATCACCAGGTGGACCCGTGGGGGAACGTGCTCCAGCAGGAACGCCATCCCGCCCTGGATGTCGTGCGTATCGACCTCGTGGTAGTCGTCGAGCACCAGCACGATGTCGTTCGGCACCCCGCTGAGCTCGTTGAGCAGCGTCGCGAGGACCGTTTCGATCGGCGCTGGCTGGGGCCCCTGCAGAAGCGAGAGCGCGTCCGCGCCAACCCCCGGCGCCACCGTCTGCAGCGCGGTGATCAGGTAGGTCCAGAAGGACACGGGCTGGTTGTCAGCCTGGTCGAGCGAAAGCCACGCCACGGACTGTTCACGAGCCGGAGCCGCTGCCAGCCACTCGGCCAGCAGCGTCGTCTTACCGAAGCCTGGGGGGGCGGAGATGAGCGTCAGCTTCGACTCGACCCCCCGGCCCAGGCGCTCGCTCAGTCTGGGACGTGCCACCAGGCCGCGTCGGAGCCTGGGGATGTAGAGCTTGGTATCGAGCAGCGGGCCTGCCATGTCCCTCCAACGTGAACAGCCTCCGGGAGGTCGCGTCACATCCCGGTCATCGAGGCCTCATCTTCGGTGCGTCGATGAGCGCCTGCAAGGGGGTCCGGCCCTGGGCGCGGGAGCGCTCGCTCCTCCCGGCACGGGGCTGCAGGCCGCGCTCCGGGCGCCCAATCAGCCCGCCGCCACTGCCCCAACTTCCGGCTCGTGGCGCGGGATCAGCACCGCCGCCAGGATCGCAGCCACCAGACAGGCCACCACCCCAACCCAGATCGTGGCCGCCAGCGAGACCGTCACCAGCGCCCCCGCGATCGCCGCCCCGACTGGGAAGCCCATGAAGTTGAAGGCCATCGAGACGGCGAAGGCCCGGCCCATCCAGGCAGGCTCGGTGCGGCGCTGGCGGACCGTGAACAGCGCGATGTCCGAGCAGCCGTTGACGAACCCGAACAGGAACATCAGAAGCAGCAGAAGCGCCAGCCCGGTCTCCGGCGCGATCGGCCCCAGGACGCCCGCCGCCGGCAGCAGGAGTGCCACGAGCGGCGTCATCAGGATCATCGGCACGACGAGCATCGTCCACTCGCGCCCGCGGGTGTCGAGCCGGCCGAACAGGAACGCGGAGATCATCCCCGAGACTCCAGAGGCGGCGAAGACGAACCCGACCATCGCGTCGCCGTAGCCCAGGTTCTTGAGGACCACCAGTGGGACGACGATCGTCATCATCCCCCAGGCCAGGTTCAGGACCGACAGTGCGAAGCCCAGGCCGCGGATCGTCCGGTTACCCCAGGCGTAGCGGACGCCTGCCCAGGCGTCGGCCAGCAGTCGACCGGTCGAGGCCGTCTCGGTGGCCGGCTCCGGCAGCCCGATCAGGACAACCACTGCCAGCCCGAATGGGATGGCGATCGCGATGATGGCCTCCGCCGGGCCCAGGATCGCGACCAGGCTGGCCGCCAGCGGCGGGCCCAGGATCGTCGCCACCACGTAGCCGTTCGAGTCGATCGCGTTGACCCGCTCCCAGAGCTGGGACGGGACCATGATCGGGAAGATCGTCCGCAGCCCCACGACGCTCAGGATGCTCGTCAGCGACGTGACGACGACGATGACCACCAGCAGCGGCGCCGGGAGCAGCCCCGCGAGCGCCAGCCCGCCGATCAGGAGCAGGCTCGCCAGCGCCACCACGTAGTCGAGGATCATCAGCCGGACCCGACCGTGCCGGTCGAGCAGCGCGCCCGCGATCGGGGCGATGAGCAGGCCCGGCACCACTGACGCGAAGGTCACCACCCCGGCCAGGGCCGGCGAATCGTAGACACCCAGCGCGAACAGGACGAGCGCGACCCCCACCATCGACTGGCCGATGCGGGCCAGTCCCATGGACGCCACGACCCTCCCCAGCCGCGGCACGCCGAGCAGGGCACGGTATGACCGGTCGAGGGGTGCGTCGTGCATAGGATGGATGCTAGCCCGCGCCTACGCCAGGCCGCGCGCCGCCCATGCCACGGCGGTGACCACAAACGGCTCGGAGGGCACCCGCCGCCGGCAGCCATCGCGCAGTTTCGCGCGCCGGTCGGCGTCGAGGCTCGCCAGGTAGGCACCGGCCGGGCCGACGCCGCGCGTGAACGGCTCCCACCAGGAATCAAAGGTCGGATGATCGAGGCTCACCGAGAGTGGCGTCGCCTCGATCTTGCGCAACCCGGCGGCCTCGAACAGCTCGGCCAGGTGGCCCTCGCGGGTCCCGGGGAGGTGGGACTCGTCATCGACGTCCGGGTCGAAATCACGCGCCGCGTCCCAGAAGAGCCGGAGGGGGCCCTGGCTCCCGCCGTGATCCCAGACGCAGGCCGCGACGACACCGTCGCGTCGGGCCACGCGGGCCATCTCGGACAAGCCCGCGACCGGGTCCTTCATGAAGTGGACGACGAGCTGCGCCAGGGCCGCGTCGAACGCGTCGTCGGCGAATGGCAGTCGCTCGGCCGGCGCCTGACGGACGTCGACGCCGGGGTGGCGGGCCCGAGTCGCGGCGACGAACGAGTCGGACGGATCGACGGCGGCCACCGCTGCGACTCCCAGCCGGGCGACGAGCTCGCCCGTCAGCGCGCCGGTGCCGCAGCCGACGTCCAGGACCCGCTGCCCGCCGCGCACCGAGGCGAGGTCCACCAGTTGACCGGAGAGCAGGCGCGAGTATCGACCCATGAAGCCGTCGTAAGCCTCGGCGGCGACATCGAAGCTCATCTGCCCGAACCCTCCTCTCGTTTCACGGACGCGAAAGATAGCAATTCTCTGAAGCTGCCTACGAAACAGCGTCCAGCCCTGACCATGCTCACGCTCACCTCGTGCGGGGGGTGAATTGGTTGGGGAGCGATCAGATCGAACGCCCTGCTTCGCGGGCCGTGGCCGGTTCCTTCAGCTCGGTTCCTCACGGCGGACCGTCGTTACTCGATCGATGCTGCGATCGAACGACGCGATGACGCCGATCCCGGTTCGCTCCGCGCTGGCGACCAGGTAGGCGTCGGCGAAGTCGAGCCGGTGGACCTCGTAGACCTCGACGACCCGCTGGAGCAGATCGGCGTCGAGCACGCGAATGGCGGGGAACGCCAGCACGGATCGGAGCGTCGTCGCAACCTGGGTCCGGGGCACCTCGTAGAACGACTCGAGGACGTATGCCACCTCGGCGAGGATGAGATCCGGGAGCAGCAGCTCGCCGGCCGTCCCGAGGTAGCGGGTCGCCCGCGCCGCGGACTCCGGCGGATCGCCCGTCAGATGTCGAATGAGGACGTTGGTGTCGACGAATGCGGTCACCGCCGCTCGGCGGCCCGGGTCCGCCGTGTCTGGCGCAGGACCTCCGTCCACGGCGTTCCCCGCTTGGCCGCGGGCACGCTCACCGATCCCGCAAGAGCGAGGAGATCCGGCGTTCGCGCGAGCACGGCGTGATCGCCCACCACGCGGAACACGAGTCGGTCCCCCTCCTCCAGGGACAGCGCCTCGCGGACCGCCCGTGGCACCGTGACCTGGCCCTTGGAGCTGAGTCGTGCCGAGACTTCCATCACCTGCTCCTTACATTCTGATCCGTGTAAGGATACCACTCGGACTTGAACCGAGCGTGGTGGTCAACCAAGGGCCTGTGAACGAACTCGGGGCGCCCGGCACCCTTACCATCGTCACCGAGGCGATCGCCGCGATCGAGCCAGAGCGCTGAGGTTCTGGCTCGTGCCGCTACGAGATCGTCCGGAGGCTCGGCCACATCACGGTCCACGGCGCGCGCAGGCCGGTGCACACGGTGACGGCCGTTCCCTGCTCGCCGTTCTCGATCCCGAGCCCGTTGTCGATGGACGCGACGACGCGGCAGCCGGTGAAGAACTGACTGTAGTCCGCCGGCCTCCAGTCACCCACGTGGATCACGACCGTGCGATCGGCCGGCGGTGGGCCCCAGGCCCAGTACGCGTTGTGCCCCGAGTAGACCGGCGGCAAACCAGAGCCGAGCAGGATGAGCGGACTCGCCTCGCTGTAGTCGTTGGTCAGGATCACCGCGTGGGCACGCTCGTCCGCCGGCAGCGCGACGACGACGCCCTCCACCGTCGCCACGAACTGCGGCCAGCCGATCTGGTTGGCCGTATCGGGGATGGTCGCGGGGAGCGACGACTTCGCGAACGTGCCAACCGGCAGGACCGGCAGGGTCAGCAACGCGAGGAACGCGCCCGAGAGGGTGGCCGCAGCAGCGAAGCTTCCCGCCTTGAGGCGGAGGTGGCCGCGGGCCAGCCAGCGGTCCGTGACGATCGCGCCGGCCGCCATGAACAGGGGCACGCTGCCGATCACGTAGTAGGCCTTGCCACCGGTCACATAGACCAGGACGAGCGCGACGAGGGCGGCGATCCCGATCGCCCGCCACTGGGCCGCGGCCTTCGCTCGGAGCGCCCACACGAGACCCGCGGCGCTCACCGGGAAGAGCAGCGGCCCCGTGAACAGCCACAGCAGGGCCACGAACTGGGCACGGTTGTCGGCCGCGTACCCGCCGATGGCCTGGGCCATCGTCAGCTGGGGCCAGCCATTCGCCGCCTGCCACGCGAGGTTCGGTGCCCAGAGCAGCAGCGCGATGCCGATGGCCGCCCAGGCCCAGGGCGAGCGGACCACATCCCAGCGTCGGGCGATCAGGAGCCCGACCGCCAACCCGGCGCCGAGGAACAGGAGCGTGTCCTTGTTCTCGAGCCCGATCCCGGTCACGACACCCACGGCCAGCCAGAGGCGTCGATCGCCATCCCTCAGCAGCTTCACCAGGAGCCACAGGATGAGCGCCCAGGCCAGCAGATCGGGGTCGGTGGTTGTGTCGAGATGGCCCGCACCGAGATAGCCCGAGAGCGCAGCCGTGACCGCCGCGAGGACCTGCGCCCGTCGCGAACCGCCCAGGTCACGGGCGATCAGAGCAATGAGGACCACGACGAGCGCCATCTCGAGGGCGGGCAGGACCCGCACAGCTGTCGGGGAGACGCCGAGGAGGGCCACCGACGCGGCCGAGAGCAGCGGGGTCAGGGGCGGCTGGTCAACGTAGCCGAAGGCCGGGTGCTGCCCCGCCACGACGTAGTACATCTCGTCGCCATGGAAGCCGTACGCGCCCGACACCGCGAGCAACCCCAAGACCATGAGACCGGCGACCAGGAGTACCGGCCAGGGGACGGCGAGCGACGAGAAGCGGCGGCTGGATGCGTCGGCGCCCGAGGGCGTCACGACGTCTGCCAACTGCGTGCCGTTCCAGATTCCGAGCGGTCCCACGAAGCAATCATGGGCAGATTGTGGCCACCCGGCAATTGCCCAGAGACGTCCTGGCCGCCTCAATCGCCTGCTGGCGGCGCGCGGTCGTGGCGTGCGTGGCTATGGACCCTCGGGGCCAGCCAGTCGGACCGTTCGGCCGATGAAGGCGCCGTAGGCTTGAGCGGCCCGCGCGAGCTCCTCGCGCTCGCCGGCCGATAGCCGCCCGAACGGGATCGCCTCGACGACGATCTCGCGGGCCCGGAGGGTCCGTCTCCAGGTGCCGACGACCTCGCCGTCCACCACGATGGTCGGCTTGAACATCCCGTTGCCGCCCGGGACGATCGCTTCGGTGTGCTCCGGTGCCAGGGCCGCCGATCGATCCCTGTAGCCCAGCAGGTACTCGTCGAAGCCCGGCAGGAGGTGGACGCGGGCAGCTGGCGAGGCTACGGCCAGGATCTCCGGCGCGAGGTGGTAGGTCACCTGATCGAGCTCGAGGGTGGTGAGCTGGTTTCCGCAGATCGCGATCCCGCGTCGAACGTCACCCACGGTCACGCCCGACCACCGGGCGAGGTCCGCGGTTGTGGCCGGACCGTGGCTCCCGAAGTACCGCAGCGCAAGCTCGCCCAGCGCCTCGTCGCGCTCCAGCCGCCTCGGCTGCAGCACCCATTCGTCGAGTCGCGCGAGGGTCTGTTGCCGGCCAGCGGTTGGGCCGAGGACGAGCGTGCCGGTCTGGGCGAGGTACCACAGGAGGTGATAGCCGCGCTGGCCGGAGGTGCTGACGCCCGCCGCATCGAACGTCGCGAGGAGCGCGTCACGCGTCATGACCCGACGGCCGGCCAGCGTCTCCAGGGCGATCCGGCGGGCGTGCTCCACGTCCGCCTCCGTGATCCCCAGGGCGGCCCGCCGGCCGGCGGCCGAAGCGATTGCCCGGGGTGCCGTGAGCGCCAGCAGCCAGCCCAGGTCCTCGCCCGCCACGAGATGGAGGGTGCCGCGCAGGGGCCAGGAGCGCACGATCTCGCCGGCGTCGAAGGCCGCCTCGACCCGGGCCTCCGTCGCGCCGACCTGGCGAACACCGACCGACCACTTGACACCGGCGAAGTCCTGAGCCTGCAGGGCCAGCATCCCACTGACGGTCTCGACGGGCGTCGAGAACCCGCTTCCGCCGATGTGCTGGGTGGCCAGCCGCAGTGCCGTCAGGCGCCGGCGGCTCGGGGTGAAGGTGGGTGCGGGCATACGCGCAGTATCGGCCGGGAGGGCGACCCGAGGATTCCGGGCAGACACAGGAGTGGCAGCGCGATCCTGTTCAGGAGATCAAGCCAGACCGGCGGTCGGTCCCTCGCCCGGCCGTGTGGCGTCCGGACGAGCGCGGGTGATTGCCACGGCTGCTACGGATCATCAACCCGGCCGCCAGGCGGCGCAGGTCGTGGAAGCGCACGGGAGGAGGCCGCCAGTCCCTTCAGCCGGTCGAGTTGCTCCCAGTGCGCCGCGGTCCGCTCCTTGCCGACCGGGGTTAGCGAGGCGCTGGTATTGGGGCGCTTGCCGACGAACGACTTCTCGATCCGGACCAGGCCGGCGTCTTCCAGTTTGGTCAGGTGGCTCGAGAGGTTGCCCTGGGTGAGACCGGTCGTGCGCTGCAGGAACACGAAGTCGGCGGCGCGCACCGAGGACAGGACGGTCAGGATCGCGAGGCGGGCCGGCTCGTGGATGAGTCGATCGAGGACGAGCTCGTCGCTACCCTCCGACATGGGTGCCCTCGAGCCGGTCGCCGGTCGGCACCGCGAGTGAGTGGGCGAGGACGCGCTGGTCGAGCATCCCGGAGACCATCGCGGCGAGCCCGAGCGGGATCATCGCCAGCGGGTCGCGGTCCACACCGAGTCCGCCCCAGATCGGCAGCAGCCCGGCCACGAAGACGGCACCCCAGATGACGAGGTGGTGCGGCCGCAGGCCGACGAGGATCGCGTAATAGGCCAGGGTCGCGAGCGCGAAGGCCGAGGCGTAGATGCACTGCGGTCCGTCGGGCGACCAGAACAGCGCCTGGTTCGCGCCGACGAACAGGACCACGATCCAGGCACCGAGCGCGAGACCCTGGCGGATGGTCCG
>JADGQK010000023.1 GCA_017881915.1 Chloroflexota bacterium | reverse complement strand
AGGCCGGGATGGCGAAGGCCAGGAATTCGTGCATGAAGGCGAGGAACCGCTCTGTCACCGGCTGGCCAAGGACGTAGTTGCGGACCGCCTCGGTCAGGCCGGACAGCTGCCGCAGCTCCTCGATGTAGTAGGGGTTCTGCATGAACCGGACATCGAAGACGAGGTCGGCCTCGAGCGGCACGCCGTACTTGAAGCCGAAGCTGATCAGCTGGATCGCGAGTCGATCGGTCGCCTCCTGCTCACCCAGGTGGGCGAAGATCCGTTCGCGCAGCTCGCGCAGCGAGAGGTCCGACGTGTCGACGACGACATCCGCCTCATCGCGCACGGGATCGAGCACCCGGCGCTCCTCCGCGATCGAGCTGGCGATCCCGCGCTGGTCGGCCAGCGGATGGCGATGGCGAGTCTCGGAGAAGCGCCGGATCAGGACTTCGTCGCGAGCCTCGAGGAAGAACACCTGGGGCCGGATCCCCCGGCCCTCGAGGGCGCCCCGCACAGCGGCCAGGGCCAGCGAGGCATCGCCGGCGCGCACGTCCAGGACGATGGCCACCCGGTCGAACCGGTCGCGGTCCCCGGACACGAGCTCGGCCAGTCCAGGAAGCAGCTCACCGGGCAGGTTGTCGACGCAGGTATAGCCGAGATCCTCGAAGAGCTTGGTCGCGGCCGTCTTGCCGGCCCCTGATAGCCCGCTGAGGATGACGATGTGCTGGTCCACCTCGGGCCTGGCGCCGGGCCCTGTCCGACCGCCCTGCCCGGCAGGGCCCGGCGCAAGGTCGGCGGCGGGGAGCCGCTCCGTCATCGGCCCGATCGCTTGATTGCGAGTCGGGTGAGCTCGGTCAGGATGATCATCGTGACCGCCAGGACCGTTGGGCTGACGAGGTCACCGCCGGGGGTGACGATGAACGCGAAGGCGGCGACGCCGAGGAGCAGGATCCGCCGGTTCTTCGACATCCAGGCCGACGTGATGATCCCGACCAGTGACAGCGAGTAGAGGATGATCGGAAACTCCATGATCAGGCCGAAGGCCAGGAAGAGGGTCGTCACGAAGTCGAAGTACGGCGTCGCCGCGATCCCGTTGACGAGCTGGCTGTCGGTGAAGCCGAGCAGGAAGGCGATCGCGAAGGGCAGGACGATGTAGGCGATCCCGACCCCGATCGCGAAGAGCAGGAGGGCCAGGGGAATCCACGGCCGGATCGTCCGCCGCTCGGCCGGCGTTAGGCCGGGGGCGATGAATGCCCACAGCTGGTAGAGCAGGACCGGCATCGCCAGGATCACCCCGATCGTCAGGGAGATCTTGATCTGGATGAAGAAGGCATCACCCGGGCCGAGGACCTGGGCCTTGTGGCCGGGTAGCTGGTCGAGCAGGTAATTGCGTACCGTCGTGGCCGCAAACCAGCCGAAGCCACTGGCGACGAGGATCGCCAGGATCGCCTTGAAGACCCGGTTGCGGAGTTCGTTGAGATGGTCGAGGAGGGGCATCAGCGCGACCTCGACAGGGCCACTCGCCACCGGCGCGGTCACGCCAGGAGCGGACCCGGCCGGCAGCGTTTCATCGGCCATCGGACAGTGTCAATCCACCCGCGTCCGACGCCCAGGTCAGGATGCGGACTGTGGGCTCGTCGACTCGGGGGCGGCCTGAGGGGCCATCGTGGAATCGGGCGCGGCCACTGGCGTCGGCGTCGCCAGGGCGGGGGCTGCCACGATCGGGCTCGGCGCTGCGTCGGCCGCCGGAGCCGGAGGCGGAGTGACCGGAGCCGGGGGCACGTACGCCGCCGGCGGCGGTGCGGGTACCAGCGCAGCAGCGCTGGCGACCGGCGCCGCGGCCGCATCGACATGCGTCGAATCGGTGATATCGCTGGCAGCCTTGCGGAACTCCTTGATGCTCTTGCCCAGGGCCGCCCCGACCTCCGGCAGCTTGCCCGGGCCGATGACGATCAGGGCAATGATCAGGATGATGATCAGGTGGACAGGTGACAGGGTGGGCATCGTCAAATGACCTCGCTGCGGCGGCAGATTTCAACAACCGATCGACGTTGAGTCACACGGATCAGCGACTCCCCCGGATCAGCTTCGATTCCTACGATAGCACGGGCAAGGCCAAAGTGGTCGACCAATTGCGGGCGGCCCGGGCGATCCGCTCGCCGGGGTCGGACGGGCTATCCGGGGCGACCTCGAAACCCGCCCGGGCAATCCCCCGCGACACATTGACGAGGAGTCCGCCTCCGGCGCGCCCGCCCGCCGGCGACCTGACGGCCGGGCCATGGGCCAGGACCGGCCCAACCTCGCCGCCCTGGGCGCCGACGCCCGGCACGAGGAAGCCCAGGCCGGGAGCGATCGCCCGGATCCGGCCCATCTCGATCGGCGCCGTCGCGCCCACGACCAGACCGACGGTGCCGCCCGGTCCCCACAGCGCGACCCGCCGGGCGACCCGCTCGTGCAGGGGTTCGGCCGGAGCGCCGGTGGTTGAGTCGGCCGCCACGTGCAGGCCCTGGAGCTCATCCGAGCCCGGGTTCGAGGTCCGGCACAGCACGTACACGTAGCGATCCGGGCGCTCCAGGAACGGCGCCAGCCCCTCGGCCCCGACATACGGGCTGGCGGTGACCGCATCGGCGCCGAGCCCGTCGAAGAGGGCCACGGCCTGGCGGGTCGCCGTCGAGCCGATATCGCCGCGTTTCGCGTCGGCGATGACCGGGATCGAGCTCGGAACGGCAGCCCGGATCCGCTCGAGCGCGGCGATCCCGGGGGCCCCGAACGCCTCGAAGAAGGCGAGGTTCGGCTTGACCGCTGCGGCGTATTGCCCAGCCACCTCGAGGAGGAGCAGGCAGAACCGCTCGATCCCGGCGACCGTCGCCGGGAAGCCCGGCGGGAGGGCCTTGGGGTCGGGGTCGAGCCCCAGGCACAGGACGTTGCCCACGGCGGCGCTGCGCGCGGCGAGCCGCTCGAGGTAACCCGTCACTAGGACGGCTTGGCCGACGGAGACGGGCCGCTCGGGCTGGCGCTCGGCGAGGTCGGGGTACTCGGAGCGGGCGTCGCCGGGAGCTGCTCGGGCGGGATGTACCAGCTGGCGCCCGAGCTCGCATCCAGTCCGCTGTATTCGGTCACGTCGGGCAGCTGGGCGACGGTCCAGCTCGGCCCGCTGCCGGTCAGGCCGACCATCTTGAGGTCGACGATCTGGCCGACGATATGGAGGTAGGCGATCGCATCGCCGCGGGGCGACCACACCGGCGCCCACGAGCCGCCGTCGTTCGTCACACGCAGGACCTCGGCACCGGTCCGGGCGTTGAGGATCGCGACATCGGTGCCCTCGGGTGTCTGGCGGGTCGCCGTGATCCAGCGCCCATCGGGTGACCACGAGGGTCGCATGTAGCCCGGGGCGCCGAGCGCCGAGGCCTTCTTCGTGGCCGGGTTGTAGGCATAGATCTGGGGCACTCCGCGCTGACCATCGCGCCCGTTCTGGACGTATAGCAGGATCTTGCCGTCGGGCCGCCAGGCCGCGTCCTGGTGGCCGTAGGGCGGGTTCTCGGACAGGCTCGGCTTGCTCAGCTTCTTCGTCGCAACGTTGTAGAGCTGGAGGACGACATCGCTCCTGGTGGGATCCGGGGCGTCCGAGAACAGGGCCACTGTCTTGCCGTCGGGCGAGACGGCTGGATCGATCAGCCAGTAGAACCAGGTGTAGCCGCCCTTGCGGTAGCGGCCACTCAGGAGTGCCTGGTTCGTCGTCCCGTCGGGCGAGATCCGGGACAGGGTGGGCACGTTCATCGTGTACCGCGCCGGGCCCGAATTGCCCTGCGCGAAGTAGCCTATTTGGGCGGTGGTCTGGATGTAGTAGATCCACTTGCCGTCACTCGACCAGGCCGGTGCCGATGCTCCGCCGGCCTTCGTCAGTTGCTCCGCCTGGCCGGCCGCCTGGATCCAGATGTTGCCGGCCTTGACGTACACCAGGCTGCCCGGGATGTTCGCCTTCGGATCGGTCACGACCACGTTCGAGGGTGCCGGTGTGGCGTTCAGCACGGGACCACCGGCGCCCGAACCAGTGGGCGACTTCGAGCCGAAGGAAAACGGGATCCAGCCAGCGAACAGGGCCGCCGTCACGGTGCCCACGAGGACCAGGGCAATCGCCGCAATGGCCGGCGCGACCAGCCCGGTCCGGGGCAGCAGGCCATAGGGATCGGCTGGTCCGCGTCGGGATCCCGGGGCCGGGCCGCGATCGGCCATCAGCCGCCCCTCGTGACAGCGGGCTCGACCGCGGGCTCACCGGGCTCGGTGGGTCGGGGGCTCGAACCCTCGAGATCGGCCCGGCTGGCCAGCCGGGCCGCGACGCCCAGGTTCGAGCCCGCGGGCGCGGCGTCACGGATCTCGAGCTGGAGCGACTCGTAGCCGCCGAACGAACGAACGACCGGACGGGCGACCACGTCCAGTCGGTCGCCCTCGACCACGAGACCGGCCAGCTCCGTCCAGCCGAAGGCAATCCCATCGATCACGTCGAGCCGACGCTTGAGGGTGAGCTGGGTGTGGCCGCCGGCGGCGGCCCGGACGCGGGTGACGGTCAGCCCGCCGACGACGATCAGCGGATCGGCGTTGCCGGGGCCTGTCGGCGCGAGGCGACCAAGGTCCGCGATCAGTCCATAGTCGAGGGCCATCGCCGGCAGGACCAGCTCGACGTTCAGGCTCGGCCGGGACGGCTCTCCAGGCCCCAGGCTGGCTGCTGCGAGGGCCAGAAAGCGGTCCCGGAAGGCCTCCCACTGATCCGCACGGAGCTCCAGCCCGGCCGCCCCGGGATGACCACCGTGGCGCGTCAACAGGTCGTCGCAGCCGGCCAGGATCGCGGCCAGGTCGATGCCGCCGGCGCTCCGGCACGAGGCCCGGATCACGCCGTCGAGTTCGGTCCCGACGACGGCCGGGCGGGAGCGCTCCTCGGCCAGCCGGGCTGCCACCAGGCCGATCACGCCGATCGGCCAGGTGCCCCGGACCAGCGTCGCCGCACCGTCGCCGGGCTCGGACGCAACCGCGGCGTTCGCCTCCAGGACGGCCTTCCGGGTCATCACCCGGCGGTCGACGTTGTTGGCTTCGAGTCGCTCGGCAAGCTCGGCCGCCTCGGCCGGGTCGTCGGTCAGGAGGAGGGCCGCGGCGTCGGCCGCGCTACCCACCCTGCCGGCGGCGTTGAGGCGTGGCGCGATCACGAACGAGACGGTCTCCAGATCGACCGAGGCCGGCGCCTGGCCGGCCCGGGCAAGCAGCGCCGCCAGCCCGACGAGCGGTGCCGTCCGGATCCGCTCGAGGCCGATCCGGGCGATTGCCCGATTCTCGCCGAGGATCGGGGCGACGTCGGCCACGGTCCCGATCGCCGCCAATTCGGCCAGGGCAAGGGCCGTCTGCGGGCCTCCGGGCAGGTCGGCCAGGAGCAGCTGGGCCACCTTGAAGGCGACGCCGCTGCCGGCCAGGCGTGGGTCCGGATAGCTCGAGTCGGACCGGTGCGGATTCACCAGAGCCAGGGCCGCCGGCTGGACCTCCGGTACACGGTGGTGGTCGGTGATCAGGACATCGATCCCCCGTTGCGCAGCCTCGTCAACCTGGCTGACGCTGGACGATCCCGTGTCGACGGTGATGATCACCCGATGGCCCGCCACGGCTGCAACCTCGACCGCCCGGAGCGACAGCCCGTGGCCCTCTTCCAGACGGCTGGGCACGTACGGTTCAGCAGTCAACCCGAAACGGCGCAGCGCCCGGATCATGATCGCCAGGCCGGTCAGGCCGTCCGCATCGAAGTCACCGAAGACGAGCACGCTCTCGGCGGCGTCCCGAGCCCGGACGAGGCGCTCCAGCAACTGGTTCGCGTCGGGAAGCAGCCCCGGCTCGTGCAGTCCGGCTTCGGCCGGGCCGAGGTAGTCCTCGAGTCCCGCGACACTCGTGATCCCACGCCCGCCGAGAATCCCGACGAGACGCTCGGAGACGCCGTAGTTCGCGCCTCGGGCCAGGACGGCCGGATCGATCGTGATCGGCGCGGGCAGATGCCAGGCGAAACGCGGCTCGAGCATCGGCCTAGCCTGCGCCTCGCGGCTTCATCGGCGGTTCACCACAACTGCACGGGACGCCCGGTCGCGACCCGGCGTGACGCGGAGCGACGCGGCGCTCGCCGCAGGAGGCCATCGCCTCAGGAGGCAGAGCGGCGAGCCGGTCGGCCGGCCGGCGAGCGACCGCGCCGGCGGTCCTCCCAGTTCTGCCAGACGACGAGGAGTGGGCTCGCGTTGAAGATCGACGAATAGGTCCCCGACACGATGCCGATCAGCAGGGCAAGCACGAAGTAGCGGATCGCCGCGCCTCCGAACAGGAGCAGGGCGGTGAGGGTGACCACGACGGTCAGGCTGGTGTTGATCGACCGGCCGAACGTCTGGAGCACGGAGTGATTGACCACTTGTTCGAACGGCTCGCCGGCGTGACGCGCCTTGTTCTCCCGGATCCGGTCGTACACGACGATCGTGTCGTGGACGCTGAAGCCGATCACGGTCAGCATCGCGGTGACGAACAGGGCGTCGATCTCGACCTTGAAGAGGGTGCCCAGGATCGCGAACGTGCCGACGACGACGACGACGTCGTGGAGCAGGGCGATGAGGGCGGTGGCCCCGAACTTGACGTCCCGGAAGCGGAACGTCATCCAGGCCAGGATCCCGATCGAACCGAGGATGACGAGCAGGATGGCCTGCTGGGTCAGCTCCTGGCTGATCACCGGGCCGACGGTGGTCAGGGCCCGCTGTGAGTCGATCGTTCCGAGGGCAGTCTCAAGGGCCGTCCGGATCTCACCGAACTTGCCGGTCGTCGGAAGGGTCTGGGTGCCCAGGACAGGCGATGGGCTGGGGCTGGCCGACGCGCTCGCCGCCGCCCCCGACGCGCTGGGGCTGGCCGACGCACTGGGGCTCGGAGTCGGGGCCGGGCTCGAGCTCGGGGCCGCGCTGGGCGAGCCGCTGGGGCTCGGAGTCGGGGCCGCGCTGGAGCTCGGGGCCGCGCTGGGCGAGCCGCTGGCGCTGGGCGAGCCACCCGGGCTCGCTGAAGGCGCCTCTGTGGGCGGCGGCGTGCCGAGTGAAGCGGTCTTTGTTCGGATCTCGTAGTAGCCGTCGCTCGTTGCGATCACCTGGGCGTCGGCGATTCCCTGGGCACCGAAGACCGACTTGATCTGCTCGGCGCTCACGCTGGGGTCCTTGAACCGGATCTCCCAGTCCGTCCCGCCCGTGTAGTCGATCGAGAACTGCAGCCCGACTGATCCGCCGCTGATCGGCGTCAGGAGGATGAAGATCAGGCCGGGGATCGTCAGCAGCCCGGAGAAGAGGAAGAACCAGCGCCGCTTGCCGATGACATCAAACACGCGCACGCGCCTCGCGCCGCGGTCGACCCGCGAACCGGCCGAGGAATTCGTCCTCGCGGACCCCGAACAGCGCCGCGCGCTGGAAGCTCGGGACCCGGACTGCCCAGCGCAGGATCGTGCGGGTGACGACGATCGCGGTGAACATGGAGACGAGGATGCCGATGATCAGGACGAGCGCGAAGCCCTTGATCGTGGGTGAGCCGAAGCCGTACAGGATCGAGGCTGTGATCAGGCTCGACACGTTCGAGTCGAGAATCGAGTTCCAGGCCCGGGTGAAGCCCGCCTCGATCGCGGAGACGAGCGACTTGCCCGACCGGAGCTCCTCCTTGGTCCGCTCGAAGATCAGGATGTTGGCGTCGACGGCCATCCCGATCGACAGGACGAAACCGGCGATGCCGGCCAGGGTCAGGGTCACCGGGATGAGCCGGAAGAGGGCGTAGACCACCATCGCGTAATAGATCAGGGCGGCGTCCGCGAGCAGCCCGGGCAGGCGGTAGTAGAGGAGCATGAACAGGAAGACGAGGGCAATCCCGATCCCCCCGCCGAGCAGGCTCTGGCTCAGGAAGGACTTACCCAGTGTGGCGCTGATCGTTGTCCCCTGGACCTGCTGGATCTTGAACGGGAGCGACCCATATTTCAGGACCGTAACCAGGTTGTTGACCTCGGCCTGGGCACCCGTGCCGGTGCCGACGGTGATCTGGCCGTGACCGCCGGGGATCGGCGACTGGATGCTCGGCGCCGAGATCACGGTCCCGTCGAGCACGATCGCGAAGAAGTTGCCGACATTTGCCGTCGTGTACGTCGCGAACTTCGACGCGGCATCGCTCGACAGGTCGAAGGCCACGACCGGCGCCCCGGTCGACGAATCGGTGGCAGCCGTGGCCGAGGTGACCGCCGTTCCGCCGAACATCGGCACCAGGGTCGGGTCATTCGGCAGAAGCTGGCCCTGGACGATCCCGGTCGGACCGCCGGAGTTCGTGCTGGCGGTCCCGTAGGTGGCCGCGGGCAGCGGGATGAACTCGAGCAGGCCGGTCTGGCCAACGAGGTCGGTGATCGCCTTCTCATCAGTGGCCCCGGGCAGCTCGACGACCACGCGGTCCGCGCCCTGGGTCACGACCTGCGGCTCCGATACGCCGATCCCGTTGACCCGGCGCTCGATGATGTCCTTGATCGTGTTCATCGCGTCTGCGTTGGGCGAGACGCCGTTGTTGGGCAGCGCCTGGTACTCGACCCGCACGCCGCCCTCGAGGTCGAGCCCCAGCTTCGTCTCGACGATCCGGTTGGCAGCTGATCCGCCGAAGCTGGGCAGCCGGAGCCCCGGCCAGAAGTTGAGGACAAGGGCAGCGATCCCGATGATCAGGATGAGGAACGGACCGGCTCTGCGCATCGCGCCGGACAATAGCAGAACGGCCGGTCCTAGGCCTCCAGCACCGTCTTGATCCGGCTGGCCAGGGCCGGCCCGATGCCGGGCACGGCGGCGATCTGCTCGACTGGAGCCTCGCGGATCCGCTTCGTCGAGCCGAATACCCGGAGCAGCGCCTGCTTGCGCTTGGGACCCACCCCGGGCAGGTCGTCGAAGGCGGAGCGGACGGACGCCTTCGCCCGCAGGTCGCGATGGTAGGTGATCGCGAACCGGTGAGCCTCATCGCGCAGGCGCTGGACGAGGTATAGCGCGCCCGACGTCGGAGGCAGCAGGATCGGCTTGGATTGGCCGGGCAGGAAGAGCTCCTCGCGCTCCTTGGCCAGGCCGGCCAGGGCGATGTCGTCAAGGGCGAGCTCGGCGAAGACCTCGGCGGCGGCGCTAACCTGGCCCTTGCCCCCGTCGACGATGACCAGGTCGGGCAGGCGCCAGCGCAGCTCCTCGGCGCTCCCCTCCTCCGCCGCGGCGGCCCGCCGGAAGCGCCGCCGAAGCACCTCCTGGTGACTGGCAAAGTCGTTCGCCCCGGCAACTGACTTGATCCTGAAGCGGCGGTACTCACCCGTCCGGGGCTTGCCGTCCTCGAACACGACCATGCTGGCCACGGATTGCGCCCCCTGGAAGTTGCTGATGTCGTAGCACTCGATCCGCAGTGGTGGATTGGGCAGGCCGAGCGCCTCGGCCAGCTCGGTCAGGGCGCCCAGCGTCTTGCCCTGGTCGGCCAGCCAGCGGACCTGCTCGCGGGCCAGGGTCTCGGCGGCGTTGCGCTCGGCCAGTTCGAGAAGCTGCCGCTTCTCGCCCCGCCGGGGCACGCGCAGGTGGACCGGGCCGCCGCGCCGGTCGGCCAGGAAGGCCTCGAGATCGACCGCCTCACCGGGCAGGGCAGCCACGAGGAGTTCGGGCGGGACCGAGGCCGCGCGGGCATAGAACTGGAGGAGGAAGCCGCTCAAGACCTCCTCGTCAGGCACGTCCCGGGCCGCCTCGAGCAGGAAGACGTCGCGCCCGATCAACGCACCATTGCGGACGACGAACAGCTGGACTGCCGCCTGGTTGTCCCGGCGGGCCAGTCCGATGAGGTCGAGGGCCGTCCGGGCGAAGGCCGCCATCTTCTGGCTCTCCATTGTCCTTTCGATCGAGCGGACCTTGTCGCGGAGAGCCGCCGCTCGTTCGTAGTCGGTCCGCTCCGAGGCGGCCGTCATCTCGTTCGTCAGGCCAGCCACGAGCGTCTCCTGGCGGCCCTCGAGGAAGAGCTCGATCTGGGTGATGTCGCGGCGATAGGCCTCCTTCGAGATCACCTCGATGCAGGGGCCCTGGCAGCGCTTGATGTGGTACAGCAGGCAGGGCCGGGCGAGGGCCCGCTTGCCCTCGCTGATGTCGATCGTGCAGGTCCGGAACGGGAAGAGCCGTCGGATGAGGTTCATCGACTCGTCGACGGACGAGGCCGAGGCGTACGGCCCAAAGTAACGGCTGCCGTCGTTGATCAACTTGCGGGTCCGCTCGACCCGTGGGAAATCGTCGGCAAGGGTGATCTTGATATAGGGGTAGCTCTTGTCATCCTTGAGTCGAACGTTGAACCGGGGCTGGTAGCGTTTGATCAGGTTCGCCTCGAGGAGGAGCGCCTCGGAGACCGAATCGGTCAGAGTCGTCTCGACATCGGCGACCCGGTCGATCACGCTCCGGATCCGGTGAGCCTCGCCGTACGGGCTCTGCTTCTGCCAGTAGCTCCGAACCCGGTTGCGCAGGCTCTGGGCCTTGCCGACGTACAGGACGTCACCCCGGCTGTCCTTCATCAGGTAGACGCCGGGACGATCGGGCAGCTTGCGGAGCGTCGCCTCGAGCTGGGGAGTCACGGCCCGATCGTACCCCGAGGCGTCGTCGATGGGTCGTGGGGGGTCGCGTGGCCGTGGCGCCGTCAGTGGTCCGAAGCGGCGGCCGAAGCGGCCGGGGGCGGGCGGCGGCCCAAACCCTGCTGCTCTCGCGCGCCATCCCCTGAGCCTCACGATTCCGCGTGGATAGTCGCTTTGAGCACAAGGCGAACCCACAAGGTGCCTGCGAGCCGGGCTGAGGCATTGCACAGGACGAGAGCCACGCTCGGGACGAGCGTGAACCGCACGGCCGCGACCCGGATTCCGTCGCCTGGGTGGTGTTGACCGGGCCTTGGCGGACCTGCTTACGCTCACAGCGACCATGCACGCGGAAGCTGGCCGGTCAAGGGCGCGGGCACAGCCTCCTCGGCCCACGGGCCACCTCGTGCTCGCGCCCTCGAGCAACCGGTCGCGGCCCGCGGCTGGCCACCGAGTAACCAGCCGATAATCCACCGCCGGCAGACTCGCCTCATGGAATCCCATCCAGCCGTTGCCGAGCCCCTCGCCCGGCTCTCGCCGGACCAGCGCGCGGCCGCCACGGCGCGGCCCGGGCCCGTCCTGTGCGTGGCGCCGGCCGGCAGCGGCAAGACGACCACGCTGGTCGCCCGGGTCGCCTGGCTGGTCGGTGGCGGCGTGGACCCAGCCACAATTGCGGCGATCACATTCAACCGGCGGGCCGCGGAGGAGCTCGAGGCCCGCCTGGCCGAGGCTCTCGCGCCGCTCGACGTTGCGCCCGACGGCATCCGGGTCCGGACGTTCCACGCCCTCGGCCTGGAGGTCCTGCGCGATGCGAGTCGGCCAACGGGCCCGATCACCGATCGGATGACGGTCCTGCGCCAGGTGGCGCCCGATGCCGGACCGGCCGGCTGGGGCGCCCTCGATACGGCGATCTCCAAGGTGAAAGTGGACCTCGGCGTGACGGCAGCCGAGGTCGCCGGCGACGCTCAGGCCGGGCCGATTGCCCGGACCTTCGTCGCCTACGAGCGGGCTCTGGCGGCCACCGGAAGTCTCGACTTCGACGACCTCATCATCGGTGCTTTGCGGGCCCTGGAGTCGGACACGGCGCTCCTGGCTCGCTGGCGGGGCCGCTGTGCTCATCTCCTCGTCGACGAGGTCCAGGATGTCGACCGGCTGCAGCTCCGGCTCGCGCTTCTCCTGGCGGCGCCGGCGAACCGGATCTTCCTCGTCGGTGACGATGACCAGTCGATCTACGGCTGGCGGCTTGCCGACGTGCGCCGGATCTTCGACCTGGCCGCGCGCCTGCCGGGACTCGAGCGCCACCACCTGATCACGAACTTCCGCTGCCCCGGACCCGTCGTCGAGCGCTCGATCCGGCTCGTCGCCCGGAACCGGGAGCGGTTCGCGAAGACCGTCCGGGCCGGGCCGGGAAGCTCCGGCCGGCTCATCCTGGCACCCGACGCCGGCGACGACGACGAGCGGATCGGCCGAGCCTTCGACGCCTGGCCGGCAAACGAGTCGAGTCGAGCGGTCCTCGCCCGGACGAACGCAGAGCTCGTGCCCGCGGCAGTGATTGCACTTGACCGCGGAATCCCGTTCCGGGCTCGTGGCGTCCGGTTGCCCCTCGACGATCCCTGGCTCGACTCGGCGATCGCCGCGATCCTGACCTCATCGAAGGCGGAATCGGGGGTGCCACTGCCCGTGGTCATCGGGAGGCTACGCGTCGGATCCATGACGGCCGGGGCAGGCGACGCGGGGATCGGCGCCGCATCCGAGGCCCTCCTGGGCTGGGCGCCGCGGTTCGCGGATGCGGCGGCGCTTGAGGTCGGCGTGCGCGAGCAGCGCGAGCGACTCGGGCGACTGCGGCGTGACGACGCCAAGCTGACGCTGGCAACGGCCCATGCGGTGAAGGGCCTCGAGTTCGATCACGTGATCGTCCTCCAGGACGCCGACCGCTTCCCCAGCCGGCGGGCGCTCGACGAGGCGGCCGACCCGGCCCGCGCCCTCGAGGAAGAGCGCCGGCTGGCCTATGTGGCCTGGACCCGCGCCCGGCGGTCACTCACCCTCCTGTACGACCCGGCCGCGCCGTCACAGTTCCTGCTCGAGGCATTCGATCGCTCCGAGCTCGGATTGCGCTGACCGCGAGCCGTCATTGCTCCGAGCCGGTGTCCGCTCCGAGCTGGTTGCCACCCGCCCGAGGCGACTCGCCCCGGGAGTCACAGCTCGCGGAGCGACCGGTCGTAGCGGTTCAACTCGCGGATCAGCCGGTCGATCGCATCGAGGAGCGGCTCGGTCACCTCGGGCGGCAGGGCGTCACGGATCGAATCCTTGGGGCCGAATGCCGCCCGGGCGCGCATCGCGGCTGCACGCAGGTCGCGCGGATCGCCATCGCGAAGGCGCTCCGGCAACGGTGCCATGAAGGTAACCCAGCGAGCCTGCCCATGCGCCTCGGCCGCCGCCAGGATCGCGTCCATCGCTCGCGCTGCGACCAGGCCGCGCTCGTCGATCAGGGGTAGCTCGTGGCGGGCCGGTCCGGTCGTCCGGATCGGCGGGCCACGCTGACCGCGCCGTGGGCCGCCGGGCCCGTCGGCCGGGCTCATCGGCTCATGATCGGCTGCTGACGGCCCGCTTGCGGGGCGCCTCGATCGGCAGCGCAATCGCCTCCCGGGCGCCGTTCCCGGCGGTCACCGCGCTCCGTCCGCCGACGGTCCGGCCGGCGTCGTCCGCGAACGTGACGCCACTCAGCGGGATGAGCGGCTCGCCGCGCAGGACCCGGCCGAGGTACTCGCCCGTCGCCGAGCCAGCCACTTCGGCGACCTGTTCGGGGGTCCCTTCGGCGACGAGCCGGCCACCGCGGAAGCCGCCGGCCGGTCCCAGCTCGATGAGCCAGTCGGCCGTCTTGATCACGTCGAGGTTGTGCTCGATGACGAGGACCGTGTTGCCCGTGTCGACGAGCCGATGGAGGACCTGCAGAAGCTTCTCGACGTCGGCGAAATGCAGGCCGGTCGTGGGTTCGTCGAGGACGTACAGAGTTCGACCGGTCGCCCGGCGTGAGAGCTCGGTAGCCAGCTTCACTCGTTGGGCCTCGCCGCCCGAGAGGGTCGTGGCCGGCTGGCCGAGGTGGACGTAACCGAGGCCGACATCGAACAGGGTCTGGAGCTTCGTCCGGACCGAGGGAACGGGGCTGAAGAAATCGAGCGCCTCCTCGATCGTCATCTCGAGGACATCCGCGATCGAGCGACCCTTGAACAGGATCTCCAGGGCCTCGCGGTTGTAGCGCTTGCCGTGGCAGACCTCGCACTGGACGTAGACGTCCGGCAGGAACTGCATCTCGATCTTGAGGATGCCGTCGCCCTTGCAGTTCTCGCACCGGCCACCCTTGACGTTGAAGCTGAAGCGGCCGGGTTTGTAGCCGCGGACGCGCGCCTCGGGCACGCCCGCGAACAGCTCCCTGATTGGCCCGAACAGCCCGACATAGGTGGCCGGGTTGGAGCGCGGCGTCCGGCCGATCGGGCTCTGATCGATCTCGATGATCTTGTCGATCTGGTCGATGCCGGTGACGTCGTCGTGGGGGCCGGGCTCGTCACGAGCGCCGTTCAGCCGCCGGGCGATCTCGCGATAGAGGATCTCGGTGACGAGAGTGCTCTTTCCCGAACCGGACACGCCGCAGACGGCGACGAACGTGCCGAGCGGCAGGGCCACGTCGATGTTCTTCAGGTTGTGGGCCCGGGCACCCCGGATGACGAGCTGCTTGCCGTTGCCCGGCCGGCGGGTCGCCGGGATTGGGACGGACCGCTCGCCCCGCAGGAAGGCACCGGTGATCGAGCGCGGCGCAGCCAGGAGCACGTCGAGCGGTCCGTTGGCGATCACCTCGCCGCCGTGCTCCCCTGCCCCGGGCCCGATGTCGAGAACCCAGTCGGCCGTCCGGATCGTCTCTTCGTCGTGCTCGACGACGAGGACCGTGTTGCCCAGGTCACGCAGCCTCGTCAGCGTGGCGATCAGCTTCGCGTTGTCGCGCTGGTGCAGCCCGATCGAGGGCTCGTCGAGGATATACAGGACGCCCATCAGGCCGGCCCCGATCTGGGTGGCCAGCCGGATCCTCTGGGCCTCCCCGCCGGACAAGGTTGCGCTGGTCCGGTCGATGGTCAGGTAGTCGAGCCCGACGTCGACGAGGAAGCCGAGCCGGGCGGCGATCTCCTTGAGCAGCTGCCGGGCGATCGTGCGCTCGCGCTCGCTCAGGTGTTCGGCCAGGTGCTCGGACCAGGCGAGGGCGTCCGAGACCGACAGGGTCGAGACGGCCCAGATGTCCCGGCCGTCGACGGTCACGGCCAGCGCCTCGGGCCGGAGGCGCCTGCCGCCACAGGTGGGACACGGCCGCGAAACCATGAACCGCTCGAGCTCGGCCTTGACGAACTCCGACTCGGTTTCCTTGTAACGTCGCTCGAGGTTCGGGATGATCCCCTCGAAGCTGGCCGTGTACGTGTTCTCACCACGCTGGTGGCGATAGCCGATCACGACCTGCTCGCCCTTCCGCGCATGGAGCAGGTAGTCGAGCGCCTCCGGCGGCAGCGTTCCGATCGGGGCGTCGGGATCCCAGCCGTGGGCCCGGGTGACGGCCTCGGCCACCTTGCCGAACCACGAATCGGCCATCGGCATCCGGGCCCACGGTCGAAGGAGGGCCCCCTTCGAGACGGACAGGGTCTTGTCCGGGACGACCAGCTCGGGATCGATCTCGAGGCGCGTCCCCAGCCCGGTGCAGGCGGGACAGGCGCCGTGGGGCGAGTTGAACGAGAAGCTGCGCGGCTCGAGCTCATCGATCGTCGTCCCGTCGTACGGGCAGGTGTAGCGCTCGGAGTAGCGCCGCTCCTCGAACTCGGGCGGCTCGCCCTCGCGCGGCGCTGCAGCGATGCCGACGACGCCCTCGCCCAATCGGAGCGCCGTCTCGATCGAATCCGCCAGGCGCCCGGCATCCGGGTCGGGCAGGGCGATGCCCGTGGCCGGGTCGATCGGTCGGCCATCGGCATCGCGTTGCCAGCCCTCGGGCGTCTCGGCGCGATGGACGACGAAACGGTCAACGATCACCTCGATCGTGTGTCGCTTGTACTTGTCGAGGCTGGGTGCGTCGGCCAGGTCGTAGGCCTCGCCATTGACCCGGACCCGCACGAAGCCCTGCTTGCGGGCTGCCTCGAAGACCCGGTCGCCCTCCGTCTTGCGGTCCTTGATCAGCGGGCCGAGGACGAGCAGTCGGGTGTCATCGGGCAAGCACAGGACCTGGTCGACGATCTGCTGGACCGTCTGGCGCTCGATCTCCCGGCCGCAGGCAGGACAGTGCGGATGGCCGACCCGGGCGAACAGGAGCCGGAGGTGGTCGTAGATCTCGGTCACGGTGCCGACCGTCGAGCGCGGGTTGCGGCTGCTCCCCTTCTGGTCGATCGAGATCGCCGGGCTCAGGCCATCGATCTGATCGACGTCGGGCTTCTCCATCTGGCCGAGGAACTGGCGGGCGTAGGCGGACAGGCTCTCGACGTAGCGGCGCTGGCCCTCGGCATAGATCGTGTCGAAGGCAAGGCTGCTCTTGCCCGAGCCGGACAGGCCCGTGATCACGATCAGCCGGTCGCGCGGAAACGCAACCGTGATGTCTTTCAGGTTGTGTTCGCGGGCGCCGCGGACGATGAGTTGATCGGAGGGCACGACAGCAGTTTAGCGGACTCGTCCAGAACCGTACAGGTGTTCTAAATGCTCAACGCCGCCGGCGGCCCGGCCGTTGACCCGGTCGCTGACCGGTGCGCTTGATCACGTTCGGGGTGACCGTGTGGTCCCATGTCGGCCGATCGAGCCAGCGGGCCTGCCAGCCGCCATCATCCTCGTGCTCGTCGCGAATGCCCGGCAGCCAGTCGGCGGCGGTGGCCGCGGCCGTCGACTCCTCGAGCGCCTCGCCGGGCTCATCGCTCGTCGAGGTCAGGACCTTGATCGAGATGACTTCGAGCGTCGGGGATGTGGGTTGGGCGGCGCGCTGGCCGGGCCGGCGGGTGGACGTCGCCCGCGAGCCAGCCGAGCCGGCGGGAGTCCGTCCGGCAGCGCCGGCCGCGGCTTCGGCCGCCCGCGCGACCGTCGTCGAAGCGTCCTGGTCGAGGACCCGCAGGCGGATCTGCTGGATCTCGTCGCGGAGTGTCGCGGCCCGCTCGAACTCGAGGTTCCTGGCCGCGTTGCGCATATCCGCCTCCAGGCGGACGACGAGCTTCTCGATCTGCTCGCGCGACTCGGCCCGCAGGTCGTGCGGCCCGAACCGGCCGGCCGGCCCATCGGCGCTATACACGTTGGTCCTCTCAGCGACGGCGCGCAGGCGCTCGTTGATGTCGTGGATCTCCTTGACGATCGTGGTCGGCTCAATCCCGTGCTCGGTGTTGTAGCGGGCCTGGATCGTCCGCCGGCGATCGGTCTCATCGATCGCGGCGCGCATCGAGCGGGTCACCGTGTCGGCGTACATCACGACCTTGCCCCCGGTGTTGCGGGCGGCTCGGCCGATCATCTGGATGAGCGACCAGGCGCTCCGCAGGAAGCCTTCCTTGTCGGCATCGAGGATTGCCACGAGAGTCACCTCGGGCAGGTCGATCCCCTCACGGAGCAGGTTGATCCCGACCAGGACATCGAACACACCCAGGCGGAGGTCGCGCAGGATCTGGACACGGTCGAGCGTGTCGACCTCGCTGTGAAGATACTGGACCTTGACCCCCAGCTCGCGCAGGTAGTCGGTCAGGTCCTCGGCCATCTTCTTGGTCAGGGTCGTGATCAGGGCCCGCTCGCCGCGCTCCACCCGGCCCCGGATCTCGTCGAGCAGGTCGTCGATCTGGCCGTCGGTGGGCCGGACCTCGATCGTCGGATCGACGATGCCGGTGGGCCGGATCATCTGCTCGACCACCCGCTCGCTCCGCTCAAGCTCGTAGGGGCCGGGCGTGGCCGACATGTAGACCGCCTGGCGGACGGTCGCCTCGAACTCCTCGAAGGTCAGCGGGCGATTGTCGAGGGCGGACGGCAACCGGAACCCGAAGTCGACCAGGATCTCCTTGCGGGTCCGGTCGTTCTTGTACATCCCGACGACCTGCGGGATCGTCATGTGGCTCTCGTCCACGACCAGCAGCCAGTCCGGCGGGAAGTAGTCGAGGAGCGTCCACGGACGGCTGCCGGCATCGCGCCGGGCGAGATGCCGGGAGTAGTTCTCGACCCCCGTGCAGTAGCCCAGCTCGCGCATCATCTCCAGGTCGAAGACGGTCCGCTGGCGAAGTCGGGCCGCCTCGAGGACTCGTCCCTGGGCCTCCATCTCGGCGGTCCGCGCCTCCATCTCGGCCTCGATGTCGACGAGCGCCTCCTTGAGCTTGTCGGCCGGCGTGACGAAGTGGGTGGCCGGGTAGACGTTCAGGTCGTTGCGCTCGGCGATCAATTCGCCCGTCAGCGGGTCCACCTCGGTGATCCGTTCGACCTCGTCACCGAAGAACTCGACCCGCACGATCCGGTCATCCGAGGCGGGGCCGATCTCGAGCGTGTCGCCGCGGACCCGGAAACGGGCGCGCTGGAGGGCCTGGTCGTTGCGCTGGTACTGCAGATCGACGAGGTGGCGCAGGACGGCGTCGCGCCGGTACTGGCCACCTTTGCGGAGGCGGAGCACAGTGGCGCCGTAGTCGACCGGCGCGCCCAGGCCGTAGATGCAGCTCACGCTCGCGACGATGATCACGTCGCGTCGTTCGAACAGGGCGTGGGTCGCCGCGTGGCGGAGCTTGTCGATCTCGTCGTTCCGGCTGGAGTCCTTCTCGATGTACGTGTCCGAACGGGGCAGGTACGCCTCGGGCTGGTAGTAGTCGAAGTAGCTGACAAAGTACTCGACAGCGTTGTCCGGGAAGAACTCGCGGAACTCGGCGTAGAGCTGCGCTGCCAGCGTCTTGTTGTGGGCGAGGACCAGGGTCGGCTTCTGGTACCGGGCGATCGCGTTGGCGATCGTCCAGGTCTTGCCTGAGCCGGTCACCCCGAGCAGGGTCTGGTGGCGCAGGCCACCTTCCAGGCCGTCGACCAGGCGCTCGATCGCGGCCGGCTGGTCACCGGTCGGCTCGAAGTCGGCAACAAGGCGGAAGTCAGGCATGGCGGGCGATCAACGGCTCCTGGCTGGGACGCTCAGACTACCACTCCACGCACGAACAGAACAGGCGTTCTGGTGGGCGTCCGCCTGGCTACTCACCGTCGGGTCGGTCGGGGCGGACCTCCAGGCCGAGTTGAGCGGCCAGCAGCGGGGCGAGGTCGACGAGTTGCTCGTGGCTGATGATCGCGCCGCGCAGGTTGTCGACGCCGACGAGCGAACGCAGCCTGGCGGCGGACAGGTCGACCTTCGAGAGGCGGGCCTCGGTCACGTTCAATTCATTGACCGAGCAGTCGATGAACGTCACCGAGCGCAAGGTCGCGCCTCGGGCGTCGAGGTCGCCGATCTCGCAGCCCTCGAACGTCACGTCGTCGAGGTGGGCGCCGGAGAGGTTAAGGTATCCGAGCTTGCTGCCCTTGATCCGTACAGCGGTCAGCGTTGCGCCGGGCAGGTTCATTGCGCCAAGCCGCCCGCCGGACATGCGCGATTCGCGCCAGGTCGAGTCCGAGAAGTCGACGCTCGCGCCGTGGACATCCGCGACCAGGGACCCAAGAACGCGGGCGCGCCGAAAGGAAAGTCCGTCGACCACGCAGCGCACCAGGCGGCACTCCAGGAAGCGGGCATCGCTGGCGTCCTGGCCGGTGAAATCCCGGTCCACGAAGTCGAGCGCATCGTAGTCCCGGCGCATCTCGAGCCGGGCGCCGTCGAAGTTCGTGAGATCGGGCAACGAGAACTGGCGCTCTGCTGTTGCCTTGCGATCGTTCGGCTTCACGACTTGCTCGCATCTTTCAGTGCCGCATCGACGGCGGCCCTGGTCGCAGCCAGCGAGCCACTCGTATCGATCACTCGCGTGGCGACCGGCCGGATTCGCTCGGCCAGTCCGGCCTGGGCAGCAATCCGCGCGACGGCTTCGGCGGGCGCCAGGCCCCGAGCGGCCAGGCGGTCGCGCTGGGCACCCGGATCGCAGGTCACGAGCCAGACTTCATCGAGCATCGAGGGGTAGCCGGCTTCGACCAGGCGGATGGCCTCGAGGGCGATGATCGGGACCCCGGCCGCTACGGCGCCGCGGATCGTCGCCAGGATCCGCTCGCGGACCACGGGGTGGACGATCGCCTCGAGGCGACGCAATTGGTCGGGATCATGAAACACCAGCGCCGCCAGGGCAGCCCGGTCGAGCCTGCCGCCTGGATCGCCGACATTGGAACCGAACGCCGAAACGATCTCGGCCGCGACCGCCGACCCGGGCGCCATCACGTCGCGGGCGACCTCGTCGGCGTCGATCACCTGCGCGCCACGGGCGGCCAGCCAGCCCAGGACCGTCGACTTGCCGCAGCCAATCGGGCCGGTGATCCCGATCCGGAGTGGGCGGCGCGCCGCCGGGCGCTCCGCCGATGGCGCCGGCCCCTCGAGCGGGCCCGTCATGGCGCCCGGTCCTCCAGCTCGAGCCAGGCCTCTTCGGCCGCCTCCAGGCGAGCACCCACGTCGGCGAGCTCGCTCGTGACCCGGCGCAACTCGACGAAATTTGCCGCAATCGCGGGATCGCCCAGGGCCAGCTCAAGATGGTTCTTGCGCAGGCCGAGCCGGGTCAGCTCGGCGTCGACGACCCCTCTCTGCCTGCGGTAGGCGTCCTTCGAGAGCTTCGGCAGGCGGGCGCGGGAAGCCGGCTTTGCGCCAGGCACCGGTTTCGCGGTGCCCGCGGCCTTCTTCACCGAAACCGCGCCGGCCTTTACGGGCCTGGCTCCGGCCGCGACACCGGCCTGGGTCGTACCGCCGCGCGGGCCGCCGGTCCGCAGCCGGAGCGCGTCGGCCTCGATCGCCGAAGCGACCGTCCAACCGGCGGCAACCGCCACCCGCCAGGCCTTGTAGCCGCCGTCGAACGCCGCTGCCAGGCCATCGTCCACGACCCACAGCCGGTCGCACACCGTGTCGAGCAGGCGCCGATCGTGGGACACGACCAGGAGCGTGGCTGGGCTGCCGGCCATGAACGCCTCGATTGCCTCCCGCGCCGGGATGTCGAGATGGTTGGTCGGCTCGTCGAGGAGGAGAAGGTTGGCCGGCATGATCCCGAGCAGGGCAAGCTCGAGCCGGGAACGCTCGCCGCCCGAAAGCATCCGGACCTCCTTGAGGGTGTCGTCGCCCCGAAACAGGAAGCGGGCGAGGTAGCTCCGCGCCTCGCCCTCGGTGATCGAGATCGTGGAGGTCAGGGCGCCGAGGACGGTTTCGCCGGGAATCGCGGCGTCGCGGAGCTGGGCGAGGTAGCCGATCGACACGCCCATCCCAATCGTCAACAGGCCGTCGAGCGGTGGCAGGTCGCCTGCGATCGTTCGCAGCAGGGTGGTCTTGCCGGCGCCGTTTGGCCCGACGATCCCGATCCGGTCGCCACGCTGGGCGGCCAGGAACGGGACCCGGGCAACCGCCAGCGGCTCGGCCGGCACGGCCGGGGGGGTCGCCGCGGCCTCCGGTCCGCTGGCGGCACCGGATTCGACCGAATCGGCGGGATGAGCCTGCCGGAAGCGCGGCAGATAGCCGACGACCAGGTTCTCAGCCCGGACGACGATCTCACCCGACCGCGATGGACCGCCGGCGCCGACGAGCGAGGCAGTCGGCAGGCGCAACTTGCGGGCCGCCTTCGGGGCCTCGATTCGGGCCTCCTGGAGACGGGCCAGGCGCGCCTCGTGCTCATGCATCTTGGCGTACTTGCGGTGGCTGCGATAACGCTGGACGAGCTCCTGCTCACGGACGATCTGCTCGGCCTGGGTCGAGACGTCCTTGTCGAGCCGGGCGTCACGCTCGATCCGCTGGCGGTGGTAGGCGGCATAGTCACCTCGGAAGACGGTGAGCCGGCGGTCACGCAGCTCCCACACACGGTCGACGGTCGCATCGAGGAAGGCCCGATCGTGGGAGGCGACGAGAAGTGCCCCGTTCCGACGGCGGAGGCGCTCCTCGAGCCATTCGAGCGCTCCGAGGTCCAGGTGGTTGGTCGGCTCGTCGAGAAGCATCAGGTCGGGATCGGCGATCACCAGTCGGGCGAGCGCCGCCCGGGTCTGCTCACCGCCCGACAGGGCACCGGGCGGCTTCGTCCACTCGTCGCGGGTGAAGCCCAGGCCCGATAGGGTCTCGTCGATTCGCTGGTCGAGGGTGTAACCGCCGAGGACCTCGAAGCGATGCTGGAGCTCGGCATACAGGGGCTCCTCGACCCGGTGGGCATGCTCCAGCTCACGGAGCCGGACCGCCAGGTCGAGCAGATCGGCCGCGGCCGAGCGGACCGCGCTGCGGAGATCGGGCGCGGCCATGAAGGCGACGTCGAAATGGGCCTCCTGCGCCAGCAGGCCGAGGGTCAGGCCGCGCTTCAGGCTGACCGAGCCGAGGTCCGGTTCGTCGATCCCGGCGGCGATCCGCAGGAGGGTCGTCTTGCCGGCGCCGTTGGGCCCGACCAGGCCGATCCGGTCCCCCGACGCGATCGCCGCCTCGATCGCATCGAGGATCACGAACGTGCCGATCTCGCGGGTCACCTTCTCGAAGCGCAGGAGCGACATCAGCCGACCCGGGCGACGGCGTACGATCGGGCGGCGGCACGGCGGGTGGCGGCGGCGGTCTTCGTGCGCCTGGTCGTGGCGGCGACCCCGGAATCCTCGACGACCGGGCGACGGCCGGTCATCGTCCGCAGGATCCTGATCCCGCCGGACCGTTCCAACGCCCGTCGATCGCCCCCTGGCAGGCGTTGGCACCATGAGCAGAAGTGGGTCGACCGGGCACCGATCACGATCCGCCGGACCGGCCGCCCGCAATGGGGGCACGGCTCGCCCGTGCGCTGGTAGACCTGCAGCCGCTCCTGCATCTCGCCGTCACCGTCGGGCGCCGTGTAGTCGTCGATGGAGCTGCCGCGCCGCTCGATCGCCTCGGCCAGGATCGATCGGATCGCGAGGTACAGCCGGCGCTCATCGGCCGGCCGCAACTGATCCGCCGACCGAAGCGGGTGGAGGCGCGCGGCCCACAGCGCCTCGTCGGCGTAGATGTTGCCGATCCCGGCGATGAACGCCTGATCCAGCAGAAGCGGCTTGAGCCGGCCCTTGCGTGAGCGAAGGCGACGCCGAAAGACGGCCACGCTGAACGCGGGATCGAGTGGCTCTGGCCCATGGCCGGCAAAGACGGCACTGCCGCCCGGCTCGTGGACCAGCTCGCCGGTGCCGGGATGGCGCTGGTAGAATCCCACCCGGCCGAACTTGCGGATGTCCCGGAAGCGCAACTCACGACCGTCGGCGAAGGCCAGCACGAGCCGGACATACGGATCCACGGACGCGCCAGCTGGGACCACGAACAGCTGGCCGGTCATCTTCAGATGGACCGTCAGGGCCACATTCCCCGAGAGCTCGATCACGAGCAGCTTGGCACGCCGGCTCACTGCCTCGATCCGGCGGCCACGGACGGCGGCGTCGAACGCCTCGGGGTCATGGGTCCGCAGGGTCCGCGACCAGGACGAGCGCGCCGCGCTGATCTCCGCACCAACGATCCGCGGCCGCAGGTCGCGGGCGATGGTCTCGACTTCCGGCAACTCAGGCATCGGGCGACGCTGCGTCCTCGCGCGGCCGGATCGTCATCCCTTCCCAGTCGTCCCCGACCTTGACGTCGACCGTCAGCGGCACATCGAGCGCCAGGGCCGTCTCCATCGTGGCCCGGAGCACCGGGATGAGCCGGTCCAACTCGTCGCGGGGCACCTCGAGCAGGAGCTCGTCGTGGACCTGGAGGAGCGGCCGCGCCCGGAAGCCGCCCTCGTGGAGGCGCTCGTCGAGGCGGATCATCGCGATCTTGATGATGTCGGCGGCCGTGCCCTGGATGGGCATGTTGATCGCCATCCGCTCGCCGGCCGCGCGCAAGGTGGGATTGCGCGCGTCGAGCTCGGAGATTGCCCGCTTGCGTCCGAGGAGGGTGGTCACGAAGCCCTGGCGTCGGGCGACCTCCTTGATATGGAGCATGTAGTAGCTGATCCCCGAGTAGGTCGCGAAGTAGGTGTTGATGAACTCCTGGGCCTCGGCCCGGGGGATGTTGGCCCGGCTCGACAGGCCGAAGTCGCTCATCCCGTAGGCAATCCCGAAGTTGACCATCTTGGCCATCGAGCGCTCGTCGCCGGTGACGTCCTCGGGCGCCTTGTGGAGGACCCGGGCGGCCGTCTCCCGATGGATGTCGGCGCCCCGCGCGAAGGCGTCGCGGAGATGCTCATCGCCCGACACGTGGGCCAGGATCCGCAGCTCGATCTGGGAGTAGTCGGCGGCGACCAGGGTCACGTCCGGTGCGCCGGCCACGAATGCCCGCCGGATCCGCCGGCCGAGCGGCGTCCGGATCGGAATGTTCTGGAGGTTCGGATCCGACGAGCTCAGGCGGCCGGTGGCCGCGACGGCCTGGTGGAATGTCGTGTGGAGCCGGCCGTCGGCCGCGATCAGGGTCGGCAGCGCCTCGACGTAGGTCGAGCGGAGCTTCGTGTACGTCCGCCAGTCGAGCAGGCTGGCGACCATCGGATGGACGCCCCGCAGGTCTTCCAGCACCGAAGCGTCGGTTGAGTAGCCGGTCTTCGTCTTCTTGCCCTTGGGCAGGCTGAGCTCGAAGAAGAGGACCTGCTCGAGCTGCTTCGGGCTGCCCAGGTTGAACTCGTGGCCGACGCTGGCGTAGACCTCCGCCTCGAGCCGGGCGATCTCGATGGCGAACTCGTCGGCCAGGGTCCGCAGGGCCTCCCCGTCGAGCGCGACGCCGGTGGCCTCCATCCGGGCCAGGACCGGGATCAGGGGCAGCTCGATCTCACGAAACAGGCGGTCCAGGCCCTCGCGCTCGAGGGCAGCCTCCAATGGCACCCGGGCGGCGACCGCCGAGAGCGCCTCGAGACCAGCCCGGGCGAACGGCGGCAGGTCCTTGGCCGGTGGCAGGATCAGGTCGAGCTGTTCGGCGACGACATCGGCGATCGACTGGCTGCGCAGCGACGCGTTCAGGATGTACGCGGCGACCTGGGTATCGAAGGCGATCGCAATTGGCTCGCTCCCGGGCTCCTCGGCGAAGCGGGCGACGAGGAGCGGCTTCACCTCGTGGCCGACGATCGGGATCTCGAGCCGCTCGACCATCGAGCGCAACCGGCTGACGTCGGCCGGTCCCTCGGCCGCGACCGTTCGGCCGTCGAGGCCGGCCAGGGCCAGGGCGAGCGGCGTGCCCTTGCGCGGGCGCGGGTCGTCGGCCAGCAGCGCGACGCCGACGGCCGATTGGGCGGCCAGCCACGGTTCGATCCGCTCGATCCCCTCCCCCGCGATCACCTCGATCCGGGCCGCCGGATCGTCGATCGCGGCCGCCAGTGCGACGGCCAGGTCCAGCGAAGGTCGACTGTCTGGCGACTCGACCGCGCTGCCAAGCGGCCGGTCGACCTCGATCGTCGGAGCCTCCTGGCTGGCGGCGCCATCCACCGACGGGAAATCGAGCGCAAGCTGGAGGCCCGAGCCTTCACCGTCGGGCGTTCGACGGTCGCGCCGGAGGCCCTCACCGGCGCCCCAGCCGGTCGCGCCGCGCGGGGTCGCGCCGGGCACCTGGGCGGCACGCATCGGGTCGCCACCGGCCAGCGTGCCCCGGATCGCCGCAGCGCTCTCGTCGGCCCGCTCGCCGCGGAGCGCTGGCAGTCGCTCGATCAGGGTTCGAAACTCGAACTCACGGAAGAGCCGGATCACCGTCTCCCGGTCGTAGTCGCCGAGACGGGCGGCGTCGAGATCGAGCTTGACCGGCAGGTCGCGCACGATCCGCATCAGCTCGCGGCCCAGCATGACCTGGTCCTTCGCCTCGCCCAGCGGCGCGCGCAGACGCGGGGGATTCAGCTCCTCGAGATGCTTATACAGGCCGTCAAGCGTTCCAAACTGGGCGATCAGCTTGGCGGCGGTCTTCTCGCCCACGCCGGGTACGCCCGGGATGTTGTCGGTCGAGTCGCCCTTGAGCGCCTTGAAGTCGATCATCTGGTCGGGGCGCAGGCCGTAGCGCTCCGCGATCCGGGCCGGATCGTAGATCACGGTGTTCTGGACGCCCATCCGGGTCGTCATCAGGCGCGTCCGGTCGGTGACGAGCTGGAGCATGTCGAGGTCGCCGGTCACGATCGTCGTATCCAGGCCGCGTTCCTCGGCCTCGACCGTGAGCGTGCCGATCACGTCGTCCGCCTCGAAACCGGCCAGCTCGTAGACGGGAATGCGGAGGGCCTTGACCACGTCACGGACCTTGGGGAACTGGTCGCGCAGGTCGTCGGGCATCTTCTGGCGGGTCGCCTTGTACGCGGCGAATTGCTCATGGCGGAAGGTGGGCCCGGGCAGGTCGAAGGCGATCGCGGCGTAGTCCGGCTGGATGTCCTGGAACCCGCGCAGGACGATGTTGCAGAACCCGAAGACCGCGTTGACCAGCTCGCCCTTTGACGTGGTCAGGGGCGTGTTGATCAGGGCGAAATATCCGCGGTAGATGAGCCCGTTGCCGTCGAGCAGCATCAGGCGTTCCATCGGCAGGCCTCGGCTGGGCGGCAAGACGGGGACGGTCCCGTCAGTGTACCCGGCAGGCGGGCCCGGCCGGCCGCGAGGCAGAGTCCCCGGTCACCCAGGACGGCGGGCGGCCCAGCGCAGCAGGAACAGGGCGACTCCAGCGACGAGCAGCAGGACCGAGACGACGAGCATTGGTGATGGCCCGGCGGGCGGCGCGGTCGCCCCACTTCCCAACGTGCCGGCGGAGAAGTTGTTGTCGGGCGGAGCCGCGGCGGGCGACGGCGACGCACTCTCCCGACCGAAGCCAAGTGCCGTCGGCGCACCGGATGGTCCCGCCGGGCCAGCGACGGTCGACACTTGCGGGGTCGGCGCTGACACGGGGATCGAGACGGCCGCGGTCGATGGCCCGGGCGCGGATGCGACCGCCGAGGCCGCCGGTGAAGCCGCCAAATCCTGCTTCGTGCCCTGTTGGGACGATCCCGCTGCCGCGCCAGCGTCACCCGGCGCCGGGGCGAAGGCCGGCGCCGCCGTCGCTGCCGTCGCCGAGGTCATGCTCAGGCCAGCCGTGGCCAGGAATGATGGCGCCAGCGCGAACACGAGCCCGGCGATCCCGAGCGTCAAGAGGCCGGTGGCCAGGGGCTTCGTGAAGGCCAGACGCGGTTCACCGAACCCACCAAGAAGGCGCCGCCAGCCCCGGCCGCGCAGGCGCGTCGCGTCGGCGTCGGTCAGGCGGAAGTCACGCGTCCGGCGGGGGGCCGGCAGGCTGGCGGTGGCGGCCATGATCGAGCGCAGATCGGCATGGAGCTCGGCGCAGGCCGGGCAGGCGGCCACGAGATCCCGGGCGGCGGCGGCCACAGGCCCGGTCAAGTCAGCGGCGGCGAGTTGCGCGATGAGCGTCTCGTCGTGGTCAGGGCTGATGTGGGCTGGGGCAGGCATGGTCATCGGACGCGCTCAACCACGGAACAGTTCCATGTGGTCCTCGAGACTTCGCCGCAGGGCGAGCCGGCCGCGATGGATCCGCGACTTTACGGTGCCCAGGCTGACCCCCGTCAACTGGGCGATCTCGGTGTAGTCGTACCCTTCGACGTCGTACAGGACGATCGCCGCACGCTGGTCGTCGCCGATCGCCGCGAGCGCCGCGGTCAGGACCCGAACGCGCTCGCCCGTTACCACCTGGCGCTCTGGATCGGCTTCCTCGCCGGTCGGTGGCTGCCACGAATCATCCTCGAGCTCGGGATACGGCTGGACGGGCCGCCGCTTGCGGGCGCGCTGGAGGTCCATCGCGGCGTTGATCGCGATCCGGCACAGCCAGCTCTTGACGCTGCCGCCCCGGAATCGGTCGAGGTTCCGGTACGCCGAGAAGAACGCCTCCTGGACCACGTCCGAAGCCTGGTCATGGTCGGGCACCATTCGCGCCACGAGGCCGAAGAGCTGGTCCTGGTAGCAGGTCACCAGGTCATTGAAGGCCGCTAGGTCGCCTGCCTGCGCCCGCTCGACAAGGATCAGGTCGCGCCGCTGTGGACCGTCGTCGGGAGTCGCAGTCGTTCGAAGGTCCCCCACGATCGAAGGGCTCCTCCGGAGCGCGATGGGAAGGCTGGCCGAGTCTATCATCGTCGCCCGCCCAGACGGCGGTCGATCGGCGCTGGTTCCCGAGGCGGATCCGCGGCGGGTCCTCCAGAGATCCTGGCGCAGTTGGTGCTCCTGACGAGCCGGTCCAGCCATCGATCAACGACGACGACCGCAAATAGCCGCCGCGCCGACCTCGCCCGCGCCATCGCCAGCGGAACCAGGCCACTACTCGCCTACACTGGCACTCGGCCCGGAGTGGCGGAATGGCATACGCGATCGACTCAAAATCGATTGTCCGCAAGGGCATGAGGGTTCGACTCCCTCCTCCGGGACCAAGCGCTTGGAGACACCGCGTTCGATGGAGCGCGAGAGCATCAAACGCCGTTGGGCCGGCACCGTTGAGCCTGCATTTGTTGCTCACGAAGGCCGGTCTTCTGCCCGCCGCGACCGCTTCCCGCCCCAGTACGACCCCCACGAGGTTCGTAGCGCATTCGTCCCATAGCGACCAGCGCGATACCAGATCATCCTTTGGCACGAGTCGTAGAAGCACGACGCTTCGTAGCTCACCGTCGCCAACCCCTCGTCGAAGCTGGTCCGTTGCCCATGGCAGGTCCCCCTCTGACAGCACCAGAACGCCTATCGGGCTCGACGTTGTCTCGGGATTGGATTCCGACCGCGGTCGGTGTCAATGTGAGCGATCGGGCGCAAGGCGAGCTGGTATTCGAACGACTGCCCTACGATCCAGTCGCCTGGGAGGCGATCGTCAAACACTATCCGGACGCGGAGGTGTTCCATGGATCAGCGTGGCTCGCCTTCCTCGCCGCGTCGCAGGACGCCGAGCCGGTCGTTGCGGTCCTGCGCGCCGATGGACGGCCGGTCGGCCACTTCGTGGGTGCGATCGTCCAGCGGTTCGGAGTTCGAATCCTGGGAAGCCCGCTCCGTGGCTGGGCGACCGAACGGATGGGCTTTCTCCTCGAGCCCGGGGTAGACCGCACAGCAGCCGCCAAAGCACTCCTGCCGTTCGCCTTTGGAGCGCTTCGCTGCCTCCACGTCGAACTGGCCGACAAGCATCTGACGGCTGAGCAGATGGCCGGCCTGGGCTATTGCGTGGACCCGTACATCACGTATGTCGTCGACTTGGCGGCGAGCGAAGAGGAGATACTCGCTCGGATGCACCCGAAGACTCGCCAGCATATCCGCAAGGCGATTCGCGCGGGGCTTCACGCGGAGGTTGTGACCGACCTCCATTTCGCCGATGAGTACCACGAACAGTTGCGTTATGTCTTCGCCAGGCAGGGCCTCGTGCCTACCTACAGCGCCGAGCGCGTGCGCCAGCTCGCCGTGGCTTTGCAGCCTACCGGCCAGATCCTTCTGCTCCGGGTCCGCGGACTCGATGGTCTCAGTTTGTCCACGGGCGTGGTCGTTGCCCGCAACGAGAACGCCGTGATCTGGGGTACCGCCTCATTTCATCAGAAGTCGCGTTCCCACCCGACCCAGCTCCTCTGGTGGGAGGCGATGCGTTACTGGCGAGCGCAGGGCGTGCTGCGCTGCGAATTGGGTGGAGCAGGCGAACACATGGCCCAGTACGGGGGGGTCATGACGCCGAGCCTGAGGTTCTATCGCTCTCGATTCGCCGCCATGCGCTACGGTCGGGCAATGGTTCGTCAGCTGATCAAGACGCGTCAGGTCGTCGCCGGGCTGGCGGCGTCCCGGAATGTGACGTAACAGCTGAACGGAGATCGAACCCACCACACCTGAACGGCGCCTGCGTCTTGGGCTCTGGTCGCCGCTCAAACACCGTTGAGGGCGACCTCATTCGTGCTTGGGAAATGAAATGCGCCGAGTGGGACGTCAACCACGACGCGCCCGACAACCATCGGCGAACGTTCCGCCTCCGTTAGATCCCGGACGAAGCTGGGCACGACCTGAGAGACGGGGCCGGCGTCCCCGTCGCCGTGTCGCGCGGTCGGGCGGCGTATCCTCGCCGCGATGGATGGCTGGCGCACGATCATCGAGCCGTTCCGGATCCACGCGGTTGAGCCGATCCGCCTGACCACGCGCGTCGAGCGTGCCAGGGCCGTCGAGGCAGCCGGCTACAACCTGTTCAACGTGCACGCGGAGGACGTCCTCATCGACCTCCTCACGGACTCCGGAACCGGCGCGATGAGCCGCGACCAGTGGGCGGCAATCCAGCATGGCGACGAGAGCTATGCAGGCAGCCCCAGCTGGTACGCGTTCCTCGAGAGCGTCCAGGCGCTCTTCCCGTTCAAGCACGTCATCCCGACCCACCAGGGTCGAGCCGCGGAGAAGATCCTCTTCAGCGTCATCGGCGGCCCGGGCAAGGTTATCCCGAACAATACCCACTTCGACACGACGCGGGCGAACGTCGAGGCGACCGGTGCCGAGGCCGTCGATTTCGTCATCGCGGAGGGTCGCGAGCCGGCGACGGTCCACCCGTTCAAGGGGAACATGGACATCGATGCGCTCGACCGGCTCCTCGCCGAGCGGGCGGCGGACGTCCCGGTCGTCTTCGTGACGATCACGAACAACTCGGGCGGCGGGCAGCCCGTCTCGCTGCGCAACCTCCGGGCCGTGCGAGCGGTGTGCGATCGGTATGGCGTGCCACTCTTCCTCGACGGGTGCCGGTTCGCCGAGAACGCCTGGTTCATCCACGAGCGGGAAGAGGGGCAGTCCGGCCGGTCAGTCATCGACATCGTCCGCGACTTCGCCGCCCTCGCCGATGGGATGACGATGAGCGCGAAGAAGGACGGCCTCGCGAACATCGGCGGCTGGCTGGCGATGAACGACGACGCCCTCGCCGAGAAGTGCCGGACGCTGCTCATCCTCACCGAGGGTTTCGTCACGTACGGCGGTCTGGCGGGCCGCGATCTCGAAGCGATCGCCCAGGGGCTGCGCGAGGTCGTCGACGAGGACTACCTCCGCTACCGGATTCGCTCGACGGCCTATCTCGGAGATGCGCTCGACGCAGCCGGGATCCCGATCGTCCTGCCGGTCGGCGGTCACGCCGTGTACATCGATGCCCGAGCAATGCTGGCGCACATTCCGCCGCTCGAATACCCGGGCCAGGCGCTCGCCGTCGCGCTGTATGTCGAAGGTGGGATCCGCGGCTGCGAGATCGGCACGGTCATGTTCGGGCGGCACCCGGATGGGTCGGAGACGCCGGCGGCGATGGACCTCGTTCGGCTTGCGATTCCGCGCCGAACGTATACCCAGAGCCACGTCGACTACGTCATCGAGGTCGTCCGGGCGGTCGGTGCTCGAGCTGCCGACCTGCGCGGTTACCGGATTGCGTCGGAACCGGCGGCCCTCCGCCACTTCACGGCTCGCTTCATCCCACTCGTCTGAGGCGGTCCGGCATCCGCGTCATCGATCCGACGCACCCGCTGCTGTGATCGGGACCACCAGCGACGCTCGCCAGGCGGGGGCTGCGAACGGCGGGGCGAAGTAGGTGGTGGCGCGCCAGACACGGCCATCGCGGAGGCGCAGGTGCTGCACGAGGTGGTACGCCTCGCCACTCGGATACGTGTTGAGCCCCTCTATGAACCAGACATCCCCGCTGCCCGCGATTCGCTGGATCGTCATGCTTGGTGTCATCACCCAGCGATCTTCGGCGCCCGCGACCTGCTGCAGGTCGACGCGCGGCATGCCCCCGGGAAAGTCTTCGTGGATCGTTCGGTAGGCCTCGTGGCTGGGGATTCGTTCACCCGACTGCGGCCAGTCTTCGTGCCAGTCTGGATGGCGCATCGTCTTCATCGTGTCGAAGTCGTTGCGCGCCACGGCCTCGCCGTAGCGACGGACCAGCTCCTCGGTGTCCATCAAACCTCCCTCCGCTCGTAGCCGCCACGCACCCGCTCATGGGGCCTTCGAAGTCTAGCCTCGCTCCGGGGCCCGCCGGATGCGCATCCGGCACTTTCAGGTGATGGCGCGGCTCCCAGCCCGGGGGCCACGGTGGTCGGGTGATTGCCCGGATGCGTCCTCTGCCTCGGGTTGTGCGATGAACCGCACCGTCGGGCGCCTGCTCGTGCTCTGCGTCGGGATCCTCATCGCCCTCGGGGCCTTCGGCGTGGCTCGCCTCGCTGGGGCATCGTGCAGCCCGTTCACCCGCGCCGCGTGCGTTCGCGTGCTCTTCCTGGGTAACAGCTACACGTACGTCAATGACCTGCCAGCCGTCTTCCGCGATATCGCCCGGGCCGGCGGCCAGAACGTCGAGACGAGCATGGTCGCGAACGGGGGCGAAACGCTGGCGAACCACGCCGCCTCGCCGGCATCGGTGAATGCGATCAGCGGTTCGCGCTGGCAGTTCGTGGTCCTCCAGGAGCAGAGCGAGATCCCTTCGCTCGAGGCGGACCGCCAGGGCCAGATGTACCCGGCGGCCCGGGTGCTCGTCGGCATCGTGCGGGCCGCGGGCGCAACGCCGATCCTGCTCCAGACCTGGGCCCACCGGGATGGCTGGCCCGACCACGGTCTCGACTACGGTGCGATGCAGGCCGCCGTCAATCAGGGCTATGGCGCGATCGGCGCCGAGCTCGGCGTTGCGGTCGCGCCTGCCGGACAGGCGTGGCAAACGGTGGTTCAGCAGGATCCGTCGGTGGTCCTGTGGCAGGACGACGGCAGCCACCCGAGCGCGGCCGGGACGTACCTTGTGGCGTGCGTCCTCTACACCCGGATCTTCGGCGCAACGCCCATCGGCATCTCCGCCACGGAGGGTCTCTCGGCCGACCTCGCCCGCACCCTGCAGGCCGCGGCCATCCAGCACTGAAGGGACCGGCCTGATCGGGGCTCGGCGCAATCCGGGCCCGGCCGGCAGGCACGCGGCAGGCACGCGGCAGGCACGTGACTGGCACCCTTCAGGACTTCATCAGGAAGCGCTGTCAGGATCAGTCGGGAATGTTGTTGGCCGAACGAGATGGCCGACCCCGCGCTTGAGGTCCCCGATGAAACGAGCAATCAGCACCGCCGCCCTATCCGTCTCCCTCCTGGCTGCACTTGCCGCCTGCACAACCTCCCCCACGCCGGCTCCGACGATCGTCCCGTCCGTCGCGCCCAGCAGCGCACCGGCCAGCGCACCCGCCTCGACGGCCCCCAGCCTCGTCGCACCGTCGGTCGTACCGTCGGTCGCTCCTTCCGTCGCTCCGTCGGTGGCGCCGTCCGCCTCGTAGTCCCGCGCCTCCCCCTCCCGAATGCCCCGGCCCAGTTATCTGGGCCGGGGCATCTCACGCTAGACTCGGCGGCAGAACTCGCGCGGATCCTTCCGCGTTGCTCCCCTACCGGAGGACCGATGAGCTTCCTGCGCCGCTTCTTCCCCACCGAGGGCTCCGCCGCCCATGCGCACGACACGTCGGGGGCCGGCTCCGTGGCCGAACTGGAGATGGTCCGCGCGATCATCGCCCGGATCGACGACCTGCCTCCGGATCGCGCCCGGTTCGTCGCCTGCGCGGCCTACGTCATCGCCCGGGCGGCCAGCGCCGATATGCACGTCAGCGAGGAGGCATCGCGCTACATGGAGCAGGCCCTCGTGAAGCAGACGGGCCTGGATCCGGCCGAAGCTGCGCTGGTGGTCGAGACTGCCAAACTCCAGGCGCTCGCGACTGGGGGCACGGATGACTACCTCGTGACCCGCGAATTCCGGGCGGTCTCGACGACGGAGCAGCGCCTCGACATCCTGCGTGCCTGCTTCGCGGTGGCCGCGATCAACGGCTCGATCGACGCCGCTGCGAGCTTCACGGTCGATGAGATCGCCCTCGAGCTCGACCTCGAGCCGCCCGCCCTGGCCAAGCTCCGGGGCGAATTCGCCGACCGCTTCTCGGCCGTCCAGGAGATGAAGGGCGAGCCCACGCCGCCGGCCGACCCGGCCTGACCCACGGCGGACACGGCTCCCGATCCGCCGCGGATGCGCCCGGTCAGCCGAGCTGGAGCTCGACGCCGGACCCGAGACGACGGGTCACTTCGGCGAGCAGGTCCGCGTCATAGGCAACGCCGCTGCGCAGCTCCATCGGCAGCTCGCCGCCGCGCACGCCCGGAACGTGAAGAACGACCCGCGTCGCGCCCGGTCGGGCCCGGATCAGCGTCCGCAGCTCCTCCATCGTCCGCTCGGCGGTGGCGCCGCCGATGAACCTGACGTGGAGGACCCGGTCAGCGCTCGCCTCGGTGGGCACGGTTGGGGCCCCGGCCGCCGCCCGGGCCAGGCCGCGGGCATCATCGGGCAGGGCCGGTTCGGAATCGAAGGGGAACGGTTCGGAATCGAAGGGGAACGGTTCTGCCGGGCGGATCGCCGGCAGGTCTGGCATCGACCCTCCAGCAACGACCGCCACGGGCTGTCCTCCGCGCAGGGGGCTGACCAGCACGTTGCCGGGCATCGGGCCAACCCGGCCGGGGCCAACGGCCACCGGCTCCGCCGCAACGGGGGTCGGGACGGCGCCCCGTTCCGGTCGGCCATCCGGGCCCCGCCGCCAGCCGCCGCGATCGCCATTGGAACCGCGGTTCCGGCCCCGGTCGACTGCCGCGACCTCGGATGCAAACGAGGCCGGGCCGCGCGCCAGGGCCTCGTCCCAGTTCACGGCGAGGTCCGCCAGCAGGGACACCTCCTCGCCCTTGTGATCGACCCGGCCCGACACGAGCAGGATCTGGCCCTCGATCCAGGTTGGCCGGGTCAGTTCATACAGGCGCGGGAAGACGACAACCTCGATCGAACCCTGGAGATCTTCGAGGGTCGCGATCGCCATCGTTGCCCGGGCCTTGGTGATCACCGTCCGCACGCCGGTCACGATTCCGCACACCACCACCCGCTGCTGGTCGAGCGACTCATCGCGGAGGTCGCCCGAGTAGGCGCTGACGAACGGCCCAATGGCCTCGGCAATCTCCTTGAGGGGATGATCCGAGAGGTACAGCCCGAGGAGCTCCTTCTCCCAACGCAACCGCTCGCGGGTCGGCGCCTCGGTCACCCTCGGCAGCGGCGCGTCGAGCAGGGCCGGATCGCCGGCGGCCAGGTCGAACAGCGAGACCTGGCCGGTGAGCCGGTCGCGCTGGGTGGCGCTCGCCGCGCTCATCGCGTCGTCGAGGCCGGCCAGGACCTGGGCCGGGTGGCCGAACGCAGCCAGGGCGCCAACCCGGGCGAGCGACTCGAGAACCCGCTTGTTGCCGAGGCGCAGGTCGATCCGCTCGCAGAAATCCGTGATCGAGCGGAACTCTCCATCCGCGCGCGCCCCGATGATCGACTCGATCGCCCCCTGGCCGACGTTGCGGACGGCGATCAGGCCGAACCGGATCGCGTCGCCTTCGACCGAGAACTCCACCCCCGAGCTCCGGATATCCGGCGGCCGGACCTCGATCCCCAGGCGGCGGCACTCGGCGATCGCGGCGGCGACCTTCTCGGCGTTGTCGCGTGATGCGGTCAGGACGCTGGTCATGTACTCGACGGTGTAGTTCGCCTTGAGGTAGGCCGTCTGGTAGGCCACCAGCCCGTAGCACGTCGCGTGGGCCTTGTTGAAGCCGTAGCGCTCGAACGGCTGGAAGGCGGTGAAAACGGCATCGATCGTCGCGGCCGGCACGCCGCGTTCAGCGGCCTGCCGGACAAACTGGTCCTTCATCGACCGGAGGACGCTCGACTTCTTCTTCCGGATCGCATAGCCGAGCGTGTCGGCCTCCGGGCCGGTGAAGCCGCCCAGGGCGATCGCGGAGGCCATGATGTCCTCCTGGTAGACAAAGATCCCGTAGGTCTTCTTGAGGTACGGCTCGAGCAGCGGGTGGAGGTAGGTCACCGGCTCCTGGCCGTGCTTGCGCCGGATGTACGCGGGAATGTTGTCCATCGGGCCCGGCCGGTAGAGGGCCACCATCGCGGCCAGGTCGTAGACCGACGTCGGCCGAAGCTCGCGCACGTAGCGGCGCATGCCCGCCGACTCAAGCTGGAAGATGCCGGTCGTCTCGCCCGAGGCGAGCAGCTCGAAGGTCGTCGTATCGTCGAGCGGGATCTGGTCGAGGTCGATGGCCACGCCGCGGTTCGCCTGGATCAGCTCGACCGCCTGGCGCAGGATCGTCAGGTTGGACAGGCCCAGGAAGTCGAACTTGAGCAGGCCCAGGGCCTCGACCGCGTGCATCTCGAACTGGGTCATCAGGCCGTCCGAGTTGGTCGCCTTCTGGAGTGGCATCAGTTCGGTCAACGGTTCACGGCTGATCACCACGCCGGCGGCATGGGTCGACGCGTTCCGGGCGACGCCCTCGAGGTGCTGGGCCAGGTCGAGCAGCCGGCCGACCTGCGGGTCGACGGCCATCTCGCGCAGGGCCGGGGTCGACTGGAGTGCCTCGTCGAGCCGGATCCCGAGCTGGTTCGGGATCGCCTTGGCGATCCGGTCCACCTCGCCGTAGCTCATCCCCAGGACCCGCCCGACATCGCGCACCGCGGCCCGGGCGAGCATCGTCCCGAAGGTGATGATCTGGGCAACGTGGTCCTGGCCGTACTTGCGGCTGACGTAGGCGATGACCTCCTCGCGCCGCCCGTCCTCGAAGTCGACGTCGATGTCCGGCATCGTCACCCGGTCCGGATTGAGGAACCGCTCGAAGGGCAGCTCGTACAGGATCGGGTCGACCGGCGTGATCCCCAGGGTGTAGGTGACGATCGAGCCCGGCGCGCTCCCACGGCAGGTGGTCTGGATCCCCTGCTCGCGGGCGAACCGGACGAAGTCGGCCACGATCAGGAAGTAGCCCGCATAACCCATCGAGAGGATCACACCGAGCTCGTAGTCGAGGCGCGCCTGGAGCGCCGGCGTGGCCCCGCCGTAGCGCCGCGCCAGCCCTAGCTCGCACTCCCGGCGCAGCCAGCTTTCGACGGTCTCGCCGTCGGGCACCGGGAAATGCGGGATCCGGGTCTGGCCCAGGGGCAGCTCCAGGCCGCCCGCCATCTCGGCGATCCGGCGGGTGTTGAGGATCGCCTGACGCTGGTCGGGGAAGAGCGCCGCCATCTGGGCCGCCGACTTCAGCCAGAAGTCGTTCGTGTCGAAACGCATTCGACCGGGCGTATCGAGGTTGTTGCCGGTACCCACGCACAGCAGGACGTCGTGGGCCTCGGACTGGTCCTGGCGGACGTAGTGGAGGTCGTTCGTGACGACGAGCGGCAGGCCGGCCTGTGGTGCCAACCGGATGAGTTGCTCGTTCAGCCGGCGCTGCTCGGCCAGGCCGTGGTCCTGGAGCTCGAGGTAAAAGCGTTCCGGGCCGAAGATGTCGGCGTATTCGCCGGCCAGCTTGGTGGCCAGCTCCCAGTCGTCGGTTTCGAGGGCCCGCGGGATCTCGCCACTGAGGCAGGCCGACAGCCCGATCAGGCCCTCGCTATGGCGGGCCAGGTGCTCGCGGTCGATCCGGGGTTTGTAGTAGTAGCCGTCGATGTGAGCGTCGGTGATCAGTCGGCACAGGTTACGGTAGCCGACGAGGTTCTCGGCCAGCAGGATCAGGTGGAAGGGCTGGGCGTCGGCCTTGCCCTCCTTGTCGGCCATGGACCGGCGGGCGACGTACGTCTCAACCCCGATGATCGGCCGGATCCCCTTCGCCGTGGCCGCCTGGTAGAAGGCGACGGCCCCATACAGGGCACCGTGATCGGTCAGGGCGAGAGAGTCGAACCCGAGCTGAGCGGCCCCGTCGACGAGCTCGTTGATTCGCCCGAGGCCGTCGAGCAGGCTGAACTCGCTGTGGACGTGCAGGTGCGAAAAATCATTTGGGGCGATGGTCGTCACGGGACATCAATGGTAGTCGCGCAGGCGGCTCCGCAGGTACGAAGGCCGGCTGGTTAGCGTGCCTGCAGCGTGGGGGCCCTCCGATCAGCGCGCATCCGGCTCCAGCTGGTCGTCGTTACCGCAGCGTTTGCGGCGCGCCCCTCGACCAGGGCTGTGCGAAAGGCTGCTCACCGCTCGCACCCCGACTCGAGGAGGCCCCACGCGCCGCGTAAGGCGAGCGTCGGACCGAGGGGACCTGGGCCAGCCCACGGCTCGCGATCGCATTTACGCGTGTTCAATGCGACTTGGGCGGTCCTGCAGCTGGCCGATCCTATGAGCCAGCCGGCGCGTCTCCTTGAACTCCGGCAACCGGCCAGGATGTAGGCTGGTCCCGCCGAGGCCGCTCCTGGCCGGAGCCATTCTCGCCTTCAGGGATCGAAGGATGGCACGGCCGGGCGCCTGATGCCTTTCGACCGAGGACGGACAAGGG